>JAAWCD010000020.1 GCA_022793095.1 Oscillospiraceae bacterium | reverse complement strand
CTGATTTCGTCATTCTGACGAAATCAGTCGCCTGCGGGCGGGTGACTGCACGCGAAAGCGGGGGCTTCGCCCCCCTTTCACACTATCCCCCCACGCAAAGCCCTGACAGTTTTGACACCCTATTTTAAATTCCTGCTTTTTTCGACAGCCTGAAAGCTCCTGGCCCCC
Organism: Oscillospiraceae bacterium; assembly: GCA_022793095.1. Taxonomy (GTDB): domain Bacteria; phylum Bacillota; class Clostridia; order Oscillospirales; family Oscillospiraceae; genus JAAWCD01. The sequence goes on along the minus strand of JAAWCD010000020.1, from coordinate 31,042 downwards.
CGTTGGGGGCCAGGAGCTTTTTGATATCGTTCCAGTCATGCAGAGCCAAGGAACCGCTCAGTCAGGCGGGCTTTGCGCCCTATGCAAACACTCCTCTCAGCGCCGGTTTCAGAGGCGCTATCCCCTAAAAGATCTTGAGCGCCGGGATACATGTCACAAAGCGGCATCCCCACTCCCGAACGTACCCGGCCGCTTCTGCCAGCTCTTCCGTGAGATTCCAGGGCAGGATCAGCAGATAGTCCGGCCGACAGGCCCTGAGGCACTCGATCCCCACAATTGGAATCAGACTGCCGGGGAGATACAGGCCCTGCTTGTGGGGATTGGAGTCCACCACAAAGTCAATAAAATCCCGCTTGATTCCACAGTAGTTCAAAAAAGTGTTGCCCTTTGCCGCTGCGCCAAAGGCGGCTACGCGCCGTTTCTCCTGCTTCAGCTGGCTGAACAGGCGGAGGGCGTCCAGTTTCATGCCGCAGATTTTTTCAGCGAAATCCGTGTAGGTGCGAATGTCCTCTAAGCCAAACGCCCGCTCGCGGGCCAGCAGATCCGAAACCGCCGCAGTCTTGCTTCGGCCGCCATATGCCGCATGGGCGGCATAAATGCGTAAAGACCCCCCGTGGGTGGGCAGTTCCTCCACATCATAGACCGTGAGTCCGTGGGCCTGGAATATGCGGATTACCGTACCCAGGGATAAGTAGTGGAAGTGCTCGTGATAAATCGTGTCAAACTGGCAGTTCCCTATCAACTGGAGCAGGTGTGGAAATTCCATCGTGATAGTTCCTTCTGGGCTGAGAACCGTGGCCAGTCCCGCCGTAAAGCTGTTGATGTCCGGCACATGGGCCAGCACATTGTTGCCGATGACCAGATCGAAGGTTCCCTCCCGATCCGCCAAGGCTTGTGCGGAGCCTGCGTCAAAGAAGCAGCACTCCACATCGATTCCCTTCGCCCGCGCTATCTCCGCCACATTTTTTGCCGGTTCCACCCCTTTGACCGGGATGTTGTAGGGCTGAAAGTACTGAAGAAGGTAACCGTCGTTGCAGGCCACCTCCAGCACCCGGCTGGATCCCGTCAAGGAGAGACGGGGGACGATTCCATCCACATAGGCTCTGCAATGGGCTAGCCAGCTCTCGGAGTAGGAGCTGAAATATTGATAATCCCCAAAAATCTGTTCTGGACGCTGGTACTCTGCCGCCTGGACCAAAAAGCACCTCTCGCAGACATTGACACGCAGGGGATAAAACATCTGTCCCCGGTCCAGGTCCTCTTTGTGCAGGTACTCATTGGCCAGCGGGGTCAGGCCCAAGTCGGCAAAGGTGTGCGTCAGCGTATGGCCGCAGAAGCGGCAGTGTTGGTTATCCATAAATCATTCCCCTTGTTATACAGTTCATCACTGGGCGAAGCGCGGTGCGTCCGCCCAAAACCGGCGCAGGCCCTCTTCCAAGGGGACCTCCTGCCGCCAGCCCGGCGGCGCGGGATACAGCTCCAGTTTTTCCGCCGTCAGGGCGTCCGTCCTTGGCCTTCCGCCCCAATTTGCCCGCAGGGTCAGGCCATTGAGCGCAAGCAGCCGCTCCACGGTCTCCCGCAGGGAGAGGGGCTCACGGCTGCTCAGCTGGAAATACGAATGGGGTGCGTCATCCAGCGCTTCCGCCGCTTTGATAAAACCCTTTACCACGTCGCCGATATAAACCGCGTCATAGATTTGCCTGCCTGAGGTCAAATCCAAGGATGTCCCTTCTAAAATTGCCTGGCGCACCAAATTCAGCACCTTGGGGCGGCGGTCTCCGGGGCCATAGGTGTCCGCCAACGCGACCGCCGCGGCATGAAGCCTATCCCTGCCGGTGTAATAGGCCGTCAGATCCGAAAATGCCTGCTTCATGGCGGCATAGAGCGTCAGTGGCTGAAACTCCACCCCGGCGGCATGGGTGGTGATTGTGGTGGCGTAGACCAGCCTGCGGCACCCGGTCTGATCCATCGCCTCCAGCAGATTGACCCCATAGGCTAAATTGCTCTCAAGCAGCCTTCCGGCGTCCTCAAAGGAGTGGCCGTTTGTATAGTGGGCCGCTAAATGGTACACCATACCGGGCTGGACCCGTTCCAGCGCCGCCGCGATACTCTCCCCTGTCCCGCAGTACGGAATCAGCCGTATGCGCCGCCGCAAATCTTCGGAAAGATAGGTGGTGTTCAGGGGCTGGCGCACCAACCCGTATACCTCGTTTTCCAGGCACAGCTTCCGGGCCAGTCTGGACCCGATGTAACCGGTGATCCCGGTAATCAGCACCTTTCCCATAGGCACTCCTTACAGGCCGCCCCTGCGGCGAAATTCCGCAAAGGACGGAAGGCTTTGATCCCGGGGAGACAGAAAAGGCCGCTCCCCCGGCTCCAGAGGCCAATGGATCCGGAGCTCTGGGTCATTCCAGCGGACACCGGTCTCACTGTCCGGGTCATAGCGGCCTCCGCACAGGTAATGGACAACGGCCTCCCGGCTGCGGACAAGAAAGCCGTGGGCAAAGCCTTTGGGTATATACAGCATCCTCCGATTTTCTGCCGAGAGGGAAAACCCAGCCCACATGCCAAAGGTATCCGAAGCCCGGCGCAAGTCCACCGCCACATCATAGACCTCACCGGACAGCACCCGAACCAGCTTGTCCTGGCTGTACCGAAGCTGGAGGTGCAGGCCTCGAAGCGTCCCTCTCTCAGACCGGCTCTCCAGCTCCTCCACCGCCGAAAACGGGATCCCCTGGTCCGAAAACAGGTCCTTTTCAAACCATTTCATGCAATATCCGCGGGCATCCCTGGCGTAAAAGGGGGTGATCTCAACCACGCCGTTCAATGCTGCCGTTTGAAACTCGAAGGCCGCCATTTATCTTCCCACCCTTCGTCATTCATAGGCCGGCCAAACGCGGGCCCGCTCACTTCATTTCTCTGCGCTTCAGCCACCCGCCCGGGCAGGAGGTGAGCACATATTTCTGTTCAATCCCCTCGTCCAGTACAAACTCCCTGTGCCGGGGCAGAAAAGCCTGAACCGCGGTATAGGGATTGTTCCCCTTGGCCCAGGGGCGGCCGCTATGGGACTTGTCTTCAAATTCTACAAGGGTATCATAGACCACCAGATAAGAGCCAGGCGAGACAAGCGGTCCATAGAGCTCCATCTCATTCAATACGTGGGCCTCTGTGTGGCAGGAATCCAACAGCACCAAAATCCGCTCATGCCGCGCGGCTATGGCGCGGACCTGCTCCGCGACAGCCTCGTCCGTGGAGGAACCCTCCAGCATGGTGATCCTTCGGAACATGGAGTGCGCCTCAATCGCGGCACGGTTGTGGGGCCGGATCTCAATGTCAATTCCAACAACCTGCCGTTGGATCTCCGGCCTGGGCGCGAAGCTGTCCAACAATTCCAACATGGAGGCGGAGAAAATCAGGCTTCCGCCATGAGCGATGCCTGTCTCAAGGATAAGGTCCGGCTGGACCTCCATAATCACCTCCTGCAAGGCCACCATATCCTGGGGATGCTGAATAATTGGACGCCCCATCCAGGTGAAATAGTACCCGTATTTGTAATCCGTAACATGGTCCAGGAAGAGCCGTCCAATCCGTTTCGTATTTTTGTCCCGCGTCATGGCCGCAATATCCCGTTCCTTCTCCTGTTGGAACTGTACGGCCGCGTCAGCGAAAGGTTCCATATAATCCCCCTCATTTCTTTTCAGCATGGTTGATGTGCTTTCCCGCTGTTTTCGGGCTTATTTCACGCATTTGATGTAATACAGCCTGGTTTTCAGCCGGTTCTTGAGGTCCGCCTTCCCCGGCGTCCCATAGTGGCGGACCATAAAACCGTCCAGACCCTGGATTTCCTGCATCGTCCCTGACAGCTCCACCTTTGAGAAGAGTCTTTCCGCCTCCAGGCGAATCCGCTCCGGGGGAAGCAGCAGCATAGGCGATTCCGGAAGCGAGAGTTGGAGCATCTGATTCAGCGTGACCGCGAAGAACGGGTTTTTGAAGGAGCAAAACAACTGCTGCTTTTCCTCCATCCGGCGGGAGAGTCCATCCAGGAGCCGCATGGGCTCTGGATAATCGTTCAGCTCCTTTCCCACGCAGACACAGGAAAAGCGGACTCCGGGGAAGCACTCCCCCAGGGCGGGCGGCAGCGCTTCCCTCGGGATGTACACCGCTTCCTTGGACTGGGGAAGCAGGTCCGGCAGATAGGCGGCATCTGTGGTGATATGGTAGATGCTGGCCTCCCGTCCTTCCCGGCGCAGTTGATTGCACATTTGCAGAACTGTGTCGCCAAAGCCGCAGTCAATGCCCAAAAGGTTGACGGCGCCCCCCTCAATGCCCGCCGTGTCCATCATTCTCATGATCTGAGCGTCGTAACAGCATCCGGTTCCCCATGCGTCCACGCTATGCTTTTTTCGGAACAGCGCGCCTCCGCTGGTCAGGGTGTTCTCCTTCCGCTGCTCCTCCTTGATGGTCGCGGAGCCCCGGTGATAGCACATGACATCCTCACACAGGACCTGCCGGAATCCGTTCCTGCGGGCCCGCAAGCTGAAATCGTCGTCCATGAAATCAAAGGTGTAAAAATACGGATCCCAAAAGCCGATTTCATTGAGTGTACGGATACGGAACACCCCGATGGGGGGCAGGACACGGGCCCGGTCATTCCACAGCCGGGGGTTGCTGCGGTTGTGGGCTGCCGCCAGCTTCAACAGCTTCTTGCAGTCGCTGGTGGGAACGTTCCAATTTTGATAATTGCTGATATTACAGGTGGCCGGGACCGCGAGCGCGATCTTAGGGTCAGAGTCCATGCACGAGAGCAGAATGTCCAGCCAATTTTTTGTGACCACCGTATCGTTTGCCACATGGACATAGTACTCGCTGTCACAGATCTGAGGAAGCGCGCAAAACATCGTCCCCCGCATATTCGCCTTATAATGAATGACCCTTCCCACGCCAAGGCGCTCGAAGTACTCCAAAACGTCATCCGAGGAGCCGTGGTCCACCAGGACCAGCTCGGCGTTCAGGGCCTCAAAGTCCGTATCGCGCAGCACGCTTTCCACACACTGCTTCGTCATCTCCAGGTGGTTGTATGCCACGACCACCACACTGGCCCGGTAGCGGGGCCTGGCCCCACCGCTCACATAAAAATTTTGATAGTGGGCCGCAAATTCCTCCTGACAGTAGCGCTGCCATTGGGCCGGGTCGGGGTAAACAGCCCCCCAAAAGTAAAAGCTCTCTTTCAGCTGCCGCAGAAATGGGAAGAGCTGATATTCCATTTTCATCGCGGCGCGCTCATGCTGCTCCGCCCCCATTGAGCGCGTGATCTCATCCAGCGTGTCCTCGATATTCTCCAGCATTTCCGCCGTATAGGCGTGCTCCAGCAGTGGCAGAAGCGGCTTCTGGGCAGAGCGCACCGTATCCACAGCCGCCCGCATACCGTCCAGAAGCTCCTGTGCACCGGTGATATCGCCTGCGCCGCAGGCGTCCATCAGCTCCAGGCTGGCCTGGCACGCTGTATCCAGCAGGTCTAAAATCTGAGCCAAAACTGGCTCACAACACGGTCCTGTCATATGCTCCCTCACTGCCGGCCGGCGTCAAAAAACGCCGAAATCTGTCGTTCCATACAGGCGGGCCCCTGTCCGTTCCGCCATTCCTTTGTCCAGGCCACCGTTTCCGCAACCGCCTGTTCCACCGTCCATTGGGGCCGCCAGCCCAGCACGGCCCGTATTTTCGCACAGTCCAGCTTCAGCACCGCATCCTCGTGGGGGCCATCCGGCCCGTCCGTTTCCCAGCGGGCGGGCGGCCCCCAGGCCCGGCAGAACAAATCCGCCAAATCCCCGGTCGTCAAACACCCGCCGCTGTCCGGTCCCACATTATAGCAGCCTGCCAGGCCGGTGTCCTCAGACTGCCGCTGAGCCAGCAGCAAATACGCCGCCAGCGGGTCCAGCACATGCTGGTAGGGCCGTATCGAAGCAGGGTTCCGCAGGCGGACCGGCTCCTCCGCCAGGACCGCCCGGACACAGTCCGGGATAATCCGGTCCGCGGAAAAGTCGCCGCCGCCGATGACGTTCCCTGCCCGAACGGTGCTCACCGCTGCCGGGCGCCCTTGGAAAAAGCTGTTGCGGAAGCTGTTGGTTATCAGCTCCGAGCAGGACTTGGAATTGGCATACGGGTCAAATCCGTTCAACCGGTCGGTCTCCCGATAGCCCCAGGGCCACTGGTGATTTTCATAGACCTTGTCCGTCGTCACGTTGACAACACTCCGCACGCAGTCAGAGCGGCGAACGCACTCCAGCATATGAACGGTTCCCATCACATTGGTGCGGTAGGTGCCTATTGGGTCCCGATAGCCTTCCCGGACGATGGGCTGCGCCGCCAGATGAAACAGAATCTCCGGCTGTGCCCGCTCAAAGGAGGACCACAGACGGTCAAAATCCGCCACATCTCCGTAAATGGACTCCATCCGATCTTCCAGGCGGGAGATGGCGCACAAGCTCTGCCCCTCTGGAGGCAGGGCGTATCCTGTCACCTCCGCGCCAGCCATGCACAAAATTGTACTCAGCCATGTCCCCTTGAACCCCGTGTGTCCGGTCACAAAGATCCGTTTTCCGCGATAAAACTCCAACATCTTCTTCACCATACCCGCCATGGAGCGCTGCCGCTCTGCCAGAGCGCTTCCAGCCTTGCTTTGTCCCGCTGGGTGTCCATGCACTGCCAAAAACCGCCGTGTTTGTAGATCCCCAGCCTGCCCTCCCGAGCCAGAGACTCCAGCGGCGCCCGCTCCAGGCTGCATTCATCTCCACTTAAACGCTCGAAAATCTCCGGCTCCATGACCATGAAGCCGCCGTTAATCCAGCCGCCGTCCTCCTTGGCCTTCTCCCGAAAACCAGTCACTGTTTGCCCCTCCAGGTCCAGCACGCCGAAGCGCCCGCCCGGCTGAATCCCGGTGAGGGTGACGGTTTTGCCGGAGGCCCGGTGCTGTTCCAGCAGGGCGTTCAGGTCCACATCACTCACGCCGTCGCCATAGGTGAGCATAAAGGGCTCGTTCCCGATGTACTTCTGAACCCGCTTGATCCGCGCACCGGTCTGGGTATTCAGGCCGGTGTCCACCAAGGTTACCCGCCAGGGCTCTGCCACATTCTGGTGAACCGTCATGCGGTTTCCGGCGGAGAAATCGAAGGTCACGTCAGAACGGTACAGGTAGTAGTCCGCGAAGTACTCTTTTATGATGTGGCCTTTATAGCCGCAGCAGATGATGAAATCGTTGAAGCCGAAGCTGGAATAGTGCTTCATGATGTGCCACAGGATGGGCTGATCTCCGATGGTAATCATGGGCTTGGGCTTCAGGTGGCTCTCCTCGCTGATGCGGGTGCCGAGGCCACCGGCCAGAATCACTACTTTCATTGACGAATTCCTCCCGGCACAAACGCCTCCGCTCCCTCAATGAGGTATGCCACTTTTTGGTACGCCTCACTCTGCCTCAATGCCGCCACCGCTGGGTCATCGGGCGAGAAATTCGCCAGAACAGCCCGAATCTGGTCCGCCAAAGCCCGCAATTCAGCGGAGGGAGGCGGCGTTTGAAGCTCCGGCGTGTGGTCCAGAAGGAAGTTCACCACCGGCTTCATGCTCTCATTCTCCGCCAGCCCCTTCCGCAGGAGGCGCACATAGCCCGCCGCGTCCCCCCCGTCCAAGGCGTCGAACGCCTGGACGCAGTACCAGCCAAACCGGTGCACCGGCGGAAGGAGAAACAGCCCTTCTTCTGTCAGGGCCTGGCCCGCGTAGCACGTGGGCAGGAATTGCCTCTCCAGCTCCGCAAACTGTCTCGCCAGCGTCATATTCTCCGGCTCATCCTTCCATTCACTATGGCGGACTGCCGCCAGCAGCAGAGAGCGCCGCCAGCACAAAGCCCGCAGGTCTCCCGCCTCCTGTGGAACCGGCCCAGCCAATTCCGCCAGACCCCCAAACGGGGCCAGACGCGCTGCCAGCGCGTCCATTTCCTCCAGGCTCATCTGATTTCCGGGAAGCGGAAAGGCCATGCCGCATTGCAGGGCATGGGCGACCGCGGAAACGGGCAGGTCCTCCAGCTTGTGCTTTGCCACTCGTTTTTCCAGCTCCTCTGGATCCATACAGCCCAAAATTGCCGCCCCGTCACCCAAAGGACACCTGCCTTCCAGTGGGACAAGCGCTGTATAGCTGTGCCGTTGGAAGCCTTCCCGTCCGGCCTCATCCTCCCGATAATGGGGTGTGAGGGACCCGGCAGCCGTATTGATAAAAACCGTCCTGCGCTTTTGCGCCATGGTCTCAGAAGGGACCGGCTGATTGATCTGTTCCCAGAACTGTACGGTCACTGTCTCTGTGTCCAGCTCCGTCATGCGGTGGAGGCGCAGCAGCATATTCACACACGCCTCCACCTGCTGCCCTTCATCCAATTCTCCGCCGTTGATGCTTGTAAAGGTAGAGAACGCCTCCTCATACCGGCCTAAATTGAGATAGCCTTCCACCTGCATGATGAGCAGACGCCGTTCCCAAAATGGAGAGGCAAATTCCAGGTTGCCTCGAAACAGCTCATCCCGGTTGAAGCTTTCATTCCGATAGTCCTTCAACCCCTTACAGTACATCTCCGCCCAGTAAGCCGCACGCTCCGCGTCCTTGTTGTCCCAGCTGCGCGCGTAAGCGCAGTAGGCAACATCAATCCGAGTGAAAATGGAGTCAGGATACAGCTCTTCCGCCTTTTCCGCCCACTCCAGCAGCTCCGGCAGTTTGTGCAGCTGAGCCACCGTCACCGCGTCACGGTAAACCCGGCTTCCATAACTCCCCCATTTCTCCCAGTCTCTGTGGAGCACTTCCAGCGCCCGGCGGGCGTAATCCACGCTTTCCCCGTCCGTCGTTTTTGTGGCGTCAATACACTCGCACAGTGTTTGGAGGCTGTCAGGATCCTCTTTCAGCTTCCGTTCCAGAAGCGCCAGGTTCCGGTCATGCTTGGCCTGCATATCAGCCTTGCTGGCAAACGCGTAGCCATCGTGGTAAACCAGCGCCTCCAACCGCACAATCTGCTGGTTTAAGCCTTCCGGATAGACCCAATGCTCATGGATGCAGCCTTCGTAGCGGATTCCAACCCCGTTTCGCATGATACGCAAGGCGCTGAAATTGTTATAATTGTCATCATCCGTCACCTTGGGCGTCTTGAAATTGCGGATCGTATAGGACGCCAAATGATATGTACGCTGCGGAAGCTTGAGAAATTCCACCAGCTTTTCAATCTTCGGGTCAAACCACTCGTCGGCGTCCAGCGACATAAACCACTTGCCAGAGCTGCGGTCCAGCACCGCGTTCCGGGCCGCGGCAAAGTCGTCGATCCACGGAAAGTCAATCAGGATATCCGCGTACTTTTCCGCCACCTCCCGGCTGCCGTCTGTGGAGCCGGTATCCGCCATGACCAGCTCACAGGGCGCGGCCTCCCGCAATGGCTGAAGGGATCTCAGGCACCGCTCGAGACAGCGGATTTCATTTTTAAAAATAATGCCGATGGACAGCAAGGGCTTTGACATGTCGATCTCTCCTTTTGACGCTGGGGCGCATGGGGGAAACGCCGCTGGCGCGGCGTCTTCCCCACGGGTCCCATAAAAAACGGGGAGCGGGCCGAAGCCCGCCCCTTTGGGTTTTACGCGGTTTTGCCAAGAATCGGGCGGTATCACGCTGCGCCTGCTCACGACGCGGTTCTAAGCCCCTCCAACTGCACAAGCCGGCCTCCGGCGCTGCCGCGCCTGCGGTCCGTTTGTTCCGTTCCGGGTCTTAGCCCGCTGCTCGCGACGGCTCCGCGCTTCGCTTCTTACTGGAGGAGCTGGAGCACGCCCTGAGGCACCTGATTGGCCTGAGCCAGCATGGCCTGAGCGGACTGAATCAGGATGTTGTTCTTGGTGTAGGCCATCATCTCGGAGGCAACGTCGGTGTCGCGGATGGTGGACTCGGCATCCTGGATGTTCTCGGTCATGACGGACAGGTTGTTGATGGTGTGGTCCAGACGGTTCTGCGTCGCGCCCAGAGTACCGCGGATATCGGACACCTGGTTGATGGCGGCCTTGATGGCGTCAATGGCCTTGGCGGCGCTGGTCTGGTCCGCGATGGAGATGGCGTCAATGCCCAGAGCCTTGGTGTGAATGTCTCCGATGGACACCTTCAGCTGGTTGAAATCGTCGGCGGTGTCGCCAATCTGAAGGGTCAAGGCTGTGCCCTTGGGGGCCGCGCCCAGAGCGGCGGTGCCGGTCTTAATCAGGCCCTTCCAGTCGGAGGCTGCGGCGTCAGCTGTGGTGGAGGCGCCGTTAATGGTGCCCTTACCGTCCGCGCCGGCCAGATTATTGACGTTGTAATCCACACCGCCTTCCTTCTCCGTGAAGGTCAGCGTGCCGTCTTCGCCGACATTAGCGCCAACCTTGAAGCGGGCATTATCCTTGGCGGCGGCAGCCACACGGGCGGCGACCTTCGCCAGTTCTGTATCCGTCCAGGCCCCGGTCTTTTTGATGTCAGTCAGGTCGATGACATGGGCCTTGGAATCAGCGAACTTCTCCAGCGTGGAAGCCTTACGCGCAAAGACGTAGGTCTCGTCGCCAATCTGAATGGCATTGCCGTCCTGGGTCAAGGTATCGTCCAGCTCCAGCTTCGCCTGGCCGTAGACGCGGCCGCTGGTGGGAACCGCCTCGACCTCCGGGGTAACCTGGACCTGCTCCACGCCGGTGCCGTTCAGATTAACAGAGCTGAAGTTTGTGGTATCAAAGCTGGCGGTGAAGTTTGTGGTGACGTCCTTGGTGGGAGCGCTGTCCATCTCCAGGGTAATCTTGCTGCCCTCGGCGGAGATGTTGTAGGTGATGCCGTCAATCTGAATCTTGCCGTCATTCGCGGCAATAGTGACCGCGGCGCCAGCTCCGTCAGTCTGATTCGCGCTGTTATCAAGCGCGGTCTTAATCGCGTTGATCAGATCCTGACCATCCAGAGTCTTGCCCGCCGCGATAGAGATAGTAAAGCAGACTTCATCGGTCAGGTTAAAGGTCAATGTCTCGGCGGCAGTGGAATTGTTGGTGAAGGTCAGCTTGCCAAAGTCGATGGAGTACTTGCCGGGGGTAGGATCCTTGGTCACCAGCTGGCCGTCCAGAGTGGGGGTGACGCCGGTCTCATTGACGCTGCCCTGCCAAGTGACCTCAGTCTTACCGGCCTCCATGGAGCCGTCGAGCAGCTTGATGCCGTTGAAGTTGGAGGAATCAGCGATGCGGTTGATTTCATCCCGCAGCTGATCGACTTCCTTCTGGAGCTGATAGCGGTCGGTGGTGTTGTCGTAGGTGCCGTTGGCGGACTGGGTGGCCAGCTCCACCATACGGTTAAGCATATCATGAACCTCAGTCAGAGCGCCCTCAGCGGTCTGCACGAGGCTGATGCCGTCCTTGGCGTTCTTCTGCGCGGTCTCCAGACCGGTGATCTGGGCGCGCATCTTTTCGGAAATCGCCAGACCGGCGGCGTCGTCGCCAGCGCGGTTGATCTTGTAACCGGAAGACAGCTTCTCCAGGTTCTTCTTCATGGCGGAAACGTTGTTGGTGTAGTTGCGATAGGCGTTCATCGCCATAATATTGTGCTGAATTCTCATTTTAATGCTTCCTTTCAATAAAATGTTGTAGGGGGGTAGCGCGGTTTCCGGCGCGCCGGTGCTTCCCTGCTCCGGCACTTGGTTGGGTGCGTCCGCCAGTTCAAAACCCGTGGCCTTTGGGTGTGTGAGCCGCATGACGCCGATCTATATTTCAACCGGCCCGTCAGCCGGGTGAAACCAATTATTTTGTGACCTCATCCTCCCAGACAGCGGGGATAATACGGTCAAGCTGGGTCCGCAGGATCTTCGCCTCCTCGCCGGAGCCGTTCCGCTCCAGCCGGTCCATCACCTGCCTCATGGCCCGGACCGCCCGTTCCCGGTCGTCGTTCCAGCGAAAATACTGGTCCCGGACGCTCCTGGCCTTTTTCTTTGGCGGGGGAGCCAGACAGGCCGGGCGTTCGCCGCCCTGACGCTCCAGCACCTCGCCCCGCACAATGGGGACGCTGCGCCCGGCGTGTATGGCAAGGTCGGCGTGGCCTCCAGCCACCCGCATCAGCTGGACGACAATCGTCCCGTTGATGGTCAGATATTCTTCGGGGCGCAGCGTCAATTTCAACATTCCGTCCCCTCCATCAGCCGGAGGAAGCCGGAAAAATCAGCTCCAGCTTCTCCCGCAGGCTCTGGACCTCCGGGCTTTTGTCCATGCCGTCCAAAATCTGGCGCAGCTCGGCCAAAGCCGCCTTTTTGGCGTGGTTCCAGGGCAGCTGCCTGACATAGCGGGGAGAAACATCCATCACACAGTCAGGACGTCTGCCCCCCTGGCGCTCCAGCACCTCTCCGCGAAGGATGGAAACCTCCCGGGGAGCGTTGACCGTCAAATGAACGCGCTCACCGCTGAGGCGGTCAAATTGGATGACCGTGTCGCCGCCAACCGTAAAATAGCCTCCAGGCAAAAGGGAAATACAAAGCATGCATCAATCTCCTTAAGAAGCTGTGCCAATTTGGCGCGCAAATCCACGCACTCCGGCTGATGGTACAGCGTTTAAACTTTCCCGGCCCCCTCCTGGGGCCGGGCCCGGTCAGACAGAGCAGCTCTCTGTCTGCTCCCTCCGCATGGCAATGTTATAAAAGGTGCCCCGGGCAATGCCGCAGGCGTCCGCCGCCTGCTGAAGGGAAATCCGTCCGTCCCGCCATGCCTGATGGATTTCGTCAAAGCCCTCAGGCAGCGGTTTTGCTGGACGCCCGAAGTGGACGCCCTTCGCTTTGGCTGCCGCGATGCCTTCCGCCTGCTTCTGGCGGCGTTCCGCCCGGCGGCGCTGCTCCGCAACAACGAGGAACAGGTCGGATACGAAGCCGCCCAGCAGCTCCTTGCTGAGGGCCGGGCCTACAGAGGAAAGATCAGACGCGATTTCTTCTGCCAGCCGTTTTAGTTTGATTTGCAGCTGTTCCCCGTCCGGCGGCTGTTTTCCCGGGGCCTGCTCTTCTACCGTAACGCGGGCCATGGCCTTTCCTCCTCTCCTGCTCACCTCAGTCCCACGTTTTTTGAAAATGTGTACTTTTTCAAATCCAAAATCCGCCGAAAAATTTTCTTTGAAAGAGCTTATTTTTTGAAGACATAGCGCCGATTATATGGGTGTAAGCACAAACGGATACACTCATTTTCCCGTTTTTAAAGAGTACGCCTTTTCAAAGTCTCTTCCCGTCTCCTTCGGTATGCTTTTCAAACCCAGGATTCTCTGGTAAAGCGCTCTAACCGGCGTGGCGCAAGCATTTGCCCGCCTGTTAGAGCGTTGTTTTTCATTCTATTTTCAAATTTCCTCTTTGGGGACAAGCTGAAACAGGGCATGCCGTTGGGAAATTTCCCAACGGCATGCCCTGTCTCATTTTTGCAAACGGAAGAAAAATTGGCGCGGCATGACGGCAAACGACGGGTTCAGATGCCGTGCAATGGTTGTGAATACAGCTTCTAAGATCTGGTCTCACCGTTCAGATGACTGCCCATAGTATCCCATCTTCTTGTCATCTGTAGCGGGATTGTCGATCAGCCTTCCGTCCTCCCCGAAGCGGGACCCGTGGCAGGGACAGTCCCAACTGTGCTCCTGGGGGTTGTACTTCAACGCACAGCCCATATGGGGACAGCGGGGGACGGTGGGCGTCAGAAGCCCCAGAACTGACGACAGCCCATTCCGCGCCAGCTGGGGCCGGAGCATCGTCCGGGCGGGCGAAAACGCCGCCGCATAAGGATTGTCCCGTCCCAACACCAGATCGGTCAGGATGTTCGCCGCCGCCATGGAGGAAGTCATGCCCCATTTATTGAAGCCCGCAGCCACATAGAGATTGGGCGTGTTCCTGGCATAACGCCCGATATAGGGAACGCCGTCCAGCGTCATGCAGTCCTGCGTGGCCCAGCGGGCTGACACACGAGCCTTTGGGTAGTGCTCTTTTGCAAAGGACTCCAGTTCCTGCCAGCCTCCTCCCTGCTTGCCCGTCCGGTGGCCTCCGCCTCCCAGGAGGAGCAGGTCCCCGGCATTGCGGAAGGAGAGGCCCGTTCCGCTTTCGTCCAAATACATTCCCTTCACATCCGGCGCGTCCTTCAAGGCCAGCACATAAGATCGGTGCTGGTACAGCTTCAGGAAATAGCCTCCGTGCTTGTTGAGCACGGGAAAGTGGGTTGCGATGACAATCTGTTCCGCTGAAACCGTTCCGCCGTTGGTGACCGCCTTTCCCGGCCCGATCTCCAAAACCTTGGTGTGTTCATACACCGTCAGGTCTTTGGCAAGGGCGGCGATGAAGTTCAGCGGATGGAATTGCGCCTGCCGCGGAACGCCAACCGCGCCCGCAATAGGAAGGGGCAGCGGCGGATTCGCCGGGAATGCCTCGGAAAACCCCAGCCGGTGCAGGGCCTCCAGCTCCCGGTCAACGCTCCGCCCGCCGGCAAGGGCATAGACCACCGCATCCTTTTCCTCGAAATCACAGGCAATCTCTTGGCAGAGCGTCCGGTAATCCTCCAGCGCCGCCCGGTTGGCCTCCAGATAAAGCCGGGCCTTTTCCAGTCCAAATTCCCGGATGAGCTTGTCATAAATCAAGCCATGCTGCACGGTGATTTTGGCGGTTGTGTTCTTTGTCACTCCTCCGCAGATTCGGTCCGCCTCCACCAAAACGCAGTCCACCCCGGCCTGGACCATCCGGTATGCACACAGAAGGCCCGCCATTCCCCCGCCGATGACCAGCACATCGGTCTTGATGTCCTTCCCCAGCGAGGCAAACCTGGGAAGCTGTGCCGTTTGACTCCATATGGAACCCATTCCATCACCTCAATGAAATTAGGGTGGCCCCGCGCCCGGAGATTATGCCCCTTCGGAAGAAAAAACCGCCGGAGGAACCGCCTTTTACCGGCGTTGCCGCCAAAACAAAAAATCCCCTTGGAGGCACGCCCGGAAGGCCTGCACAGCTGGCAGGCTCTTTCCGGGTCATGCTTCCAAGGGGGTTTATATACGATTGGTATAATCAGCGGCGGCAATCACTCTATGTTTCGCCTTTGCAGCTCGGTTCCAGTGGTCTTCTCCCTGTCACAAGCCGCATTCCCGTCCGTCCGAACGCTTCCCTGATTACTGCGCGTTCTTCTCCGCCTTGTACTTGTTGATGGCGTCCGTGAGCTTGGGCACGATGGCGTTCACGTCGCCCACGACGCCCAGGTCGGCCACATCAAAGATAGGCGCGCTGTCGTTCTTGTTAATGGCGATGATGAAGTCGGAGCCCTCCATGCCGGCCACATGCTGAATGGCGCCGGAGATGCCGCAGGCTACATACAGCTGGGGACGGACAGTCTTGCCGGTCTGGCCCACCTGCCGGTCCTTCTCGATCCAGCCCGCGTCCACGCAGGCGCGGGAGGCGGACACGTCGCCGCCCAGAGCGCCAGCCAGCTCCTTCAGGCTCTCGAACTTGCCGGCGGAGCCCAGGCCGCGGCCGCCGGAAACCAGGATCTTGGCCTCGGTGATGTCCGCCGCCTTGTGGGTGGCCTTGACGGTCTCCAGGATCTTCACATTGTTGCTCAGGGAAATCTCCAGCTTGGTGACCTTTCCGGTGCGGCTCTCGTCCTTCTCCAGGGCCTGCATCACGCCGGGACGGACCGTAGCCATCTGGGGCCGGTGGTCCACGCAGACGATGGTGGCCATGATGTTGCCGCCGAAGGCGGGACGGGTCATCTTCAGCTGCTTGGGATAGGTCTGCCCGCCCTTGGTCACGTCGTCGATCTCCAGGCCGGTGCAGTCGGCGGTCAGGCCGGTGTGGACACGGGCGGAGACCCGGGGCGCCAAGTCACGGCCGATGGAGGAAGCGCCATACAGGAACACTTCGGGGTCCATGGTCTTGATGACCTTGTCCATCACCTGGGCGTAGGGCTCGGTGGAGTACTCGGCCAGCATGGGATCGTCGGCCACCACCACTTCGTCCGCGCCGTAGGAAATCAGCATCTGGGCCTTGCCCTCGATCTGATGGCCGGGCAGGACGGCGACCACTTCCTGGCCCAGGGCGCCGGCCAGCTCTCTGGCCTTGCCGATCAGCTCCAGCGCGACCTTCTGAATCTCACCGTCGCGCTGCTCGCAGAATACAAAAACATTCTTGCTCATATTCCTTCTCCTCCCGGTCAAATGATGTACTTGGCGGCCAGTTTGTCCACAATGGCCTTCACGGCTTCATCGGGAGTCAGGTCCTTCAGGATCTCACCCTTGCCCTTGGCTTCCTTGGTCATGGACTTGACCACGTTCGTCGGGGAGCCCTTCAGGCCGATGTTGCTCTCGTCCACCACATCGGCGATGTCCGCGTAGCCCATCACCCGGATCTCCTTCTGATAGGCCTCGAAGCAGCCGCCTACGGACATGTAACGGGGGTCGTTCAGCTCGGCCAGGGTGGTGATGAGGCAGGGCATCTCCACCTCGATCATCTGATACCGGTCCTCGTACTGGCGCTTGACCACCAGCTTCTTGTCCGTAACCTCGGCGATCTCCTCCACGTAGGAGACCTGGGGAATGCCCAGATGCTCGGCAATCTGGGGGCCCACCTGGGCGGTGTCGCCGTCAATGGCCTGACGGCCGCAGATGATGAGGTCGTAGTCCAGCTTCTTGATGGCGCCGGCGATGGAGGAAGAGGTGGCCCAGGTGTCCGCGCCGCCCAGCTTCCGGTCGGTCAGCAGAATGGCGCCGTCGCAGCCCATGGCCAGGGCCTCACGGAGGGCAATGTCCACGGAGGGCAGGCCCATAGAGACCACGGTGACGGTGGTGCCGGGCACCTTCTCCTTGATCTGGAGGGCAGCCTCAATGCCGCACTTGTCGTCGGGGTTGATGATGCTGGGAACTCCGTCCCGGATCAGGGTATTGGTCACAGGGTCCAGACGCACCTCGGTGGTGTCGGGCACCTGCTTCATGCACACAATGATTTTCATGTATAGGAAACCTCCAATCAATTTCAGAGCAGATTACAGAGAACCGGCAATGACCATGCGCTGAACCTCGCTGGTGCCCTCATAGATCTCGGTGATCTTGGCGTCGCGCATCATGCGCTCCACGGGGTAGTCACGGGTGTAGCCGTAGCCGCCGAAGAGCTGAACCGCCTTGGTGGTCACCGCCATGGCGGTCTCCGCCGCGAAGAGCTTTGCCTTGGCCGCGTCCACGTTGTAGGGCTTGCCCTCCTGCTTGGTCATGGCCGCCTTGTACACCAGCCACTTGGCCGCGTCGGTCCGGGCCTGCATGTCAGCCAGCTGGAACTGGGTGTTCTGCTGCTTGAAGATGGACTTGCCGAACTGCTTGCGCTCCTTGGTGTACTTGATGGTCTCCTCAATGGCGCCCTCGGCAATGCCCAGCGCCTGGGCGGCAATGCCGATCCGGCCGCCGTTCAGGGTGGCCATGGCCATGTTGAAGCCCTTGCCCTGCTTGCCCAGCATCCGGTCCTTGGGGATGACGCAGTTTTCCATAATCAGCTCACAGGTGGAGGAGCCGCGGATGCCCATCTTCTTCTCATGAGCGCCCACGGAGAACCCGGGGTCGGTGCGCTCCACGATGAAGGCGGAGATTTCCTTGCTGGTGCGGCCCCGCTTGTCCGTCACAGTGCCGGTGATGGCAAAGATGATGAACACATCGGCGTAGCCCGCGTTGGTGATGAAAATCTTGGAGCCGTTGAGCACCCAGTTGTCCCCGTCCAGGACCGCCTTGGTCTGCTGGCCCTGGGCGTCCGTGCCCGCGCCGGGCTCGGTGAGGCCGAAGGCGCCCAGCCACTCGCCGGAGCACAGCTTGGGCAGATAGAACTTCTTCTGCTCCTCCGTGCCGTACTCCAGAATGGGGTTGCAGCACAGGGAGGTGTGGGCGGAGAGCACCACGCCGGTGGTGCCGCAGACCTTGCTCATCTCCTCCACGGCCATGACGTAGGAGAGGTAGCTGGCCCCCTGGCCGCCGTACTCCTTGGGCAGGTAAATGCCCATCATGCCGATCTTGGCCATTTTCTCCACGGTCTCCTTGGGGAACCGCTCTTCCTCGTCCACTTCCTGAGCCAGCGGCTTGACCTCATTCTCCGCGAAGGAGCGGTACATCTGCTGGAGAAGGAGTTCTTCCTTCGAGAAATTGAAATCCATACTGTTTTCCTCCTAAAATGTCAACTATGTAGAGAGAACCCGATTGCCGGAGCGAAAGGGCCCCGGCAGTCAGGCAGAACGCTGTTTACTTGCTGTAGTCGAAGAAGCCCTTGCCGGTCTTGCGGCCCAGGTGGCCCGCCCGGACCAGCTTGCGCATCAGCAGGGAGGCACGGTACTTGGAGTCGTGAGTCTCGTTGTACAGGGTGTCCATGATGGCCAGGCACACGTCCAGGCCCACCAGATCGCCCAGAGCCAGGGGGCCCATGGGATGGTTCGCGCCCAGCTTCATGGCCTTGTCCACGTCGTCAGCGGTAGCCACGCCGGTGTACACCAGGTCAGCGGCCTCGTTGATCATGGGAATCAGAATCTTGTTGACCACAAAGCCGGGAGCCTCGGCGACCTCCACCGGGTCCTTGCCAATCTCCTGAGACAGCTCGTAAATGGTCTTGAAGGTCTCGTCAGAGGTGGTGGCGCCCCGGATGACCTCCACCAGCTTCATGACGGTGGCGGGGTTAAAGAAGTGCATGCCGATAAACTTGTCCGCCCGCTTGGTGGCGGCGGCGATGGCGGTGATGGAGATGGAGGAGGTGTTGGAGGCCAGGATGGTCTCGGGTTTGCAGATCTTGTCCAGCTCCCCGAAGATGCTCTTCTTGATGTCCAGGTTCTCGATAGCGGCCTCGATGACCAGGTCGGCGTCCGCGGCCAGGTTCAGGTCGGTGGTGAAGGTCATCTTGCCGGTGATGGCGGCCTTGCCGGCCTCGTCCAGCTTGCCCTTGGCCACCAGCTTGTCCAGGCCCTTGTTCAGACGGGCCTCGGACGCCTTGATGATGTCGTCGTTGATGTCGCGGACGACTACTTCATAACCCTTCTTGGCGAAGACCTGCGCGATGTCCAGGCCCATGGTGCCGCCGCCGATGACTACGATCTTTTTCATGGTGTTGTACCTCCGTTTTTCTATGTTTGATTTGGATGGATTCACATTCAGATTGGGGTCCAGACCCAGCATGCGCCAGACCTGACTGTCCAGATTTGCAATAACAGGCATTACTTATTCTGGAAGTGTTTCTCTTCCCGCTTCTCCAAAAAGGCGCCCATGCCTTCGTCCTTGTCCTCCGTGCCGCAGCAGACGCCGAAAGCCTCCGCCTCGAAGGCGGCTCCGGTGTAAATGTCCGCCTGCATGCCCATGCGGATGCAGCGCTTGGACTCCCGGACGGCAATCTGAGCGTTGGCGCAGATGGCGTTGGCCAGCTTCATGGCCTCCTCCATCAGCTCCTCGGAGGCGTAGACCGCGCTGACCAGGCCGATGGCTCTGGCTTCGTCGGCCTTGATGGTCTTGCCAGTCAGAATCAGCTCCATGGCCTTGGACACGCCCACGATGCGGGGCAGGCGCTGGGTGCCGCCGAAGCCAGGGGTGATGCCAAGACCCACCTCGGGCTGGCCGAACCGGGCCTTGTCGGAGGCCAGGCGGATATCGCAGGCCATGGCCAGCTCGCAGCCGCCGCCCAGGGCGAAGCCGTTGACCGCGGCGATGACCGGCTTGGACATGTTCTCCAGCTTCAGGAACACATTGCCGCCGTGCACGCCGAACTTCTTGCCGTCCACGGCGGAGAAGCCCTTCATCTCAGCGATGTCCGCACCGGCCACGAAGGACCGCCCCTCGCCGGTCAAAATGGCTGCATACACCTCGTCATTGGCCTCCACCGCGTCAATGGCCTTGTCCAGCTCCTCCAGAACGGCGGTATTGAGGGCATTCAGCGCCTCCGGACGGTTGACTGTCAGCACAGCCACATGCTCCTTCACTTCCAGGTTAATGAGTGCCATGTCCATCTTCCTCCTTTGATTCTCGCGAAAAGTTTGTTATTTTTTTAACCAAGTCCGTTCAAAAGAAAGCGCAACGCACAGACGGGGTGCAATTGCGTCATCTTCCGCGGAAAAGGTACTATCACAAGTATAGCCGCTTCTTCCACAATGTGCAAGCCAAGGTTTTGTGAAATGTTGTCTGAACTTCACAATGTTTCTGGGGTGTTGCTTGCCCATATTGCACAATTTATTTTGCATTTTTTTACTTTAGCGCTGAATTCCGCTGTTTTGTCTCTGGCTCACGGACAGACCTCCGGACTGGGGCTCACCCCAAAAGCGCTCCCCGCAGCACAAACCAGAGGACCGGAACCAGCAGGGATGGCAGCATGTTCAGCGTTTTGCAGTCCTTCACCTTCAAAATCGAGAGGCCGGAGCTGGCAATCAAAAAGCCGCCCACAATCGAAATCTCGCACAGCAGCTCTGGAGTCAGAAACACAGACAGCGCCCCAGCGCACAGATAAATAGACCCCTGCCACAGGAAGAGGACTCCGGCGGCCATGGCGATGCCGGTGCCGTAGGTGGAGGCCAGCACCATGGAGGTGACCAGATCCAAGGCCGCGTTGGTGAACAGGTAGGTGTTGTCTCCCTGGACCGCGCTTTGGATGGGCCCCAGAATGGACAGGGTGCCGATGCAGAACAGCAGAATGGCGGTAGACAGCCCCTTCCCCAGCTCGCTGCTGCCAAAACGGGTGGTCAGCCTTTGAAACCTTCCGTCCAGGTCCAGAATGGTTCCCAGCAGGCTGCCCGCCGCGAGGCTGGCAATAAAGAGAACCGGAAAGGCGCTGTTGGGCATGTTCTGCACCACAGCGTTGATGCCCAGGCCCGTGGCGGCCAGCCCCATGGCGGTAAACAGCGCGTCCTGATACTGGGGCTTGATTCCCTTTTTCAGCAGGCTGCCCGCCAAGCTGCCGGTCAAAATGGCAGCGGTATTCACAATGGTTCCCAGCATAAGTACAACCTCGTTCACACTACACTAAAGCGCTGAATTCCATATGCTATCATACTGGTTCCGCTTCCGTTTGTCAACCGGGGAACGGGCGGAAAATTTCCCGCCTGTCCACCCAACATACCAGGGCGGGCGTCCGAATACCCTTTCTCTAAGCCAGCATTTTCCACCCGCAAACGCAAAAGCGGCCCTGCGCCGCCGCCAGTTTAACGTTCTTTTTGGTTCTTTTTCTTTCAAGAAAAAGAACAGAAAGGAGGGCCGTCCAGTGAAATGGAACCGCGCCTCACTGCTCTACTCCACTATGATTCTCACCGGGGTCAGCCTGGTGGCCCAGGCGGTGGGGTTCGTCTACCGCATCTTCCTCTCCCGCCTCATCGGCGCGGAGGTCATGGGCCTCTACCAGCTGATCCTCCCCGTCTACTCCGTCATGGCCGCCATAACCGCTTCCGGCCTCACGGTGGCCGTCTCCACCCTCTCCTCGGAGTACCACGCCCTCCGCCAGCGGGGGGCCGTTCGCCAGCTCCTTCGCACCGCCCTGCGCCTCTTCGCCCTCCTCTGGGCCCTGGTGGCCGCGGTGGTCTTCCCCGGCTCCGACGCCATTTCCGTCTACATCCTCGGCGATGCCCGGACCCAGCTGGGGCTGGTCCTCCTCCTCCCCTGCCTCCTGCTCACCGGGGTGGAAAACCTCAACAAGCACCACTTTTACGGCATCGGAGAAGTCCGCCTCCCCGCTGCCGTGGAGCTGGGCGAGCAGTTCATCCGGGCCGGTGCGGTGCTGGGCCTCCTCACGCTGCTGCTGCCCCAGTACCCGGAACGGATTGTTGGTATCATCGTCCTGGGCATGCTGTGCAGCGAGGTTTTCTCCGCCTCCACTCTAACCCTCCTCCGCCGCCGCCGGGAGCCGGGCTGCACCGCCCCTCCAGGCAGCGCGGAGCCGCCGGGCCGCCTTCGCTGGCGGCTCTGCCGGACCGCCGCGCCCATCGGCGCCACCGCCCTGCTCAACACCCTCATGTCCTCGGTCAACGCTGTGCTCATTCCCCAGCGCATGGTGGCCGCGGGCATGGAGGTCAGCGAGGCCATTTCCTCCTTTGGCGTGCTCTTCGGCATGACCCTCCCCCTTCTCATGCTGCCCTCCGCCTTTATCAATGCCCTGTGCCTGGCCATTGTCCCCAAGCTGACGGAATGCTGTGCCATGGGCGACCGGAAAAGCTGCCGGGACAAGGTGGGCAAGGCGCTGGCCGCCACCTCCGTGCTCACTCTGCCCGCCCTGGCCCTGCTGGTCCCCCTGGGGCCCACCATCGGCGCGGCCCTCTTTCAGGATCCCAGGGCTGGAGAGCACATTTTGCCCCTGTCCATCGGCGTGGCCCTCTCCTGCTATCAGTCCGTGCTCGCCTCCGCCCTCAACGGCGTCCAGCGGCAAAACTGGGCGGCAGCGGTCTCCCTGCTCTGCGGCGGCGTGCAGCTGGCCTTCACCTGGGTGGGCACCGGCATCCCCGGCGTGGGGCTCTACGGTTACATCCTGGGCTTTGTGGTCAGCTCAGCCCTCTCCGTCCTGGTGGAATTGGCCCTGGTGGCCCGCTGCACCGGACTGCGGCCAGCGCTCTTTCAGGCTCTCACCGCCCCCGCCCTGGCCGCACTGCTCACCGGGCTGTGCGTCAATCTCCTCTTCCATTCCGTGGTGAGCATGGGGCTGGAGGTTCCGGTCTCTGTTCTGCTCAGCCTTGTCTTCGGCGGCTTTCTCTACCTGCTCACCCTTCGGGTTCAGGGGGTGGAGCCCCTGAAGCTCTTCCGGCTGCGATAACGGAAAAGACGAAGCCTCCGGCAGAGCCGGAGGCTTCATTATGTCATGTCACTATGTCCCTTACAGCACCAGGGAGGGAGCGGAATAGGTCCGCCCGCTCAGCTCGCTGTTGAGCATGTACAGCCCCTTGGGGTCGCTGCCGAAGAGCTCCATCTTGGTAATCATGTCCGAGGAATTCTTTTCCTCCTCGCCCTGTTCCTTCACGAACCAGTCCAGGAACTGAATGGTCCGGAAGTCATTGGCCGCCTGCGCCGCAGCGTAGATGGCGTTAATCAGAGATGTGACGTACTGCTCGTGGGCCAGCGCGGCGGTCAGCGGGTCCATCAGGCTCTCATAAACCTTGTCAGGCTTTCCGATGGCCTCCAGCGTGACGGGCTGGCTGTTGTTGTGCAGGTACTGATAGAAGAGCATGGCATGATCCTGCTCCTCCTTGGCCTGGATTTCATACCAGTTGGCAAAGCCGTCCAGCCCCTTGGCGGAGTAGAAATTGGCCATGTCCAGATACAGATAAGCGGAATAGAATTCCTTGTTGACCTGCTCATTCAGCAGCTCGGATACCTTTCTATCCATAAATTAGGACCTCCTTTAATTGGACCGCATAGCGCGGTCTCTTCCCTCAGTATAACACGCCTGCGGGCGCTGTCAAGCCCGTTCCAGCGATCCCCGCCAGCTCATGACGCCCCCCAGGTTGACCAGGCTGCTGTAGCCCATGTCCCGCAGAACCGCCACAGCCCGGCCGCTGCGGGCGCCGCTCCGGCAGTAGAGATACAGCGGCGTGTCCCGCCCGGGAACCGCCTTGCGGATTTCCTCCTCCAGACGGTCCAGAGGCACGGAAATGCTCCCCTTAATATGGCCGCTCCGGTACTCCTCCGGGGTCCGCACGTCCACCAGCACCGCCCCTGGCGTGTTGGCCAGCAGCGCTTCCGCCTGATTGATGTCCGCGCCGGAGCGGAACAAAGAAAAGAAACTCATAAAACATCCTCCTTATTGGTTCGCGGCGTCATCAGCCGGGGCAGCATGGCTTCCAGCTCCACGCCGTATTGGGGCGGCGTTCCCGCCGTCAAGGTGTGCTTCGCGCAGGCGGATACGAACACCGCCGCCCAGGCGGCGGCCTCTTGCAGGGGCCTCCCCTCCAAAAGCCGGCCCAGCAGCACGGAGGCGAACAGGTCTCCCGTGCCTGGATAGGACTGGGGAATCCGCTCCGCCCACACCGGGCCGTGCCGGTTCCCCTCCCGGTCCCAGCAATAGGCTCCGGTCCGGCCTTCCCCGCCGGTCACACCGGTGATGACCACCGACCTCCGGCCCTCCCGGGACAGCTTCCAGGCCCAGCGGGACAGCTCCCCCTCCCCTCTGGGCCGGGCCTCCGGCGGCAGACCCAGCAAAAGGGCCGCCTCGGTGAGGTTGGGGGTGATGAGGTCCGCCTCCTCCGCCAGCGCCATGACCGCCCGGCACAGCGTCGGGGTGCAGGTGCGGTAGGCTTTGCCGTGGTCGCCCATCACCGGGTCCACCAGCACCAGCTGCGGATGGAATTGCGTCCGGAACCGGCGGACCAGCTCCGCCTGGGCCTCCGAGCCCAGAAAGCCGCTGTACAGCGCGTCAAAGGACAGGTTCAATCGGGCCCAGTGGTCCATGGCAGGGGCCAGCTGGCCGGTCAGGTCCAGAAAGGTGTTTCCGGCCAGCCCCGTATGGGTGGACAGCAGGGCGGTGGCCAGCGGGCAGCACTGGACGCCCAGCACCGACAGCACCGGCAGCGCGACCGTCAGGGAGCACCGGCCAAAGGCGGACAAGTCCTGAACGACCGCCGCCCGGGGGGTGTGGTTCACCGTGCTATCTCCTCCATATTTACTCATGCTCATTTTTCTGCTTTCTCCCATATTTCCGGCACAGCAGCCATAATCCCCAAAGCGCGAGGACGAGCGCGGGCACATCCAAAATTGGAAGGAACCGCAGCATCGAACCATTCAGGGATTTGAGTCCCGCATAGCAAATCACCAACACAAGGCACAGCCCAATGACCGGCACCTTCAGGCTCATTTTCCCGCCACGCACCAACCATCCCAGCGCAAGGCCAGCCGCGCCTGGGCACAGCCCGGCCAGAACTGTGTACAAGGACGGGGCCGCTATCTTCGTCATGTTAAGGAGCGTGGACAGTGCAAAGGTGGCCCACAGCGCGGCTGCATACATCACGCCAAAGAATCCCATTGCGGGCCAGCGCCAAAAACCCAGGTTTTGCCTCCACTCCAGGGTAAAAGCGGACACCAGGGCGGTGACCGGAAGAATCAGCCCAAAGGTCAGAATTGTGTATGCCATAATCCATCCCCCGCCGCCCCGGCCAAGCCAGAACCACAGGACACAGGCAAGCCAGACCGCCATGTAGATCAGGATGGTTCGTTTCCATCCTGATGCGTTCCAGATGTTCATAGACTGTAACCTCCTATTCAAATAATCAAATCCAGGCATTGCATTTTCCCAGCGTTTCCAGTAAAATAGAGAACACAGTTTCTATTTTACTTTACATAACGAAAAGCGAGGTACTGACTATGAATCAAAAAGAGCTGGGTGAGCTGCGCCGCCGGTTCCGCCCGGAAAAGTGCGCTGTCAGCCGCGTTTACGGCTGTTATGTCAATGGCAGCACCAAGGAGGCCGTCTCCTACCTGGACGAGTCTCTGGGAAGCATGCCCCAGGAGGAGGCGGAAAAATACCTCAGCCTGCTGAAAAAATCCCTCTCCGGCACCCTGGGCCGCAATCTCATCGACGTGGTGTTCTCCACCCAGCAGGTGATGGACAGCGGCGAGCACCGCATGCTCTCCGCCCTGGTGGAATCCGCCCTCAAGGACGGCGAGGTCCGGCAGGCGTTCTATGAAAAGGTCATGGAATCCCTGGACCTGGAGGACAACAACTACCTCATTCTGCTGGCCCACGACGCCTACGACGTGCCCTACCGGAGCCGGGACGGGGAAAGCCAGAGCGGCGCCGGGGACGAGGTGTTTTCTTACATCCTCTGCTGTGTCTGCCCGGTGAAGGAGGGCAAGATGGAGCTGGGCTACTTCCCCGGAGAAAACGAGTTCCACAACTGCGCCGCCGGTCAGGTGGTCTCCCCGCCGGAGCTGGGCTTTCTCTTCCCCGCCTTCGACGACAGGCGGGCCAACCTTTACAACGCCCTTTTCTACTCCCGCAACGCCAACGCCATTCATCAGGAGTTCATTGACGGGGTTTTCCGCACCGAGCCGCCCATGTCCGCCGCGGAGCAGCGGGAGGCCTTTGAATCCGCCCTGTCCGACGGCCTGGGCGAGGCGTGCAGCATGGAGGTGGCCCAGGCTGTCCATGAGCAGCTCCGGGAAAAGCTGGAGCAGCACAAGGAGAGCAAGGACCCGGAGCCCCTGGAGCTGACCGCCCGGGAGGTGGGCGGAATCCTGCGGGACTGCGGCGTGGAGGAGGAAAAGGTAGCCGCCTTCTGCGAGACCTGCGGCGAGCGGTTCGGCGGCGGAGCCCTCAATCCCGCCAACCTGATCGACAGCAAAAAGTACGAGATCCGCACCGCGGAGGCGCTGGTTTCCATCGACCCGGAGTGCAGCTATCTGGTGGAAACCCGGGTGATTGACGGGCGGACGTATCTGCTGATTCCCGCCGGGACCGGCGTGGAGATCAACGGGTTTGCCGTCCATGTGAAAGCGCCGGAGAAGCCCGAAGAATAGTGTTATCAGTATAGCAGATTTGCGGAGGCGTGGCAAGGTCCTGTCAACGCGGGAGGGCCCGCTCCCTTATTTTCCCCGCGCCAGCAAATCCCCGACTCAGATTTTCCGGCCTGGAGGTAATCCCATGACCTATGAACAAGCTCTGGAATGGCTTCATTCCACCCCCCGCTTTGGGCAGGCGCCCGGCCTGTCCCGCATTTACGAACTCACCGCCCGGCTGGGCCTGCCTCAAAACCGCTTCCCCTGCGTCCACATCGCCGGAACCAACGGCAAGGGCAGCACATCCGCCATGACCGCCTCCATTCTGCAAGCGGCCGGGTACAAAACCGCCCTCTTCACCTCCCCCTACCTGGAGGACTTCCGCGAGCGGATGCGGATCAACGGTTCTCTTATCCCCAAGACGGAGCTGGCCGGGCTGGCGGACCTCATCCGCTCGGCCGGCCGGCACATGGAGCTGACGGAATTCGAGCTGGTCACCGCCATCGGCCTGACATGGTTTGCCCAGCAGGGCTGTGACATCGCTGTGCTGGAGGTGGGCCTGGGAGGCCGCTTCGACGCCACCAACATCATTCCGCCCCCTTTGGCCGCCGCCATCACCGCCATCGCCCTGGACCACACGCAGATCCTGGGAAACACCGTGGGACAGATCGCCATGGAGAAGGCGGGGATTCTGAAATCCGGCAGCCGGGCCGTCCTCTCCCCCAACCAGCCCGCTGGTGTGGAGGAGGTCATCCGGCGGGTCTGCGCGGAGCGGAACATTCCCCTGGCCTGCCCGGCGCCCCTTCCCGGACCGGAGGAGCATGAGACCTGCACGCCCATCCTGTGGCGGGACCGGATCATCCGTCTTCCCCTGCTGGGGAACATTCAGCGCTCCAACGCCGCCGCCGCCCTGGCCGTGGTGGAGCTTCTGCGGGAACAGGGGTGGGAGATTCCGGACCA
Source organism: Oscillospiraceae bacterium (assembly GCA_022793095.1). Taxonomy (GTDB): domain Bacteria; phylum Bacillota; class Clostridia; order Oscillospirales; family Oscillospiraceae; genus JAAWCD01. Next base: position 3,619 of record JAAWCD010000020.1, on the reverse strand, counting down.
CGCGGTGGTCCAGGGGCTGGAATCGGTCCGCTGGCCGGGACGGATGGAGCTGTTCCGGCAGAGGCCGCCCGTTCTGCTGGACTGCGCCCACAATCCGGACGCCCTGGCCCAATTGAGCCAATGGGTGCGGGACCACTTTGCCGGCCGGCCGGTGTCGGTTGTGATGGGCATGCTGGCGGACAAGGACCACCGCGCGGGCATTCAGTCCGTCGCCGCCCAATGCTGCCGCTTTTACGCCGCGCCGCCGCCCAGCCCCAGGGCGCTTAACCCCAGGGAGACCGCCGCGGAGGCGGCCAAAGCCGGTACGGCGGCTGTGGCCTGCGCCAGCGTGGAGGAGGCGGTCAAGCGGGCCCTAGCCAACCTGGAGCCGGACGGCGCGCTGCTGGTCTGTGGATCCATCCCCCTGGTGGGCGAGGCCCGGAAGCTTCTCTCCACCCTCCTTTGAAGGGAATATCCAGAGATACCATAAACAAAAAGAGAAGCCGGTGTTCAGCACCGGCTTCTCTTTTTGTGTTTTTTCCCAGCGCGCCTGGATGGAGCGGGTCAGGAGGTCCTGCGCTTCAGGCGCTGGACCGCGAAAATATTCTGTGTGATTTTCTCCTGGTCCTCCTCGGTCAGCTCCAGGAAGCGGCATCCGTACTCAAATTTTTCTCCGTCCTTTTCAATGACCCGCATAACCTGGCTGAACATCACCGATTCCGGCCGGTCCTCCAGCAGCTTGACCTTCAACAGAAATTTATCCCCCTCGTGGTACCGGTACTCTGAGCTGATGCAGGCCCCGCCCACGCTGATGTTCACCATTTTGCACGGCCGCTCTCCCATTTCCAGGCCGCTGAACATGGTGGCGGTGGCCTCACGGTTGGTGTCCAGGCGGAAAAAGGCCCGTTCGTTTCCAACCTTGCAGATGGTCAGCTCCTCAACAGGCCATATGCTTTTGGGCCCGGGCGTGATTACGCCCTCCATATAGACGGCCTTCCGCTCATAATCGCTGTATCCGCGAATTCTGACCCGGAGAGGCTCGCTTTCCTGGGAAATCGCAGGCTCGGAATATTGGTGCAGCTCCCCCTGGTTCCCGCGCAGGCCCAGCAGCTTCGCCACAAAAAGCAGCTCTCCCTCAAAGGTCGTCACCTCAACCCGCATGCCGGAATAAATGTCGAGCGCTTCCCCGTCCTCCGCCGGTTCCTTTTCCTGAGGCGGCCGCTTCGCCTTCTTTCCGAACAGCTCAAACAGGTTCATATTGTACCTCCTAATTCACGTTTTTCCCACTGCTGCCGCATCCCTTCATCGGCCCAGACGACCCTGTTCCGCCCTTGCTTTTTCGCGTCGTACAGCATCGCGTCCGCAATTTTCAGATAGAGCGCACAGGAGCTGTCCGCGGGGGGAACAACGGTAACGCCTCCGGCGCTGACCGTAACCCACTTGGACACAGGGGAGCTGTGGGGAATGTGGAGGTCCTCGATTGCCTGCCGGATTTTCTTCAAATGCTGGAACATGGCCTTCCCGCTGCCGCCCAAGGACAGAGCCACAAACTCCTCGCCGCCGTAGCGGGCCAGAAAGTCGGTGCTGCGGCCCAGATAGGACGCCGCTGTCTTCGCCACAGCGGCGATCACGTCATCTCCGGCAGGGTGGCCGAACGTGTCGTTGTACGCCTTGAAATAGTCAATGTCAAACATGCAGATGGAAACCGGGATTTGCAGCCGGACCGCCTCGTTCCACTTTTCGGCGCTGTAGCGCTCATACCTGCGCCGGTTGGCGATTCCCGTCAGCTGGTCGGTCACGGACTGCCGTTCCGCCTGCTTGCGGTAATGGTACAGCTTGATGTGGGTGTGAACCCTCGCCTTTACAATAGAGGCATGGAAGGGCTTTGTAATATAGTCAACAGCGCCCAGGACAAACCCCTGCTGTTCGTCTTCCACGTCCGAGAGACTGGTAATCAAAATGACCGGAATACTCTGGGTGACAATCTCCTCCTGCATTTTTTTCAGCAGTGTGAAGCCGTCCATCCCCGGCATCACAACATCCAACAGAACCAAGGAATAGTTTTCGATGCTTATGCAGTCCAGGCCCCTCTCCGCTGTCTGTGCAACCGTCACATCATATTCATCCTCCAAAATGGCTTTCAGCTGGGCGGACTGCAGGGCGCTGTCGTCAATAATCAGTATTTTTTCCATGATGCACTCTCCTCATCAGGCTGTTCAAAGCATGAATATCTGTCTGAACCATAGTTTCGTCCCGCTCCTGCCGGCACGGATGTCTCCGATACCGGACTTGCCCGCGATAGCGGCCAAGGTCTGCTGCATAACGCTCGTCTCCTTCGTCCTTGATATGGCATATTTTGTCGAACAAAAAGAGTCTATCTCAAAATATTCCTCTTTGTAAGTAAATGTTCATTTACAGCCACCTCAAAAAACGCCTTCGGACGCGCTGGCCTTTCATGCGCGCCCGAGGGCAGCGGCCCCTGCCGCATGTTCCGCACATCTGGCGGCATGCGTTTCTACGCTCTCTTTCGGGGTTCCGGCGGCATCAGATAGCAGCTCAGGCCGGTGGCCAGCAGCTGAAACACAGTGTCTTCAGTTTCCTGGTTGTTGGGGAGCGTGCCCTCCACCACATATTTGGCGTACATCACCGTGGAGGTGAGAACGTGGATCCAAAGCAAATCCTGATTGATCTGGTCCAGCTTTGGAAACGATGTCTTAAACGCCCGAACCATTCCCATAAAGCTGTCAAAATAGTCCACAATCCTGAGCTTGTCGTACTTTGGGAACCATGTGCTGTCCCGAAAGCGGTGGTAAAAAATTGTTTCGTCCGGGTGGGCCACCCAAAACCGGAAGTAGGGCTGCCAGAGGCCCTTCACCGCGCCGACAGGGTCAGTGAGCATGGCCCGCGGGTCGAACTTCAGATGGTCAAAAATAGCCGCCGCCTGTTTGTCCACGTAGGTGAAGCACGCGACAATCAGCTGATCCTTGCTTTCAAAGTAGCGGTACAGGGCCCCGGGCGAAATCCCCGCCAGCTCGCTGACGTTTTGGACACGCACACCCTCCAGGCCGTATTGACGCACAGCCTTCATGGCTGCCAAAATGATGCGGGTCTTGGTGTCGTCCATCAGCAATCTCTTCTTTCAAACAGAGTTCCTGCCCTTGTGTGTCATTTCCGCATTATACACGACTCTATTTCCATTGGCAATACTTTTTTGCTCCGGTGCTCCACCAAGTTTGTATTGGGAAGGCCGAGGCCCGCCTCTGCCGTGTCCGGAGCCCTTGTACGGCCTGTGGCTCCACTTTTCACGAGTCCTTGTAGGCGGGCATACAGGCGGTTTACAGCCCAGACGGGAGCTCAAGCAGCTGGCTTTTTTCGGCTAGCTGGAAAGCGGGGAACGCGAGCGGCGAGGCTCGAACTCGCTTCCACACCCCATAAAAGCCCTGCGGGCTTTCATGGGGCCCCACCTCCGGATTGCAAAAAACGCGGTTACACCGCGTTTTTGGTGGAGGCAGCCAATTCGAGCCGGAAGTGCTGGCAACATGAAAACAACCTTACTTCTATATGAAGTAAGGTTGTTTTCCTGGAGTGAGCGACGAGGCTCGAACTCGCTTCCACACCCCATAAAAGCCCTGCGGGCTTT
>JAAWCD010000019.1 GCA_022793095.1 Oscillospiraceae bacterium | reverse complement strand
GCGGATTTGCGAGCCAAAATCGTTGTTGGCAAGGCAAAAAAGCGCAGGAATACTGGATGTATTTCAAGCTTTTTTAACGATGTCAACGGCCATTTTGGCCGCAAGGACGCGCACTGAGGCTATTGGTACAGCTTCTAAGATTTTTCTGCGAAAAATCAAGTGTCGTTCAATCTTTCAAGAAAAAGAACGATAATAAGTAAGGAGGCAGCTCTTATGGGAAAGCGCATTGTCATAGCCTTGGGCGGCAACGCCCTGGGCAGCAATCTGCCGGAGCAGATGATCGCGGTGAAAGAGACCGCCAAGGCCATTGCCGGCCTCATTGAGGACGGCCACCAGGTCATTCTCTCCCACGGCAACGGGCCCCAAGTGGGCATGATTCAGAAGGCCATGGCCGAGCTGACCCGGTCTGACCCGGAGAAATACATTCCATGTCCGCTGCCGGTCTGTGTGGCCATGAGTCAGGGCTATATCGGCTACGACCTGCAAAACGCCCTGCGGGAGGAGCTCCTGAACCGGGGCATCGAAAAGGGCGTGGCCACGGTGCTGACGCAGGTGGAGGTGGACCCGAAGGATCCGGCGTTCCAGAACCCCACCAAGCCCATCGGCGCGTTCATGAGCAAGGAAGAGGCGGACAAAATGGTGTCCGAGCGGGGCTATCAGGTCATTGAGGACGCCGGCCGGGGCTACCGCCGGGTGGTGGCCTCTCCCAAGCCTCAGTCCATCGTAGAAATCAAGTCCATCCGGGACATGGTGGACGCCGGTCTGGTGGTAGTGGCCTGCGGCGGCGGCGGAATCCCCGTCTGCACCACCGAAGGGCATCATCTCAAAGGCGCGGCCGCGGTCATTGACAAGGATTTCGCCTCCTGCGTCCTGGCCCAGCAGCTGGAGGCTGACACCCTCATCATTCTCACCGCTGTGGAAAAGGTGGCGGTGAACTTCGGCAAGCCCAATCAGAAGTGGCTGGACCACCTCACGCCGGAGGAGGCGGAGGGCTACATGGGCGAGGGTCATTTTGCCCCTGGCTCCATGCTGCCCAAGGTTCAGGCGGCGGTGGAGTTCGCCCGGTCCGGTGAGGGCCGTTCCGCCCTCATCACCCTGCTGGAGAAGGCCAGAGACGGCATGGCCGGACGGACCGGCACCGTGGTCTGTCAATAAGCAATTCCCAATCTTTTTGTGTTCCCGCCCCCTATGGGGGCGGGAATCACGGCTTCTAAAAATAGGGGGAATTCCATGTCCATTCTCATCAAAAACGGCACCCTGATCTGTCCGAAGGGCCCAGTCAAAGCCGACCTGCGGGTGGTGGGGGAGAAAATCGCTCAAATCGGACCCAGCCTTCCAGCGGAGGACAGCCGGATCCTGGACGGGTCAGGCAAACTGGTTTTTCCCGGCTTCATCGACACTCACACCCACTTTGAGATGAACAAGGGCCTGCCCAATGAGACGGCGGACGGCTGGGCCTCCGGCACCCTGGCCGCCCTGGCCGGAGGCACCACCACGATTCTGGACTTTGCCGAGCCGGAGCGGGGCGCCTCCCTGGCCTCGGCTTTGGAGACCTGGCACAGCCGGGCAGACGGCCGGGCCTCCTGCCACTACGGCTTCCACATGACCATCAAGGGCTGGAATCCTCAGATTCGGGCCGAGCTGGCGGAGATGACCCGGGCTGGAGTGACCTCTTACAAGGTCTACCTGGCCTATGACAATCTGAGGGTGAGCGACAGAACGGCGCTGGAAGTGATTCAGTCCGTGGGCGAACAGGGCGGCATTGTGGGCTGTCACTGCGAAAACGGGGACCTGGTCACGGCAGGGATTCAAGCCCAGAAGGCAGCGGAAAACCTGGGTCCCGCAGCCCATCCCCGCTCCCGCCCGGCAGCGGTAGAGGCCGAAGCTGTGAACCGCTGGGTCACGCTGGGAGAGCTTGCAGGCTGTCCAGTGAACGTGGTCCATCTGTCCACCGCACGGGGGCTGGATTTTGTCCGGGCCGCTCGGGCCAGAGGGCAGAAGGTCTATGTAGAGACCTGTCCTCAGTATCTGCTGCTGGATGAGAGCCGCTATGAGCTGCCCGGCTTTGAGAGCGCGAAATTTGTCCTTTCACCACCGCTGCGGTCTCTGGAGGATCAAAAGGCCCTTTGGCTGGCTTTGGAGCGTGGGGAGATTGACACCATCGGCACCGATCACTGTTCCTTTGACTATCACGGGGTCAAGGAGCTGGGCCGGGAGGATTTCTCCAAAATTCCCAACGGTATTCCCGGTGTGGAGCACCGGCCAGTGCTGCTGTACACTTCCGGTGTGGCCTCGGGCCGGATCACCGCTTGGCAAATGTCGGCCATGCTGGCCGAACAGCCTGCCAAGCTGTTCGGCATGTACCCTCAGAAGGGGGCTCTGGCCGTGGGCAGCGACGCGGACATTGTGATTTTTAACCCGGCATATCAGGGGAAAATCACTGCCGCAGAGCAGCGCCAGAAGGTGGATTACACCCCTTATGAAGGGATGGCGGTTCAAGGCCGGGTGGAAACGGTCCTGTTGTCCGGCGAACCGGCGGTGGAGGACGGGCAGGTCACCGCGATGAAGCGGGGGCGGTTTGTCCGCCGGGGGGCCTCCGAATGTTGGAGATAACCGTCCATGGTGATGCGGACGGAAAAGCAGGCACAGGGCGGCTGGAAATTCCAGCCGCCCTGTGCCTTTGCATTTGCTGAGGGTTGGGCTCCGCCCAAACCCGCCGGGGCCTTGCCCCAGACCCCACCGCCCTTTGAAAAGGGCGGCCCGAAACGTTATTTACCACATTCACCATGCTTCATCCCCGCTGGCCCGCCTCCCGCTCGCAGTACCGCTTTGCCATCAGCGCCAGGTAGAGCATCGCCAGCTCTCCCCCCTGCTCCCAGTGGATTTCGCTCAGCTCCTCCAGCCGCCGGAGGCGGTAATCCAGTGTGTTCCGATGGATGTGCAGCCGCTGGCAGGCCAGGGCCGGCCGCTGGGCGCACTCCAGGTAGACGGTCAGGGTGTCGGTGAAGCTGAACTTGCTGCCCTGGTCCAGCTCCGCCAAGCGGAGGGCCAACGGGTGCCGGGCCAGCTCCTCCAGCACCTCACGGGACAGGTTCCGAAACAGGACCGCCTGCTCTGCGGCTCCGTAGTCCACCAGCTCCCCGGCCTCCTCCAGACAGGGCATCACCTCCAGCACCCGCTCCGCCTGCTCACGGAAGCGGGAGGCCTCCTCCAGATGGGGAAAGGTCCGGCTCAGTCCGCCCCGCAGCCCGTTTTCCCTCAGCACCCGCTCCACGGCCGGCCGGGCGTTCGGGCGGGTCAGCAGGAGCATCAGCCGCCCGTCCTCCAGCGCGGAGGGGCCGGCGGCCGCCTCCAATTCCCGGCGGATGGTGGAAATAGAGCTCCGCAGCGGGTGGTAGCCCTTCAGTTCAATCACCGCGATGGAGAAGCTTCCCACCACCGCCTGGCCCAGCAGTCCGGCCCGAAGGTCCAGCAGTTCCCCCCGAAGGGCGCCGCAAAGCAGCTGCTCTACAAACTGTTCTCCGGTCAGGCGTTGGAAGGCCGGGTGTGTCTGACGCCGGAGCACTCCGCGGATGCCGTGGCACAGCGCCGCTATGGGTCCGTACTCCTCCCGGCGGAAGCGGCCCCCCTTTCCGGAAATCACCAGATGGGCCGCTGTGCCGGGGTTCAGCTCCAGGTCAATGAGCAGATCGGTCCAGTCCATTCGCTGGTTGTAGATGCGGCAGGCCACAAACTGGTCGTCCAGGGGAAAACTGTTCTGGGTAAAAAGTGAAGCGTCCGCCTGAAAGGCCGGCGCATAACCGGCGCGAATGAAGCCTTCCCAACTCTCCTCCTGGGGCTGCCCGCTGTGCGCCAGCACGGCCAGAATGGGGTCCCCCAGCAAAACGGGACGGCCCAGCACCTCCGCGCCGGCCTGCACCAGGGCGTCCACCCCTCCGTCCAGTGCGGCATGGAGAATCCGCCGCTCCTGGTCCGCCTGGTGAAACCGGCGGGCCAGCTCCCGCTCCACCCGCTCCCGGATTTCCGCCGGGTCCCAGTCCGGAGGGAACCAGAGCACATCACAGCCTCCGGCCTCCCTGTGTACGTCCTCCACCAGCAGCAGCGTGCGTCCGGAAACGTTTGCCGGAAGCCGGGAAGCCAGCCCCACGCCGGCCAAGCCCTCACCGGCCTCGCTGGTCAGGGGAGCGGTTCCCCAAAGGCTGTCCAGCCTCTTCCGGCCCCGGCTCAGCGCCGGCGGCGGTGCAAACCAGCCCTGAATGTCCTCCAATGTTATGCCCATCCCTGGGACCTCCTCTCTATTGCAGATTCGGCACGGTTCCTTCCTGCTTCCTTGCTCCAGTATAAGGCAAAGTATGCGGAGTGTCAATTGAGTGTTCTTTGGTTTTTGTGAAATTTTCACAAGGTCCCGAACTTGATTGAGCCTGCCAGCCGATGTTTTTTGCGAACAACTGTGTTACACTGGTAAAAATCATTGAAAGGAGCGTGTATATGGAACAGAAGTATCTGTTTCAGCCCTTGCGGCTGGCAGGACTGACGCTGAAGAACCGGATGCTGGCCGCGCCCACCTCGATGGCGGAGCTGGGGCCAGGGGAGCGTTACTCCAAAGAAAATCTGGATTACTACCGGCTCAAGGCTGCCGGAGGCTGCGCCCTGGTCACGGTGGGCGACGTGATTGTGGACATTGAGACCGGCCGGTCTCACCCCCAGCAGGTGGGTATGGACGACCCGGGCATTGTCCCCTATCTGGTGCAGATGGCCGATGTTATCCACGCGGGCGGCGCTGCCGCCTCCATTGAGCTGGACCACGGCGGGGCCCTGTGCTCTCCGGAATTTCTGGGCGGGAAAAACGCCATTGGCCCCTCCGGCTATGTGGACGCCTGGGGCGATACGGTAGAGGAGATGACCGAGGAACAGATCTTCGCCATTGCGGACGCTTTCGGGGCGGCGGCGGCGCTGGCCAAGGACTGCGGCTTTGACATGGTGATGATTCACGCCGGTCACGGCTGGCTGCTCCATCAGTTCCTCTCCCCCATCACCAACCACCGGACTGACCGGTGGGGCGGCTCCTTTGAAAACCGGGTGCGGTTCCCCCTGCTGGTGGTGGAGAAGGTCCGGCAGGCGGTGGGACGGGGCTTCCCCATTGACATTCGGATTTCCGGCTCGGAACGGGTGGAGGGCGGCTACGGCCTGGAAACCGGCATTGAGATTGCCAAGGCCCTGGACGGCAAGGTGGACCTCATCCACGTCTCCGCCGGCACCCAGCAGGACGAATATTCCGCTGTGCTCATGCACCCCGGCGCGTTCCAGAAGCACGGGGAGAACTCCGGGCTGGCTGCGGAGATTAAAAAGCATGTGAAGACTCCGGTGTGCACGGTGGGCGCGTTCTCCGACCCGGAGAAGATGGAAGCCTTTCTGGCCGAAGGCGGCGCGGACTGCATCGCCATGGGCCGGGCGCTGATTGCCGACCCCTTCCTGCCCAAGAAACTGCTCCGCGGCCAGGCGGCGGATATCACCCCCTGCCTGCGCTGCGGCGAGTGCCAGAGCGGCATGATGCGAAACCACGTGCTCCGGTGCGCCGTCAACCCCTACATTGGCCGGGAGGATTTGTTCTTCCACCCGGTGCCCACCAACTCCCGCCGGAAAGTGCTCATTGCCGGAGGCGGGCCCGCGGGTCTTCAGGCTGCGGTGACCGCCTGTGAGCGGGGGCATGCGGTGGTGCTCTGCGAGGCATCCGGACAGCTGGGCGGGCTCAGGTATGCGGACAATGCCGATTTCAAGGCCAATCTGGCCCGGTATCGGGACCATATGGTGGAAAAGGTGGGCCGCTTGCCAGTGGATATCCGGCTGAACACCAAGGTCACTCAGGAGTTGGTAGACGAGGTGAAGCCTGACGCCCTCATCATCGCTGTTGGCGCTGAGCCCTGGATGCTGCCGGTGCCCTGTGACGGGCGCGCACACGTAGTCTTCGGCGCAGGCCTGCGGCCCGGCGCTGAGGTTGAGGATCCGGTTGTGGTGATCGGCGGCGGACTCATTGGTAGCGAGGAGGCTGTCGCTCTGGCCCGGGCGGGGCACAAGGCCACCATCCTGGAGATGCAGGAGGAGCTGGCCCCAGACTGCGGGCGGATGCACCGGATCAACCTGCTCCACCAGATTGCGGCGGAAGAAAACATCACAGTGGCCGCCGGCCACCGGTGTACCGGCATCCAGGCCAATGCGGTGACTGCCATTGCCCCGGATGGAGCGGAGGTGTCCTTCCCTGCCGGTACTGTGGTTATGGCCGCAGGTATGCGGCCCCGCGCCGGAGAGGTGGAGCGTCTGCGGGCTCTGGTGCCGGAATGTTATGTGGTTGGCGACGCCAGACAGGCCCGGCAGATTGGACAGGCCACACGGGACGGATTTAACGCCGTCGTGGATTTGGGGCTGTAATCAGACGCGGTAATTCAGAAGCAGGCACGTAGGGCGGGGACTTGCCCTACGACACCGCATTGTCCGAAAACAACAGTTTAAAGTTCTTTTTGCTTCTTTTTCTTTCAAGAAAAAGAACAGAAGAAAGGAGAGATCAAATTGTTCACCACAGAGCAGCTGACTCAGCGGTGGGAAGATCAGCGCGCCATCAAAAATCTGATGGGCAAATACGCCAACTGCGTTCTTCTCAACTGGGAAGGCGAAATTTACGACCGGTTCTGGAGCCAAAAGGCGGATATCTGCCTAGGCTTCAACGACGGCTGGTATCAGGGCCCCGAGGCCGTCTCCAGCTACTACCGCGCGGTCCGCGACCGGAATGCCCTGGTGGCCTCGCTGCTGCAAAAGCGGTTCCCCGAGGTGCTGGGAGACAAGAGCGAAGAGGAAATTTACGGCATTGGCCCCTTCAAGGTCCAGCCCATGGCCTGCCCTGTCATCGAAGTGGCGGCGGACGGCCAGACGGCTAAGGGCCTCTGGTTCTGCCAGGGCGCTTATAACAATGTGGAGTCCTGCGGCCCGGTGGCTCACTGGACCTGGGGCTACTTTGCCGTGGACTTTGTGCGGGAAGACGGTTGGAGGATCTGGCACATGCAGTATGTCAACGATGTGGACTGTATCTGCGGCCAAAGCTGGGGCAAGCCCCCCCGTCCCCTGCCCGAGCTGCCGGAGTTCGCGCCTCTGGCCCAGTTCCAGCTTCCGGCCTACACTGTCAAGGCCGCGCTGCGGGAGCGCTATTCCCCCAGCCGTCCGCTGACAGAGGCGCCCCGTATCCCGGAAGCCTATGACACCTTTGCTAATACCTTCAGCTACGGCCTGTGAGAAAGGGGGAGAACAACTTGAGAACCTATACCGACGACGAACTGATCCGCCGCGTCTGGGATGTAGAGGAGATCAAAAAGCTGGCCTACAAGCGGGTTTACTACCTGGCCAACGAGTGGCGGCAGAAGGAGCTTGATGAGCTCTGGGTTTCCGGCCCTGAGGCGCGGAAAACCGCCTCTCTGGGCTCCAACACCGGCTTCTATGTGGGCATGGACTCCATTCAAAATTACTATGTGGCCCAGCGGGGAGACCATTCCGTGGGCAGTCTGTCCCACTATCCTGTCTCCACCGGTTTGGTGGAGCTGGCCGGGGACGGCCAGACCGCTAAGGGCCTGTGGTACTGCATCGGCCAGGAGACCACCCCCAACGGGGACGGCACGGCTAAAGCCCTGTGGATCACCGGCAAGGTGGCGATAGATTTCCGCAAGGAGGGGGACAGCTGGAAAATCTGGCACCTGGTGCTGGCTAACGACCTGAGTTGTGAAGCCGGAGAGGACTACTCCCAGGGCAGCCCCTACTGGGAGCCGGAAAGCGACCCGGTGGTCCAGGAGTTCGGCACACCCGACGTGGCTGTCCTCGCCCACGACCCCAACTTCAACTGGTGGGACGACTACCCTGCCATGCCTGAGCCCTACGAGACTTTCAGCGATGAAATCAGCTACGGCCCTGAGGGCTTTCAGCTGCCCTGCAACAAGGGCTTCAGCGCGAAGGAAGGGAGGAATTACAAATGAGAGAACTGAGTCTGCACGAGCGCATCCGCAACGCCGCTGCCAGCCAGGAGGTGGAGAACGTCAAGGCCCGCCATACCTACTACCACGGCCGGGCGGACGCCACTGGCGAATGGGATAACATCTGGTCCCGGTCCGAGCACTGCTCCTGGGCCCACGCCTTCGGCCGCATGCGGGGCTTTGACCAGGTATGGTACGGCTCTGTTACCCAGTATGACAAGATGGCCATGGAAAACTGGCTGGAGATGATGGACCGTTATCCCGAGGTGGGCGGCAAGGATCCCCGGCCTCTGATGGAGGCGTCCGTCCACACGCTGGTCACGGATGTCATTGAGGTGGCCGCTGATGGTCAGTCCGCCCGGGGCTCCTTCATTACGCCCGGCGTGATTCACTCCCGGCTGACCCCGGAGGGAGAAAAGTACTGCAATGTGCTTTGGGAGCGGTACGGCTCTGACTTCGTGTGCGAGGACGGCAAATGGCGGTATCTCCACGAGCATGTCTGCCCCGACATTCCGGGCAAGCTGGACATGATAAACTGGGCTGCGGACGAGTACGCCCGTATCACCGATCCCAACCCCAGGGAGGCCATGCAGCCCACCCTGGGCGCGCCGCCTCCGGTGACGGACCCAGGCCCCCTGCACTGCCCCTACTCGGTGCTCAGCAAGCCCCAGAACACCGTGCCCTGGCCCGAGCCCTATGACACGCTGGATGACGAAAACACCTATACTCCTTTTGTGAAAAAGTAATCAATGAGAGCGGACAGGGCCTGATGACTTCATCAGGCCCTGTTTGAGGTTTGCGCGAACGCTGTCCGTGTTGACTGTCCCGGTGCGCGGCGCTATAATTGGATAAACCGCGCTGCGGCTTTGCTCAGCATGCATTCAACAGATGTGAGCACCGCATATCGGCCCAAAACCAAAAACAGGAGATGATTGATTTGTTTGGAAAGAAAAAGAGTCCAGAGGAGCAGTTGGAGGATTGCCGGAAGAAGCGCGATTGGGTGGGTTTGTCCAGGGCCTGCTACAGCCTGGGCAAGGCCGCAATGGACCAAGGAAATTTGAATCAAGCCGTCCTGTGGCTGCACCGGGCAGACACCATTTACAGCGCTGATGACCAGGTTTATGAGGAACTGAGCAGCTTGGCCGACGACTGTTCCGATCGGATTGGAGCGCTGGAGGAAGCGCCTCTGCTTTACAACAGCGTTCCCGCGGAGGTGGAGGAAAAGGCGGAGGAGCTGAACAGCACTCAAATCCGGGTGTGGGGCCTGTTGTCCATGGCCCGGCTGGTCCAGCTGGGGAACCGGCTGGGCGCCCTTCCCGGCTGCGAGGCTCTGGCCAAACTGGATTGGGCGGTTGACATTATGCTCAAATCCTTCCAGTCCCCGATTACCCAGGAGGAGTTCAGCCAGCTGTTTGACCTGTGCAATGACCTCTATGAGCTGGGAGATTCCGAATCCTTTTACGCTGGCGGGGAAATTCCGGCTTCCGGCGGCGCGCCCTTCCAGGTGTTCGATCTGAATGGGATGTCGGTTCTTTTGGAGCTCAACTGCTATCTGGACAATCATCTGCGGTTTTTGAGTGCTCTGAGCCAAGGACAGGAGGTGCCTGACCCGGAGACTGGTATCTTGAGCTGCACGCTGATGCTGGATTACCATGTCCGCACTGGCGCGGACCGGTTGGAGGAGGTTCCCCAGCTCCAGGCCGAGCTGGCGCGTATCTGGAGCGACTGCGATTTTGTCTGCTCCGGCCTGACCTGGAGCCAGGCGGCCCAGAAAATTGCGGAGTATAAGGCGCTGGATATTCTAGGGAGCCGCTGATTTAGAGCCTATCCCAGAATTAGGCGTGTGTGGATTTAATCAGTGGCGCCTCTATTTTGTGTCCAGAGATTCGGCTATTGATTTGATACGAAAATAAGAATGTCTATGTGCATCCGCTCCTGAAAGAACAACGGACAGCGGAAGCCCTTTTTCAAAGGAATCCATATTAGGCAAAGAGAAATGGCCTGACAAAAGAAACGGCAGGGAGCCGGTAAGCCCCCTTGCCGTTTCATTATGCTCATCCCATATGGTTGATGTAGCCGCAGATCAACTCCGCCGTTTTTTCCGGTCCAATAGAACTGTCCACACTCAATTCGTATTGGTGGGGATCGCCCCATACATGACCGGAAATATTCTTGTAGTAGGTTCCTCTGGCGCTGTCAGAACGGGCAATGCTCTTTTTGCCCTCTTGCTCCGTATCGCCGTACATCTCCATGACCTTTTTCACGCGGTAGGGTTTGGGTGCGTGGATAAAAATACGCACCACGTTCTCCCGGTTCCGAAGCACATAATCCGCTGCCCGGCCCACAATGACACAAGACCCCATGTCCGCAATCCTATTGATTGCTTTATCTTGTGCAATCACCGCCTGCTGGACGGCGCTGGTACTGAGATACAGTTCCCGCATGGCGGCGTTTTCATCCGAGTTGATGCCGGAGATAAACTCCTTTGCAAGCCCGCTCTCCTGCGCGGCCAAAGCGGTCATCTCCTTGTAATAGCAGGGAATCCCCAGCTTCCCCGCCACCAGCTGGCCGATTCTCTTTCCCGCTGTGCCATGTTCGCGGGCAATGGTGATGATGACGCCGGGACAGGACTGTTGCAAAACGGCTTTTCCATTCTCAGGCCGGCCGTCCTCTGCTTTCAGCCGGTTCCAGAGGCGGAGCATCACGGCCGCTGTTACTGCGATAGCCAGAACATCCGCAATCGGAGCGGCCCAGAAGATGCCGGTGACGCCCCAGGCCATGGGGGCCGCAATGGAAAACACGATCAGCAATACGTCCCGCAGAATGGACAGCGGCGCGGCAGCTTTAGCGTGGCCGATGGATTGCAGAAAAATGGCGCACACCTTTTGAACGCAGGTAAACAGGATGAGGGACAGATAAATACGCAGGCATTGCACCGCAAATTGTGTATAGAGTTCCCCATCTGCGCCGAACATCTGGATAAAGAACAGTGGGAACACTTCAAACAGAACTGTGCAGGCCAGGCAGATAATGGCCGTCCATTTGATAATCAGCCCTAACAGTTCCCGCACCCGGTCATACTTCCTTGCCCCGTAGTTATAGCCAACGATGGGCTGTGCCCCGGCGGCAATCCCGATAGCGATATTCAATACGATCTGGAACAGCTTCATAATGACCACGAATGCCGCCAGAGGGATGTCTGCCCCATAGACTGAAGCCGCGCCATATTTCACCAGCAAAATATTATTGATGATCGTAATAACCACGATGGATAGCTGCGTCAAAAAGCTGGAAGCGCCCAGGGCCATGATCTGCTTGATCAGGTCCAGATCCAACCGGAAGCTGGCGCGGGAAATGCAGAAGGACTTACTCCGGGTCAGATAGGCCGCGCAGATCAGGAAGCTGACAAACTGCCCCAGGATAGTGGCGTAGGCCGCGCCCTTGATGCCCAAGTCCAGGACGAAGATGGCCACCGGATCACCGATGATGTTCAGCACCGCGCCCACCAGCATGGCCCCCATGGCGTACTTGGGACTGCCGTCTGCCCGGATAATGGAGGCCAGGGTATTCTGCACCAGAGCCAGCGGCATCATGGCGTAAATGATAAAGCCGTAGTCGTGGGCCAAGGTCAGGTTGGCGTCTGTGGCCCCGATAAGCCGCAGCAGACCGTCCCCCCAGCAATAGCTGATAAGAATGATTAGAATACCGCCGAGGAACGAACAGAGGATGCTGTTGCCCACGCTGCGGTGAATGTTCTCCGTCTCATTTTTCCCCAGGGAAACGCTGAGAGATGCCGCTGCGCCGTCACCAAAGAACAGGGACACGCCCCAACCGATCACCGTGACGGGAAAGATCACGCCCGTGGCGGCGTTGCCCAGGTAGCCCACGCCGTTGCCTACGAAAATCTGATCCACGATGTTATAGAGACAGGAGATGATGAGGGAACAGATGCAGGGGACCGCAAATTTCAGGAGCAGTTTTCCTGTCCGCTCCGTTCCCAGATAGTTGGATGCTTGCATAAAATGATACCTCCCATTGTGATTTGCGGACAAAAAGGCGCACGCGGCCGCGTGCGCCTTTTTCGGCAAAACGACACACGCCGGGCATTACCGTACCGTGATCAGGCTTACGTGCAATGCACTGCGTGTGTCGTTGAATGTCCATATTGAATTGACGCTGCTCAGTTTACCAGAAACTCCGCACAAATGCAAAGGTCAATTTTCACAAAGTTTCTGTGCATTTGTGCAGTCAAAATCCAGCATCCGGCAGGTATAAACAATCACCGCCAGACAGATCAAAAACGTCAGAAGGTCGGAGACCGGCATGGAATATAATACCCCGTCCAGACCAAACCGCAGGGGGATCAGCAGGGCGAACCCCACGCCGAACAGCACCTCCCGCACCATGGAGATGGCCGTGGATGCAAAGGCCTTGCCCAGAGACTGTAAATAGATAAAGGTGCCCTTGTTGACCGTAGCCAGCGGCATCATACACAGATAGACCCGAAAGCATTTTATCGCATAGTCCGTATAGTATGCACTCTCATTGGCCGCGCCAAAAATCCCAATTAATTGCTGTGGGAACAGCTCCACGATCAGCAGCGCCACCGCCCCGACAATGGCCTCTGCGGCCAGCAGCCGGATAAAGAGGGACCTGGCCCGGTCCCTGCGGCCCGCGCCGGTATTATAGCCTACCACCGGGATACACCCAGCCGCCAGTCCCACGGAGATGGATATGACTATCTGGAAAAACTTCATCACGATCCCCAGCACCGCCATGGGAATCTGGGTATATTGTATCTGCCCGAAGATGGGGTCGATGGCGCTGTATTTCAGCGTCATATTCTGAATCGCCGCCATCGCCATGACCAGAGAGATTTGGGACAAAAAGCTGCAGATGCCCAAGGACAGATAGTTTCCCGCAAGCTGGCCATGAATCCGAAAGATCTGCCCTTCCAGCCGAACAGCCTTCATGTGGCACAGGTACCAGACAGCCAGCGCGGCGGTAAGTATCTGTCCCAGCACTGTGGCGGCTGCCGCGCCCATCATCCCCCAGCGGAACACAAAGATGAACACGGGGTCCAAAATGATATTGGCCAGCGCCCCCGCCAAGGTAGAGGCCATAGCGAATTTAGGGCTTCCATCTATGTACAGAGCGCCGCCACCAGAAGAGGCATGACACAGGGCAGAGCATATTTTGCCATCAGCTTGCCGAGCCGCTCAGTTTCAAGAAAAGAGTTTGCTTTTTGCTCCAGGATTTGTTCCTCCTTTGAGTATGAGAAAGCGCCCGGCAAGAAGAGCTGGACTTATACCTTCTGGCCGCGCACTTTCCGGTATTGATTTTGGGGCAAATAAAAAACAACAGGCAGCGCTAATAATAATGGCTGCCTCCGTGGAAGTTATTTGGGAATAGCCTTGACAAATCAGGAAAATCTGGTATATTAAAAATGCTGAGTAGCATGATAGAGATGCGTAAATCCAAGCTTTTGCCTGGATTTGCGCTTTTTTCTTTCTACAAAACCAATAACAAAAAGGAGAGTGTATGATGAGCGAACAACACTACTGTGACCAGTGCGACAACCAGTGCCCTATAGATTCTCTGCGATGCAACAAGGGAAGAATCCGCTTTGGACAGGAGCCGGTGGAACATAAGAGGTCAGATGGTCCTCTGGGTCTGCTGGAAAAATGCGGCTTTGTTCTCCACCATGGCAATTGGGAGCAAGAGGATGCTCTGTCCGTATTGAATACCCAAGAACGCGCAGAGCTAGAGCGTATGCTGTCCGTACTGCTGGCTGACTGGGAGAAGCGGATGCCCGAGGGATTGTCCGGAGCCCGCCAGGGCCGCGGCTGCGGACACCATTGAGCCGGGACGCGCCCCGTTCTTCCCGATTTTTGTTGGCAGGAGGCGAAACTTACCCTCTGAAGCTCTAATTGCAGTAAAAAGCTCCGGCATGGTTTGCATTAACCAAGCCGGAGCTTTTTGCTTTATTGCAGCAGGGTACTCTCCAGGTC
The DNA here is from genome assembly GCA_022793095.1 of Oscillospiraceae bacterium. Lineage (GTDB taxonomy): Bacteria > Bacillota > Clostridia > Oscillospirales > Oscillospiraceae > JAAWCD01. The sequence continues at coordinate 167 of JAAWCD010000019.1, read as the reverse complement.
CGCCAGCATCAAATCCAGCGCGGTGACGCCGCCCTCGGCGGTGTACCACACAGCGGGATGGGCCAGATACACGATGTTTCCGTTTTGGTAAGCGTCCGTCCCCATGACCAGCTCGTTTTCCAGGATCTCCTGGGCGAGCTGCGCGCCCTCTGTGGCGATAGCGGCGT
>JAAWCD010000018.1 GCA_022793095.1 Oscillospiraceae bacterium | reverse complement strand
GAAGCTGTACCATTAGGCGAAGTGCGCGGATTTGCGAGCCAAAATCGCTGTTGGCAAGGCAAAAAAGCGCAGGAATACTGGATGTATTTCAAGCTTTTTTAACGATGCCAACGGCCATTTTGGCCGCAAGGACGCGCGCTGAGGCTATTGGTACAGCTTCTAAGGAGGAGAAGCGCATGAGCGGCGTATTGGACAAAATGAAAAGCAGGCGAAGCGTCCGGGCCTACCGTCCGGACATGGTTCCCCAGGAGATTCTGGATCAGATTGTGGAGGCAGGGCTTTACGCGGCGAGCGGAAAGGGATGCCAGGACACCATTATCATTCAGGTGACGAACAAGGAGCTCCGGGATAAAATCGCGGAAATGAATTGTAAAATCGGCGGTTGGAAGGAGGGCTTCGACCCATTTTATGGCGCTCCCGCCATGCTGATTGTGCTTGCGAAGAAGGACGGCCCCAATCGGGTGTATGACGGCAGTCTGGTGATGGGAAATCTCATGCTGGCCGCCCATGAGCTTGGTGTTGGCAGCTGCTGGATTCACCGGGCAAGGGAGGAATTTGAAACCGAGTGGGGGAAAGAGCTGCTGCGCTCCCTTGGAATGGAAGGGGAGTATGAGGGAATCGGACACTGCGCCCTTGGCTACGCGGATGGCGAGGCGCCCAAGGCAGCAGAACGAAAAGCAAACCGGGTATTTTATGTGAAGTAATCAACCAGGGCAGCTGTTTATACCAGCTGCCCTGCGTTATGTTGAAAATCAGTGTGAAACAAGCGATGATCCCGTTTAAGAAAACAGATTGAAACGGAACGTTGATCCTGTTATAATCGAAAAAGCTTGATTTTCAAGGAGGAGAAATGGTTATTTTGATTGGTGGCGCATCACACACAGGAAAAACCAATTTTGCACAGCAGCTTCTTGAAAGATACAAATACCCGTATTTGTCCATAGATCATTTGAAAATGGGACTGATTCGGAGTGGAAACATAGAGTTAACTCCGATGAGTGATGATTTGGCATTAACAAAGTATCTGTGGCCAATTATACGTGAAATCATTAAAACTGCCATTGAAAACAAACAAAATCTTATTGTTGAAGGGTGTTATATGCCCTTTGATTGGAAAACAGATTTTGATGAAAGCTACTTGAATCAAATCCAATACATATGCTTGATCATGAGCGAACGATACATTCGGCTACATTTCGAGGATATAAAAAATTTTGCAAACGTGATTGAACAAAGACTTGGCGATTCGGATTATACGATGGAATCCGCATTGCGAGACAACGCCCAAATGCTTGAAATGTGCAAACGGTACAACACAAGCTATCTGCTTATTGACAAGGAATATCATGTCGATTTGGAGTTGTAGCATCCAGAATACAGGGTGGTTGTTATCGCTCAGCCGCCCTGCATTTAATAGTCTGAAAAGGGAGAAACGATTTCCTCCCTTGCAAACAGGGGGCAATTCGTGTATAATAGCAAGGATTATACCGGTTTCCTCATTTTTATGGAGAAAGTCCGAACCAAACAGGGAAGTGTGATGGAAGTTGAAGTACGATTTTACAGCAATTGAGAAGAAATGGCAGCAGAAGTGGGCCGAACATAAGACCTTTGCCTGCCAGACCGGCGGAGACAAGCCCAAGTTTTACGGGCTGGTGGAATTCCCCTATCCCTCCGGGCAGGGCCTGCATGTGGGTCATCCCCGGCCCTACACCGCCATGGACATTGTAACACGAAAAAAGCGGATGGACGGCTATAATGTGCTGTTTCCCATGGGTTTTGACGCCTTCGGCCTGCCCACAGAGAACTACGCCATTAAAAACCATATTCATCCTGCCATTGTGACCAAGCAGAACATTGCCAATTTCACCAGCCAATTGAAAATGCTGGGCTTTGGCTTTGACTGGGACCGGGTGGTGGACACCACCGACCCCAGCTATTACAAATGGACCCAGTGGATTTTCCTCCAGCTCTACAAGAAGGGGCTGGCTTACAAGACCACCATGCCTGTGAACTGGTGCACCTCCTGCAAGTGCGTGCTGGCCAACGAAGAAGTGGTGGAGGGGGTCTGTGAGCGGTGCGGCTCCCCGGTCATCCGGAAGGAAAAGAGCCAGTGGATGCTGAAAATTACCGCCTATGCCCAGCGGCTCATTGACGATCTGGATGATCTGGACTTCATCGAGCGGGTCAAGCTCCAGCAGAAGAACTGGATTGGCCGCTCCACCGGCGCGGAGGTCACGTTCAAGGCCACCACCGGCGACGAAATCGTGGTCTTCACCACCCGGCCGGACACCCTGTTCGGGGCCACCTATATGGTGCTGTCTCCGGAGCACGCCCTGGTGAAGGGCTGGCTGGAGGCCGGCAAGCTGGCCAACGCCGCCGGGGTGCAAGCCTATCAGGCTGCGGCGGCCTCCAAGTCCGACCTGGAGCGCACGGAGCTGAACAAGGAGAAGACCGGCGTGAAGCTGGACGGCGTTCGGGGCGTGAACCCGGTCAACGGCCGGGAAATCCCCATTTTCATTTCCGACTACGTTCTGTCCACCTACGGCACGGGCGCGATTATGGCCGTGCCCGCCCACGACGGCCGGGACTGGGAGTTTGCCAAGAAGTTCGGCTGTGAAATCATTGAAGTGGTCTCCGGCGGCGAGGACGTGCAGAAGGCCGCTTTTACCGCCAAGGATGAGACGGGCATCCTGGTCAACTCCGAGTTTTTGAACGGACTGACCGTCAAGGACGCCATTCCCGTCATTACCAAGTGGCTGGAGGAGAAGGGCATCGGCGAGGCCAAGGTCAACTACAAGCTTCGGGACTGGGTGTTCTCCCGCCAGCGGTACTGGGGCGAGCCCATCCCCATGGTGTGGTGCGGCAAGTGCGGCTGGCAGCCCCTGCCGGAAGACCAGCTGCCGCTGCTGCTGCCCGACGTGGAGAGCTATGAGCCCACGGACGATGGCGAATCTCCCCTGAGCAAGATGACCGACTGGGTGAACACTACCTGCCCCTGCTGCGGCGGTCCCGGCCGGCGGGAGACGGATACCATGCCTCAATGGGCGGGGTCGAGCTGGTATTTCCTCCGCTATATGGATCCCCACAACGACAAGGAGCTGGCCTGCAAGGAGGCGCTGGAGTACTGGTCCCCGGTGGACTGGTACAACGGCGGTATGGAGCACACCACCCTGCATCTGCTCTACTCCCGGTTCTGGCACAAATTCCTCTATGACATCGGCGTGGTGCCTACCAAGGAGCCCTATCAAAAGCGGACCAGCCACGGCATGATTCTGGGCCTGAACCCCCACAACTTCGACAATCTCCCGGCGGAGGAGCAGAAGCGGCTGCTGGCGGAGCGCGGAGATGAGAAGGGCGCGCGGGCCTGGCTGGCGGAGAAGTACGGCGAGATGGCGGACCATCCCATTGTGAAGATGTCCAAATCCCTGGGCAATGTGGTCAATCCGGACGACGTGGTCAAGGAGTTTGGCGCGGATACCCTGCGGGTGTATATCATGTTCCTGGGCGACTTTGAGAAGACCGCCCCCTGGCAGACCAACGCGGTCAAGGGCTGCAAGCGGTTCCTGGACCGGGTTTGGAACCTGGCGGACCTGGTGAAGGAAGGGGAGGAATACTCCTCTGAAAACGAGGCGGCGGTCCACAAGGCCATTAAGAAGGTCTCTGAGGATATTGAGGCCATGAAGTTTAACACTGCCATTGCGGCGCTGATGGCGCTGGTCAACGACTTCTACGCCAAGGGGCTGACCCGGGGCGATTTGAAGGCGCTGCTGCTGATGCTGTCTCCCTTCGCGCCTCATATGGTAGAGGAGATGTGGGAGCATCTCGGCTATGGGGAGCAGGGCATGGCCTGCCAGCAGAGCTGGCCCGGCTACGACGAGAGCAAGACCATCGCCGCCACGGTTCAGATGGCGGTCCAGGTGGGCGGCAAGGTCCGGGCCAACATCCAGGTGCCGGTGGACAGCGGCGAGGAAACGGTGGTGGCCGCCGCCATGGCGGAGCCCAAGGTGGCCCGGCAGGCTGAGGGCATGGAGCTGGTCAAGACAATCCTGGTCAAGAACAAGCTGGTCAACCTGATCTTCAAGCCCAAGGCTTAACTTCGTTTTCTTGAAAGAAAACGAAGCAAAGAGAACTTCAGACGGTTTCTATTTGAGATGTTCCAAGTTGATAGGGCCCGATACCACATCGGGCGCCTGCAATTCCAGCGTGACCTCCGGCAGAACCAGCATAAAGTTCTTTGCCAAGCTTTCTTTCAAGAAAGCGGAGAAAATTGCTTGACAAGATTATGGATATGACGTATAATACTACTGTTAAAGCCATACAGATGGCCCTTACGTGCCAGGCAAAATCCCTTTGGCACTGCGGAGGGAGGGGAAATAAATGTCGGAAATCCGTGTAAAGGAAAACGAGTCTCTGGAGAGCGCGCTGAAGCGTTTTAAGCGTAGCTGCGCCAAGTCCGGTGTTCTTGCTGAGGTCCGTAAGCGTGAGCATTACGAGAGCCCGAGCGTCAAGCGGCGCAAGAAGTCTGAGGCCGCCAGAAAGAACCGCAAAAAGTTCTATTAACTCCAAAACCCCGTACCGGTTGGTACGGGGTTTTTATCCTTTAAAAAGGAAGAAATTGTGTCTGCCGCTGTTCTATTCCGCACTTCCGGCCTCCCAGACCGCCTCCTGAGCAGGGGAGCTGAGCTCCACTGTGTCAAAGTGGTTTCGCAGGGCACGTTCCGGAGAATCCGCCGGACTGGAACCGCCGGCGGCGTGGGACAATTCCAAAAAACGCTGTTGGGCGATGAAGTAGTCCTGTCCCAACTTATTTTGCTCCTCCATGTAGCGCTCAAATTCAAGGGGGCTCACACCGCACTGATCACAGTAATCGGAGATACGATCCCTCCAATGGCTGACGCCCTCCTTCATACGGCCGATCATGTCCGCCGTTTGGGACGCAAAGGTCTCTCTGGTGTATCCGGCCTGGTCCTGATACTGAAAGGCGGCATACCCGTTTTGACCGGTTTTCTCCAAATAGGCAGCGTACTGCCGCTGGGCGTTTGCGTAGCGGTTCGCCTGCTCTACAAGGCCGTTCAGGTCCCGGTCCACGGCCGCAAGGCCGTCCTCCAAAGCGGTTACGCGCCGGAAGAGGCTCAGGTCCTGCCCTGTGGATGTCTCATAATCCGATCTGGCAGAGGACAGTTCCTTTGAAAGAAGGTCGCGGCGGCTGCTCAGAGTCTGAAACTGCTCCAGCTGCTCCTCCTGGACGCCCAGCTCATGTTCAAAGGAATTTCTGCGGGAGCGCAGCGCCTTGTAGCCCCCCAGCGCCTTTTCAATGCGGCCGTCCCGATGCTGCTCCAGCTTCTCCTTCGCGGTTAAAAGGGCCTGCCGCGCGGCCTCCAGGGGAGAGGAGTCCTTTTGACAGGAACCAAGCTGCCTGGCCAGCGAAGTCTGTTGCATTGGACTGGAGCCAGCTTGGAAAAAGCTCGGGAAATGCTCTACTCTCATAACGGTTCCCTCACAATCTTTGTTTCTCTGCTTTTTATATCGGAAGGATTGGGCCGTAAATTAAGGGAGGTTCCTTTTTTACAGTAAACAGGCGGCACGTAGGACTGATTCTACGTGCCGCCTGTTTCGGGGAACTGCTCACAAATCCTGAATGTCCATTTTCCGCAGTTCATCCCGGCTTTTCTTCTGCCGGTCAAATGTCTTCCGGCCGGCCACGTAAATGATGGTCAAAATAGTGCCGGGAATGCTGTAGATCAGCGCCGCGACCAAGAGCGAAAGGTAATACTCGCCAAGACTTGGATCAAATTCAAACAGAGCGCTCAGCAGAATCGGTAATGGAAGAAACAGAAAAAATGCTACTGGCAGAATGAGCCCCGGCCAGGCCGCATCTTTTCGGGCCAAGAACCGTTCCAGAAAGCAAAGCCCGATGAAAATAAAGATGGGAATGTACAAGAATTTCATGAGATAAGCGATGGTCAGCATCAATCAGCCCTCCTTTTCCGGTGTTTGCCCAAGCCTCCGCCGGCAGACAAGGTAGAGCGCCAGCACCAGCAGGGCAGGGAGACAGAGCACCAGCAGCCAGAGCGGGGAATAGCCCGGTGCCTTGAAATAGCATAGGCATCCCAGCGAGGCCAAAACCGCTGGCAGAATGAGCCCCGGCCAAACCGCCTCCCAGCTGGACAGCATGATTTCAAGGCCGATGAGAAGGGCCATTCCCACAAAGGCCAGGCCAAGGCTGACGGAGACAGCGAGCATGGATAGCATCATGGAGCATCCCGTCCTTTCTTATACTCGGAAATGAGAAGTTTTGCCGTGTCCAAGTCCAGCTTTTCGTTCATGGCCAGACGTTTGATGAGGGCGATGTACGGCTCATTAGCGCTCTGCTCGCTGAGCTGGATCTTTTGAATGAGCCGGTCCAGCCGGAGCCGCACTGTGGGGTAGGTGACGCCGTACTGCCCGGCCACCTCCTTAAGGGAGCCGGAAGCCAGCAGAAACCGCTTGATAAACGCCAAATCCTCGTCCTCCAGGCCGGACATCCATTCGGGAACCACTTCGACCGGCATTGAGCCACCTCCTTTTCTCTTCTTTTCTTGAAAGAAAAGAAGCAAAAGAACTTTAAACTACGTAGGATGAAGTTCTATGCTTTTATTATAATCTCAATTTTATGAAAGTCAAGCTTTAATTTTGTTTTTAGAAAGATAAAAAAGGACCACAGATTTCTCTGTGGTCCTTTCAGTGTATCAGACTTACTCAGTATCCTCGCCGCAGCCGCAGCAGTCCTCACAGTCGTCGGTCAGGTCCAGCTCAAACTTCTGGTCGCAGTTGGGGCAGGTGATTTCACCGGCGGACAGCACATCCTCGTCAATGATGAGCTTAGCCTCACACTTAGGGCACTCGATCTCAAAAAAATCGTCGTCGTCCTCGAAATCATCGTCGTCATCATCCTCGCAGAGGGCGTCCTCCATCTCGGACAGGTCATCCGTGATGGCGTCGATTTCGTCGCCGATGGCCTGCACGCTGTCTTCCAGGTCCTCCACGCTCAGACCCAAGTCCTCCAGAATACCGATGATGACGGAAATCAGCTTGCCCTCCTTGGACTTCTCCACGTCCAGGTTCAGGCCCTCAGCCAGCCCCTTCAGGTACGCGACTTTCTCAGAAATGGTCATGGTGTTCTCCTTTCGAGTGAGAAGGGGGCGGCAGGAGCCGCCCCCAAGTTGGATGGTTTTCTGTAAAGGGAAAATACTTGCCGAATCGGAAATCTCCCCCATACACTGTAAAGTAAAATTACTTGCAGCGCTCCAGATACTCGCCGGTACGGGTATCGATACGGATGCGGTCGCCGGGGTTGATGAACAGGGGAACCTTAATTTCAGCGCCGGTCTCCAGGATGGCGGGCTTGGTCACGTTGGTGGCGGTGTCGCCCTTGAAGCCGGGGTCGGTCTCGGTGATTTCCAGCTCCACGAAGTTGGGGGGCTCCACACCGAACACGCTGCCCTTGTAGGACATGACTTTGCAGCTCATGTTTTCCTTCACAAAGCGGAAGGAGTCGCCCAGCAAATCCTTGCTGATGGGCATCATGTCAAAGGTCTCCATGTCCATGAAATAGTACAGATCGCCGTCGTTGTAGCTGTACTCCATGTCCTTGCGCTCTACAAAGGCCTGTTCAAACTTGGCGGTAGGGTTGAATGAAGTCTCAGTCACGCCGCCGGTGATGACGTTCTTCATCTTGGTGCGGACAAAGGCCGCGCCCTTGCCGGGCTTCACGTGCTGAAATTCGACGACCTGCATCACCTTGCCGTCCATTTCAAAGGTAACTCCGTTTCTAAAGTCGCTGGCAGAAATCATAGCCATAGGGTTCATCCTCCAATTTATCATTTCTCCATGCGGAGAAAAACCCCTCCGCATTCTGTTCGCTCGTTTATTCTAGCCTATTTTGGCTCTTTTTGCAAGTTCTTTTTGCCTTTTTTCCGGATAAAAAAGAAATTACAGCAGAATCAGTTCTTTGGGCGCTTTGGTGAGAACGGTACAGCCGCCCTCTTCCATGACGGCCACATCTTCAATGCGGACGCCGAACCGGCCGGGGAGGTAGATGCCCGGCTCGGCGGAGACCACCGCGCCTACGGGAAGAGGCTTCTTGCTGGTGGGACCGGCTCCAGGGAGCTCGTGAATCTCGATCCCCAGAGAATGACCGTAGCCGTGGCCGAAATAATCGCCATAACCGGCGTCTGTGATGACCTTTCGAGCCACGGCGTCAATGTCGCAGCCGATCATACCCGCCTTGGAAGCGGCGATGCCCGCCAATTGAGCCTCCAGCACAGTGTCATAGACCTTCCGCATCTCGTCAGTGGGCTTGCCCAGTACCACGGTGCGGGTCATGTCAGCGCAGTAGCCGTCCACCATAGCGCCAAAGTCCATGGTGATGAACTCGCCTTCCTGGACCGTCTTTTGGCTGGGGATGCCGTGGGGCAGGCTGCCGTTGGGGCCGGAAACCACGATGGGGTCAAAGGAATTTTTCTCCGCGCCGAACCGCATCATATAATAGGTGAGCCGGGCGGCGATGTCCTGTTCCGTCATGCCTGGGGTGAGTACGGAGAGAATTTCGTCGAACGCCTGCTCGGTGATCCGCTGAGCGCGGGTCATAATCTCCAGCTCGCCAGCGTCCTTGGAGGCCCGCAGGTCATTGACCAGAGCCTGCGCGGGGACCAGCTCCACATCAGGGAGCGCTTTTTTCCAGTCATTGTAGTCGAACACGCTCATATAGCCGTCCTCGAAGCCCACTTTTTTCGCGCCCAGCTTCTCAAGGGCCTCTTTGACCAGCACCTTATGGTTGGAAGCGGTTGTGCTCATGCGGATCACCGCGCCAGTGACCTGGTTGTTGGCCGACTCAATATAGCGGGAATCAGTGTGGTAGAAGCACTCCTTGGGACCGGCCACCACAGTGCCTTCACCGTGGAACCCGACGGCGTAGCGTTCGCCAGGGCCGCTGGTAATCAGCATGGCGTCCAGCTCAAAGGAGGGGAGTTGTGCGGAGATTTTTTCCAGATGGTTCATGGTTATTGACTTCCTTTCTATTTTCTGTTCTTTTTCTTGAAAGAAAAAGAACCAAAAAGAACTTAAAACGCTTTCTCAAGGGCAGAACGAACCTTGAATACCACGGCAGTACGCTTTCTCAAGGGCAGAACATGCCTTGAGTACCACGGCAGTACGCCAGCTTGAAGTTCTTTGCTAAGCTTTCTTTTTTTGAAAGAGAAAGAGCCAAAAAGAACTTAAAACGCCTTCTCAAGGGCAGAACGTGCCTTGAGTACCACGGCAGTACGCCAGCTTGAAGTTCTTTGCTAAGCTTTCTTTCAAGAAAGCGTTTGATATATTTTTTTCATTTCCAGCGCATCCTCGCTCTGTGTTCCGGCGGACTCACAGATGATAGTGGGACTCCAGCCCCGGCGGGCCAGCTCCTCCGCCAGCGGCCGGAACTCTGGCCCCCAGCCTGGATCATGAAAGCAGAGATGCCGTGCCTCTCCGCCCTTGGGCGTGAACTCGATTTTGGAAAAATGACTGTGGAAGCGGGAAGCCCGTTCGGAGCCCAGCACCGCCTCAACCCGGTCCAGCATGCGGACACAGGCGTCATGTCCCTCCAGCTCGCCCAAAGAACGGGCGTAGAGGTGGCCAAAATCAATGCAGGGAATCAGACGCTCATCCAGGGTACACAGATCCAGCACCTCGTCCAGGCTGCCCAGCTGGTTGATTTTCCCCATGGTTTCCGGGCAAAGGGCAATCCCGCCGAACCCGGCCTCATCGCAGGCGTTCAGCACAGCCCGAAGGGATTGTTTGGCAATGGAAAGGGCCTCCTGACGGGTCCGCTTCATCAACGCACCTGTGTGAACGACCACCCGTCCGGCCTTCATCCAACTGGCCGCCATACACGCGCTGGTGATGTAGCCGATGGTCTTTTCCAGGCTCTCCGGGTCTGGATTGGCCAGATTGATGAAATAGGGGGCATGCAGTGACAGGGCAATCCCAGTTTGAGCGGAATTCTGCCCCACAGTCCGGGCAGTCTCCTCGCCCACATGGACGCCCTTCCCGCATTGGTATTCATAGGCGTCCAGCCCGATGGCCCGGAGCCAGGCGGGCGCGGCAGCTGAGGATTTGCTGACTGTCTTTGTGAAGGTTTCGGAATTTCCGGCAACGCCGAAGAGTACAGGCATAGAAAATCTCCTTCTAAAAGGTGGAATGCAGAATGGCCTTCCATCGGAATGATTCAAATGCGCTTATCTTTACACGCGGAGCGGAAGGGAGTCTCAAGCTTGTAGCGCAGGACGCGGAACAGGGTGTCTTGCCGGAGGGGCTTGACCAGGTAGGTCTGGATTCCCGACCGGTTTCCGCCCAGGATATCGGTAAAAATCTGATCACCGACAATGGCCGTCTCCGCTGCCGGGACACCCTGCTCCTCCATCACCCGGAAAAAAGAGCTGGTCCCAGGCTTGCCCGCGTGCCCCAAAAAGGGCGTCCCCAAGCTTTCCGCGAACCGTTTTGCCCGGGTGGGCTTCCGGCTGTTGGACAGAATGAACAGCTTCACACCATGAGCGGCCAGCTGCTCCTTCCAGTCGTGAAGCTCCGGCGAGGCGGTTTCCTCCTTATAGGCCGCCAGCGTGTTGTCCAAATCGGCCAGCAGCAGCCGAATTCCGCTCCGGGCCAGCTCCTCCGGGTCCAGAGCGTAAATGCTGGGATAAACATGATCTGGAATCAGGGTCAAAATGTCTCCCTCGTTTCAGCATCGGAAATAATCGTTCTATCTTGTCCGATTTCCGCATAAATCATAGGAAGCAGCCCGTTCGGCCGCTTCGCAGCGACTCCTATTATAACAGCTTCCAGCACCTTGGACAAGGGGGAAAAACACATGACATCCAATCTGAACCTCATTCTGACCGCGCCCCAAGCGCAAGCCCATGCCGCCGCAGGTTATGGCGTGCCCGTGGCGCACATGTCCTATCGCGTGGGGCCGGGCCCTCAGCTGCTGCGGGGCGGCATACCTGCAGCCCTGCGGGGCGGATTTTTGATGATGGACGATCAGGGCTATACGCCCGAAAGGGGCGGCTGCGCCGCTTTCTGCCAGCAGGTGCTGCGGGAATGCGCGCTCCGCGGCTACACTGGCGTCATTGCCGACTGGGAGAACCCGCCCGGCCAGGCTCAGGCGGAGCTGACCCAGGCAATGGACCAGGCCCTGAACGGGAAGGGCTGGCCGCTGTTCGTCACCGAGCCCTACGCCAAATGCGCGCCTCATGCCAGAGTGATGATCTCCTCAGCCGTCTCCGGCGGTTCTCTGTCCGAGCGGCTCAGCGAGGCGGCGGAGCGTTACGGCATAGAGCGAATCGCTCTGGCGGTAGAGCGGTGCGCGGAGGACTTCACTATGCCCTCACCCAGCGGAGCGGGGAACAAGCTGAGCGGGGAAGCGCTGGGGGCACTGATGGAGGAGTACCGGCCCGCCACTTACTTTTCCAATGAGCTGTGCGCCCACTACTTCACCTACCGGCCCGAGGGACAGAGCGGCGTGCATTTTGTGCTGTACGACGACGGGGGCAGCATCCGAAAAAAGCTGCAAACCGCCAGAAATTTGGGTATCTCCTATGCCTTGATGGCCTATCCGGAGGTATCCGGCCTTCTCCCGGACGTTCTGAGCTTGTGAAAAAGAAAGAAATGTGATAAAATACCGTCAGAGAAAACCCGCAGAGGTGAGAAAACATGAAAAAGCAGCTTACCGGGCTGACTTTGTGTGTTCTGGCTATCCTGCTCTTGGGCAGCTGCCGGGAGTGGAGAGAACGAATGGCGGAAAACAGCCGCATTTACCGCCTGGCAGAGCAGCACGCCGAGACGCGGGCCGTTGCCTACATCCGGGAAAAGTACGGCGTTGAGGCGGCAGCGCTGGGCTATGATGTGCAGGGATCCGACGTTTATATGGGGGGCTTTTATGCCAATGCCGGGGTGCTGGTCCTGATGGAACAGGATGGGAAGCAGTTTTTTGTCTATCTGAATCTGGACAGCGAATCCATCTTTTTTGACAATTTTCAGTCGGAAGAAATCTCCGCCGCGCTGGAAACGGCGGTTCTGGAACGGCTTGCGCTGCCCATGCCGGAGGAGAGCACAATCAAATACTCTGTCTGGGAAAGCGGCGGCTGGACAGTGGCCCCCGCCATTGACGGAAAGGGCTACTCCGTCCAAAATATGGTGAATTTCCGCTACGACGGCCAAAGCGGAGAGGAACTGCTCAATCAGATGGACGATGTGTTCTATACCGGCTATTTCTGCGAGGACCTTTCGCTGGACACACTGGACCTGGACCCGGCGGACTGGCCGGACCGGGAGGACTTCTGGCTTCGGACCGGGCTGATTCAGTTTTTGGACCGGGAACACTATGAGCGGTTTCTGGAGCAATATGAGCAGATGCCAACCCTCTACACCATGCAGGAACACGCAAAATACTGGCCGTTTCTGCGGGGACAGCTGTCGCTGACGCTTTCGTATCGGAGCTGGGACCCGAATTATGAGCGGGAGTATCAGTCCTATGTCTCCGCGTCGCAGTATGGCCTGGACTTCATTGGAGTCATGCCCTTTGACCCGGAAACCTGTCTGGCGGTTTCGGAGGATGTGCCGGTCTGGCATATGGAGACAAAAAAGGATATCTGCGATTACGAGCAGGTGAGCCCGCTGCTGTACCTGTCCTATCCGGAGGAATGGGAAACAGGGCCGGTCAAGACCCATATTCTGTGTACCGTGCCGGAGGACTATTTCGCGGAGCATGGAGAACCCTTATATGTGGGCGTGTACTGTCATTATCCCAAGCAAGACCTGGTCTATGTCTACCCCAAGGCGCTGGACCGGACAAACGCCAGCTTCGGAATTGCCCGAACCGCTTACATGATGGACAGCGCGACGGCACCACACGAGGTTCAATACGCCCTTTTACGGCTGGTGAGCAGGGAAGCGATCCCTCAGCCAACGCCAGGGGTGATGTAGGTGCGCCGGGGGCATGGCACCCCTTGAGAATTGCCGCAGTATCGCCAGTTTAAGGTTCTTTTTGCTTCTTTTTCTTATAAGAAAAAGAAGGAACAACAAAACAATCGGAGGGGTTTCCTGTTTTTTTGGTGGAACTGCGGGGTAGAAACCAATTGACAGAATTCTACGTTGCGAGTACAATAAATCAAATACCCAAATACAAAGGAAAAAGGAGTTGTCGTGAATGGTCAATACGGACGCCGCAAGCAAATTCACCAAACAGGGGCTCACCTTCGACGATGTGCTGCTGATTCCGGCGGAAAGTGATATCCTGCCCGCCGATGTGGACCTCCACACCCAGCTGACCAAGAAAATCAGGCTGAACATTCCTGTCATGTCCTCCGCCATGGATACTGTCACCGAGTACCGCATGGCAATCGCCATCGCCCGGGAGGGCGGCATCGGCATCATCCATAAAAACATGTCTATCGGCGCTCAGGCCGAGCAGGTAGATCTGGTGAAACGCTCCGAAAACGGCGTCATCACCAATCCCTTCTGGCTGGCGCCCGGCCACACCCTGACTGAGGCTGACGAGCTGATGGCCAAATACCGCATCTCCGGCGTGCCCATCTGTGACCACGGCAAGCTAATCGGCATCATCACCAACCGGGACATGAAGTTTGAAAGCGACATGAACCGGCTTATCGACGATGTGATGACCCGTGAAAACCTGGTCACCGCCAAGGAGGGCACCACCCTGGAGGAGGCCAAGGACATCCTCAGCCGCCACAAGGTGGAAAAACTGCCCATCGTGGACGATGACTTCAACCTGAAGGGCCTCATCACCATCAAGGACATTGAAAAGGCCGTCATGTATCCCAACTCGGCGCGGGACGACAAGGGCCGTCTTTTGGTGGGTGCGGCCATTGGCGTGACCAGCGATGTGCTGGAGCGCACCGCCGCCTTGGTGGAAGCCGGGGTAGACGTACTGGCTCTGGACTCTGCCCACGGCCATTCCCACAACATTCTGGAGTGCGTCAAGCGCATTAAGGCCCTCTATCCTGACGTGCAGCTCATCGCTGGCAATGTGGCCACCGCTGGGGGCACCCGCGCCCTCATCGAGGCGGGTGCGGACTGCGTCAAGGTGGGCATCGGCCCCGGCTCCATCTGCACCACCCGTGTAGTGGCCGGCATCGGCGTGCCCCAGATTACCGCTGTCTACGACGCCGCCTGCGTAGCCGCAGAATATGGCGTGCCTATCATCGCTGACGGCGGCATCAAGTTCTCCGGCGACATCGCCAAGGCCATTGCCGCTGGCGCCAATGTGGTTATGCTGGGCTCCCTGCTGGCGGGCTGTGAGGAGTCCCCAGGGGACACTGAGGTCTATCAGGGCCGTCAGTTCAAGGTCTATCGGGGCATGGGCTCTCTGAGCGCCATGTCCAGCGGCTCCAAGGACCGCTATTTCCAGCAGAACAACAAGAAGCTGGTGCCCGAGGGCGTGGAAGGCCGGGTTCCTTACAAGGGACTGACTGGAGAGACGATCTATCAGCTGATGGGCGGTCTCCGGGCTGGTATGGGCTACTGCGGCAGCGCCACCATTGCGGACTTGCAGGCCAATGCTCAGTTCATGCAGATCACCTCCGCTGGTTTGAAGGAGTCCCATCCCCACGATATTTATATTACCAAGGAAGCGCCTAACTACACCATTAACCCCTCTTAATCGGAGCAATTCAAACAGCAGGCCGCGATTTGCGGCCTGCTTTTTATTGACAGCGTGAGCATCGCATGGTAAAATAAAGAAAAAACGGAGGGAAATCACATGAAACGAGTCGTTTGCATGGTGCTCAGCGCGTGTTTCCTGCTGCTTGCCGCCTGCTCATCGCACCAGGACGAGCCGTCTCAGGACCGGTTCCGCGGGCTTTATCTGGCGGTCGGAGACAGGGACAACGTTCCGGATGTGGACCGGGCGGAGGGGAGCTATGACGTGAGAACCAATACGGTCTCCTTCGAGGGCGTGGAGGGATACGCCTGTCTGGTGGCGGCCGACGCCCAGCTGGACGTGACCGCCATGTTCCTGGGTCAGGGAATTGAGGGGAGCTGTTCTCTGGGTGTGGATTCCTTCATTGAGGCGAATTGGTATCTGTCTAGGGACGAAAATCGGATCATCCGGCCCTATTCTGTTTACCAGACAGTGGACGGCAGTCTCTATCTGTGCAAGGAGTTCACCGCGTATGGAAGGGGAGTAAGCACCATTTCCATCCGGAAAGAGTGGATGGAGAAGGGTACAAAATCCATGAGCTGCAACCTTCACATCCAGACCATACCAGCTCTGAAAAACGTGGTGGTCAAGCAGTTTGACAGTCAGGACTTGCTTCTGGAAACCGAAACCCTGACTCAGGAGCAGTGGAAGGACAGCCTGGACTTGACTCCGGCCGCTTCCTGGCTGGTTGTGGAGGAGCACTTTGCCGGTGGAATCGTGACCCGGACCTCCTACACTGTCGAAGACGAACGTTTGGACCATTCTGTCTGGTTTCTGGACGAAAAAGGCATCGGGGAAGGGTGGAACATTTCCTTTTTCCCGGCACATTCGACTCGGATCGTGACTACGGCAGACTAGTAGAGACTGGAAGAAAACATGTCAGCCTAAAAGGGCAGTGCAGTTTAACGTCTGCACTGCCCTTGGCGCTTATATCCGTTTACAAATCACTTCCGCGGCCTCCTCCGGGGAAAGCTCGCTTACGTCCAGCTTTTCGGTGTTCAGCGCCTCATAGCGGGGGAGACGGGCCAAGCCGTTTTCTATCGCGTCCGGACTTCTCCGCCCGGCGGCAACGTCCCGCTCCAGCCGGGCGCGGAGGGCTTCCTCCGTGCAGACCAGTGAAAAGGAACAGACCTTTACATCGTCTAAAGAAAGGCGGCTCAGCACATCGTCCAAAATGCTCTGCCGGTCCATAACCCAGCAGAACAGCACCGTATCATAGACCGAACAGGCCAGAAACCGGTTCAGCACATCGGTGATGTTCGCCAGCACCATGGCTTTGGTCTCCCCGGTCACCTGAAAAGGGTGGGCGTCCCAGCACCAATCTCCATCCAGAAACACACAGCGGTCCAGCCGTTGTTGAAGGGCCCGGCATACCGTGGTTTTACCGGCGCCCATGGGGCCGCTGATACATAGAAACCGTTTTTCCCTTATAGGTGTGGCATCCACTTGCATTTCGTCAGCTCCAAATCAGTAAATACCGCCTCAAATGAGGATTCCTCTGGGGAACAGGCATAAACGCCAAATTGAATTTCACCTGCCCCTTCCCATAGGTGGCAAATACGCATCTGCCTGAAATCCGTTCCATTTTGAGCACATTCCAGGCAATAATCCGAACCTCTCCGGCTGAGGCGATACCACATCTCCCGAACAGAGGCGTCAATATCTGTAGTGGCCCAGTCGGAATATCCGTGGTTGGTCACCACGCTGCCCAGGCGCTGAAAGCGCTCGTTTTCGTATTCAATGGAGGCCTTCAGCCAATTTTCACTGTCTAAGTACAGGATGACGCCACATTGGTCAAAGCGCCGTTTGCTGTCAAAGGAGGTTTTAACCGTAAAGGAGAAATACTGTTCAGTTGTTTTCATCTGGAGAACCGGCGCGTTGTCGTTCTGAAAACCATAGTAGGTCCGCTGCCATAAGTCGGTGCCCGGTTCCGTAACGATAGAAATTCGGTCAGGCCGGACATCGTATGCCTTCGGCGCTCGGGTCCATTGGAGCTCCGATGTGTTCAATGTCATACGTTTATCTCCCAAAGCAACTGTTTTCTCTTCTTTTCTTGAACGAAAAGAAGAGAAAGAACTTCAAACTCATTCTACCGGAACATGTACAAAAGAAACCAATTTAAAGTTCTTTTTGGTTCTTTTTCTTTCAAGAAAAAGAACACACCCCCGCGCGTCCCAAGGCGGTCCTCAGCGTTTCCAGGTGGTCCGGCGTCATCTCGCAGAGGGGGAGGCGGAGTGGCCCCGCTTCATAGCCCATCAGGTTGAGGGCGGTCTTGACCGGAATCGGGTTGACCTCTATGGCCAGGGCATCCAGCAGCTCCGTGTACCTCAGCTGAAGCTCCGCCGCCGCCTGAAACGATCCCTCCAGACAGAGGTGGGTCATGTCCCGCATGACCTCCGGCACAAGATTGGCCGCCACCGAAATGACGCCTGCCGCGCCGATGCTCATCATGGGCACCACCTGGTCGTCATTGCCTGACCAGATGGCAAAGTCCGGCCCGCAGGCCAGTCTGGTGTGAACCGCCAAGGACAGATTCCCCGACGCCTCTTTCACACCCGCGATGTTGGGATGCCGGGACAAAGCTTGATAGGTCTCCGCCGTGAAGGACACGCCGGTCCGGGACGGCACATTGTAGAGCACAATAGGCGTGTGAACCTGCTCCGCAATGGCTTCGTAGTGGCGGATCAGCCCCTGCTGCGTGGCTTTATTATAATAAGGAGTGACGATAAGCAGGGCGTCCGCGCCGGAATCTTCCGCCTGCCTGGACAGGCGGATGGCTTCTGCTGTAACATTGCTGCCCGCTCCCGCCAGCACCTTGACCCGGCCGTTCACCTGCTTGACACAGAACTCCACCGTCTTCTGGTGCTCACTGGCGGTCTGTGTGACAGACTCGCCGGTGGTGCCGCAAATGCAGATGGCGTCTGTGCCGGCGTCAATCTGACGCTCAATCAGCTCTCCCAGCTTGGGATAGTTGACGCCGGTCTCGGTGTACGGGGTGACAAGGGCGACGCAGGAACCGGTAAACAGAGAATTGATAGGATGTTACCTCCGTTCGATGTACCCTTCCGCGCAGAGCAGCTCCGCCAGCAGCACCGCGCCGCCAGCCGCGCCCCGCAGGGTGTTATGGGACAGACATACAAATTTGTAATCATACTGGGTGTCCGGACGCAGCCGTCCGATGGACACCGTCATGCCGCCCTCCAGATCCCGGTCCAGCCGGGCCTGGGGCCGGTTGTCCTCCTCAAAATAGTGGAGGAACTGCTTGGGCGCGGTGGGAAGGTCCAGCTCTTGGGCCCGGCCCTTGAAATTGGCCCAGATTTCCTTCATCTCTTCCATGGTGGGCTTCTGAGCAAAGCGGACAAACACCGCCGCCGTGTGGCCGTTGGATACCGGCACCCGCAGGCACTGAGCCGTGATGTTGGGGGTCTCCGCCTTCACGATAACGCCGTTCTCCACCTTGCCCCAGACCTTCAGAGGCTCCTGCTCACTCTTCTCCTCCTCGCCGCCGATGTAGGGAATCACGTTGTCCACCATCTCCGGCCAGGTCTCAAAGGTCTTGCCCGCGCCGGAAATAGCTTGGTAAGTACAGGCCAGAATGTCGGTAATGCCGAAGGAGCGCAGGGGAGAGAGGGCAGGCACGTAGCTCTGAATCGAACAGTTGGACTTGACGGCGATAAAGCCCCGCTTGGTCCCCAGCCGCTTGCGCTGGAAGGGAATCACAGCCAGATGCTCCGGGTTCAGCTCAGGCACCACCATAGGCACGTCGTCCGTCCAGCGGTGGGCGGAGTTGTTGGACACCACCGGGCACTCACACTTGGCGTACCGCTCCTCCAGGGCTTTGATCTCCTCCTTTTTCATGTCCACAGCGGAAAACACAAAATCCACCTGAGCGGCAATCTTCTCCACATCCGCTTCCGCGTCCATGACCACCATAGCCCTGGCCTCCTCAGGAATCGGGGTGTCCATGGCCCAGCGAACGCCCACCGCCTCCTCGTAGGTCTTGCCTGCGGAGCGGGGGCTGGCCGCGATCACCGTCAGCTGAAACCAGGGATGGTTTTCCATCAGGGTGATGAACCGCTGGCCCACCATGCCCGTGCCGCCGATTACGCCAACCTTATATTTTTCCATTTTAAAAACCTCCATTTGACTTTCCCTCCGCTGTCCATCCTATGCGGCAGGGCGGCGTTTGGGAAATGAGAATTTGTTTTTCTTCCGTTGAGACCGGAAAAAATCAGAAATCGGAAATCAGCGGTTGAAAACCATGCCTCTCTTGTACTATAATGTCAAAGACAGACGCATTACAAGGGGTTCAAGCATGAGGAACCGAATTCCGCTTGAATCTGACTATACCACGGGGCGGTCAGGCTGTCAAGATAAAGTGTAAAAGCACGAAAGCACAAATGAGCGCGGAGGGCGGACGGCCTCTGTCTGCAAACGTATGGAAATGGGGAACCTATGAAAAAACATCTGACTTTGCTGCTGGCCTTATTGATGGTTGGCGCACTTTGGCTGCCGGGCTCCGCCCGCGCGGCAGGGACCGGAAATCAAACCATTCGGGTGGGGCTGTTCTACGGGAGCACCGCCCTGCCAGGGGCCAACCTGGACAACAACGTGGGCAGCGGCTACCGCTTCGGCTACTTCGACGGCGCCATGAACTTCGTGGATCTGGCCCGCACCAACGTGGGCCAGATTTCTGTGGTCAAGGCCCAGAACGTGGCCTTTGACGGCAGCAACTACACCGACAGCGGCGGAGGGGCCGCGGTGGGCTGCTACCATATCCAGATGCCCGGCAACTACGCCGGCTTCGGGGAGGCCCAGGCGGCGGCCTCCGCCTACAGCGGCGGCTTTGTGGCCTGGATTGACGGACAGTACGAGGTTCGCATCGGCGCGTACCCCTCCAAGGACGCGGCGCTGAACGCCATGGCGGCCCTGGGCGTCAGCGGAACCGTTCGGGGCACCAGTTCCTACGGGGTTACCGTGGTACAGACGGGCACCAGCACCGTGCTGTTCCAGTATGACGGCGGAAGCCAGTCCGCCCTCGCGGTGATGCCCGATGTGACCGGGGTAAGTGCGCCCATCACCTGGTTTAAGGGGTTTAAGTACCTTGGCGGCTTTGAGTACCGGCGGGACGGCGGCAATTTGACTGTGAGCAACGTTCTGCCCCTGGAAAGCTATGTCAAGGGCGTCATTCCCTATGAGATGAGCCCCAGTTGGCACCTGGAGGCCCTGAAAGCCCAGGCGGTCAGCGCCCGAACCTACGCGGCCCGATTCCTTGCTCAGAGCAAGCATGATTCCGACGGGTTTGACATTTGCGGCACCGACCACTGTCAGGTCTATCACGGTGCGGGGAGCAACAATTCCGGCCCCAATGAAAACAGCGACAGGGCTGTGGACGAGACCGCCGGGATTTACGCCTGGTACAATGGAAGCTATGCGGAGACCTTCTTTTTCTCCAGCGACGGCGGCGGCACGGAGAACGTGGGCAACGTGTGGAACAGCAATACATCCTATCCCTATCTGGTGGGGAAGGAGGACCCGTATGAGGCCTTTCTGGCGGACCGGATTCCGAAGTATAACTGGACGGTGACGTTTACGGCGGCGGAGCTGACGGAAAAGCTGGAGGCCAGCGGCCGGCCGGTGGGAACCGTGGTGGACTTTTATGTGGCGGAGACCACGCCGACCGGCAACGTGAAGAAAATTACCTTTGTGGGAAGCAATGGAAAGAGCTATTCCTTTACACACGAGAGCGGAGTCCGGAGTTTTCTGGGGCTGCGAAGCAAGCGCTACAACATCAACGGGTCCGGCATCACTACGGTATCTGGCTACGCGGTGAATGACACCACCGTGCCGTCCATCTCCGGGCTGTATGCGGTGGATGGCAACGGGCAGACCTCGGTGCTGAACGGATCTGTCTACGCGGTCTCCGGGGACGGCGGCACTGGCCCGCTGCTGCCTACTACAACAACCACGACCACCCCACCCAGCAACAGCCAGTCCGGCGTGTTTGTCCTCAACGGCTCCGGCTGGGGCCATCAGGTGGGTATGAGCCAGTGGGGGGCTTACGCCATGGCGGAGCAGGGATTTACCTATGACCAGATTCTGAAGTTCTATTACACTGGGATTGAGGTGTATTGACCTTGTTTCTGCTCTTTTTTCTTGAAAGAGAAAAGAGCCAAAAAAGAACGTTAAATTGGGAACACAAGGAGATTTTTCATTGAAGACACATGATTTTTATTTTGATTTGCCCCCAGAGCTGATCGCGCAGACCCCCTTGGAGCGCCGGGACCAGTCCCGCCTGCTCAAGCTGGACAGGCAGAGTGGGGCCATCGCCCACCATCGCTTTTATGAGCTGCCCCAATTCCTGCGGCCGGGTGACTGTCTGGTGCTCAACGACTCCCGGGTCCTGCCCGCCCGGCTGCTGGGCCGGCGGGAGACAGGCGGCGCCTGCGAGGTGCTGCTGCTCATCGACCAGGGAGAGAAAACCTGGGAATGTCTGGTCCGGCCTGGCCGGAAGCTGAAGCCGGGCGCGAAGGTGATCTTTGGAAACGGCGAGCTGACCGGCGAGGTCACGGAGGAAATTGAGGGAGGGAACCGGCTGGTCCGCTTCCAGTATGAGGGCATTTTCCTGGAGGTGCTGGAACGGCTGGGCAAAATGCCGCTGCCTCCTTATATCAAGGAGGAGCTTCAGGATGCGGAGCGTTACCAGACCGTGTATTCAAAGGTGACCGGCTCCGCCGCCGCACCCACGGCGGGCCTGCACTTCACTCCGGAGCTGCTGGAGCAAGTCCGGGCGATGGGCGTCAAGGTGTGCTTCGTCACGCTCCATGTGGGGCTGGGCACCTTCCGGCCCGTGAAGGCGGAGGACATCCAGGAACATGAAATGCACGCGGAATATTGTATGATTTCCCGGGAAACAGCGGAGACCATCAACGAAACCAAACGAAACGGGGGACGGGTCCTCTGTGTAGGGACCACCTCCTGCCGGACGGTGGAGAGTTTCGCGGCGGAGGATGGCACCATGAAGGAATCCGCTGGATGGACGAATATTTTCATCTATCCGGGCTACCGGTTCAAGGTGCTGGATGGTCTGGTGACCAACTTCCACCTGCCGGAATCCACATTGATTATGCTGGTATCCGCCCTGGCGGGGCGTGAGCATGTGCTGTCGGCCTATCAGGAGGCGGTGGGTGAGCGATACCGTTTTTTCTCGTTTGGCGACGCGATGCTGATTTTATGACATAGGCTGAGCGTGCTCAGCGGAAAGGAGAAGCGTATGGCAAACCTGACGGACCTGCCCAACATCGGCCCCGTTCTGGCGGAAAATCTTCGGAAATCGGGCATTGAGACTCCGGAGCAGCTGCGGGAAGCCGGAGCGGAGACCGCGTTCCTCCAGATTCGGACCGCAGTGGATTCCACCGCCTGCCTCCACATGCTGGAGGCTTTAGCGGGCGCGGCGGAGGGGGTGCACAAACGTGAGCTTCCTCCAGAGCGGAAGGCGGAGCTGAAAGCCTTTTTCAAAGGGCTCTGAAAAAGGGAGGAATCATAGATGTATGATGAATCTGCGTTCCTGTATGTTTCGCGGGTGCTGGTCAATCTGATGATTCATCCCTGGCGTTATGGCTGGTTCAGCTTCCTTGGGGTGCTGCTTCTGGCCCTAATTGGATTTCTGACTCAGCGGGCCCTGCTGCACAGGACGGGAAAGCGGTGGCTTCTGTGTCTTCCAGCCGGAGTGTGCCTGCTGTCGCTGCTCTATGGGGAACTGCGCTGGAATGGCTGGATTTCCGTTCCGGGTGATGGGGCCGGTTTTCTCCCTAACAATCGTTTTTCCGCATTTCTTCTGCTGTTCCTCGCCATTCCGGCGCTGACCGGTATTCTTGTCCAATTGGCGGTCTGGTGTTTCTCCAGGCTAAGGTCACATTTGTAGTTTAAAGTTCTTTCGCTTCCTTTCTTTCAAGAAAGGAAGAAAAAAGGAGTTTTTCCATGTTTGAAGTGTTAAAAAAAGAAGGGCGGGCCCGGCGGGGCGTGTTTACCTGTGCCCACGGCACCGCCCAGACCCCGGTGTTCATGAATGTGGGCACCCAGGCCGCTATTAAGGGGGCCCTGTCCGCCCGGGATCTGGAAACCATCGGCTGTCAAATTGAGCTCTCCAACACCTACCACCTCCACGTCCGGCCCGGCGACGATGTGGTCAAGGCCCTGGGAGGCCTCCATAAATTTATGGACTGGCACGGACCCATCCTCACCGACAGCGGCGGGTTTCAGGTCTTTTCCCTGGCCGCCCTGCGGAACATCAAGGAGGAGGGCGTCACCTTCGCCTGCCATGTGGATGGACGGCGCATTTTCATGGGCCCAGAGGAGTCTATGCGTATCCAGTCTCATCTGGGCAGCGATATTGCCATGGCCTTTGACGAGTGCGTGGAAAACCCCTCGCCCTATGAGTATGTCAAGCAGTCCTGTGAACGCACCTACCGCTGGCTGGAACGCTGCATCGCAGAACACGAACGCTGCAACGCCGCGCCGGACTGCGTAAATCCCCACCAAATGCTGTTTGGCATCAACCAGGGCGGCACCTATCCTGATCTACGCATCTGGCACATGAAGGAGATTGCCAAGCTGCCCTGTGACGGCTTCGCCATCGGCGGGCTGGCGGTGGGGGAGGAAACCCAGGTGATGTACGACATCATCGACGCGGTAGAGCCTCACATGCCCCAGGACAAGCCCCGATATTTGATGGGGGTGGGGACGCCCTCCAATATCATCGAGGGCGTAGCCCGAGGTGTGGATTTCTTCGACTGCGTGATGCCTGCCCGGAATGCCCGGCACGGCAAGCTGTACACCTGGGCGGGGACCGTCAACATCAAAAACGAGAAGTACAAACTGGACAATACACCCATTGACCCAACCTGCGATTGCCCCACTTGCCAGTCCTTCTCCAAGGGCTATTTGCGGCACTTGTTCAAGGCGGATGAGATGCTGGCCATGCGTTTGGCTGTGCTCCACAACCTGCACTTTTACAATGAGCTGATGGTCCGCATCCGGGCGGCGCTGGACGAGGGCTGTTACGCAGATTTCCGGGCGGAGTACTCCGTTAAGCTGGAACAGCGGTTATAATATTTTTTCTCTTCTTTTTCTTGAAAGAAAAAGAAGCAAAAAGAACGTTAAATTGCGTAGTTATGGCAGATACCGCAAACTTGCAGGGCCGGATGGGGTCATCAAGACCTGCGGACTGCGGATGCTCCTGGTAGAACCAGTATAAAGTTCTTTGCCAAGCTTTCTTTCAAGAAAGCGGGGACAAATTTCGGAAAAGGCTTGCAAAAAGGACGAGCCGCCGCTATAATAGCACTATCATGCAATTTGGAGGCTTAGTAAGAATGGAACTGTTTGTAACGACAATTCTGCCCCTTATACTTGTGGTCGCCGTGTTCTACTTCCTGATGATCCGGCCGGAAAACAAGCGGAAGAAGCAGGCGGAAGAAATGCGGAATTCACTGACCGTAGGGGATGAGATTACCACCATCGGCGGCGTCGTGGGTACGATCTGCGCGGTGAAGGAAAACACCATCGTAATGGAGACCGGCGCTGACCGGGTGCGAATTGAGTTCACCAAGTGGGCGATTTCCAACAAGGGTGTCCAGTCCGCCGAAACCACAAAATAATTTCCAGGCGAACAACATGACAAGCATCTTCTCCGCATAGGATGAAACAAATCTGTGCGAGAGAGGGTGCTTTTCTATGCGGAAACGGGAAAGCCGGCCAACCCAGATTCTGACTTCGATTTTGGCCGGCGGGGTGGCGGCCTTTGCCCTCAGCCTGCTGGTGCTGGCGGCGGCAGCGGCCGGAATTTCTTCCGGTGTGCTTTCCGAGCAAATGGCGGCTGCTTCCACCGTCTGCGCGGTGGCGCTGGGCGGCTTTGGCGGCGGGTTGCTGGCCGCCCTTCGGGCAGGCAGCCACATGCTGCCCTCAGCCCTGGCGGCGGGTGCGCTGTGCGCCCTGCTCTGGCCGCTGGCCGGACTGCTGACCGGGGGACATCTGGAGCTGCTGGTGATGCTGCGGACCCTGTGCGCCGGCCTGGCTGGGAGCGGGCTGGCTGGATTTCTCTGTCCCAGTCCAAAAAAACGGCGAAAGTGATTGAAAATCGAAAGTGAATGTGTTACAATATCCCAAAGCCATTGCAGAGGAGGGATTTTCCCATGAAACATGTCAAGACGCTGAACGGCGCCACGCTGAAGAACAGCGCGGCTAAGGGCGGCTGCGGCGAGTGTCAGACTTCCTGTCAGTCCGCCTGCAAAACGTCCTGCACCGTCGCCAACCAGAAGTGCGAAAACGTTAAGTGAGCACAACTCACAGACGGGAAGGGTGGGTTTTTAACCCACCCTTTTTCCGCTTTCCTGAACGAAAGCTTGGCAAGGAGCTTTAAGCCGCCTCTACCGGAAATCTGACAGAAAAACACAGCTTAAAGTTCTTTTTGGTTCTTTTTCTTTCAAGAAAAAGAACAGAAAAGGAGAAAAATATGGTACATACATTTACAGCGCTGGGCTGCAATATCGCGGTAGACGTGAACAGCGGCGCGGTCCATGTGCTGGACAGGCTGATCTATGACCTGCTGGAGCAGGTGAACCCACCCATGGCAGAGCACTGCCCGCCCGAGGTGGCGGCAAAGCTTCCCCAATACGCTGCCGCCGGCCTGGAAGAAGGATGGCAGGAGCTGCGGGAGCTGGCGGAAAACGGCCTGCTCTTCGTGGAAGACGACTACGTGGACCCAGCTGCCGCTGTGCCCAATGAAGCGCCGGTCAAAGCCCTCTGCCTCCATGTCTCCCACGATTGCAACCTGCGGTGCAAATACTGCTTTGCCTCCACTGGCGACTTCGGCACCGGCCGTATGACCATGGAGCCGGAAACCGCGAAGAAAGCCATTGACTTCGTGGTCAAACGCTCCGGAAACCGCCGCAATATCGAAGTGGACTTTTTTGGCGGCGAACCGCTGATGGCCATGGACACCGTTAAGGAAACGGTAGCCTACGCCCGCTCCATTGAGGAGAAGACTGGCAAGTGTTTTCGCTTTACGATTACCACAAACGGTGTTTTGCTCAACGATGAGAATATCGCCTATATCAACGAGGAAATGTCCAACTGCGTCCTATCCCTGGACGGCCGCAGGGAAGTCAATGACGCCATGCGGGTGACCCCGAACGGGAAGGGCAGCTATGACATTATTCTACCCAGATTCAAAAAGCTGGTAGAGGGCCGGGGCACTAAGGACTATTATCTCCGCGGCACCTTCACCAGGGAGAATCTGGACTTTGCCGCTGACGTCATGCACATCGCCAACGAGGGTTTCCGGAATGTCTCGGTGGAACCCGCAGTGGGGGAGGAGGGTGACCCTTGGGCGGTGCGCGAGGAGGACCTGCCCCAGGTCAAGGCGGAGTATGAGAAGCTGGCCGCTCAGCTGAAAGACCGTCCAGACATTAACTTCTTCCACTTCAACGTAGACCTGGCCCAGGGGCCCTGCGTCATCAAACGAATGCGGGGCTGCGGCGCGGGCTGTGAGTATGTGGCTGTCACGCCGGAAGGGGATATCTACCCCTGCCACCAGTTTGTAGGCAAGCCTGAGTACCGGATGGGCAGCGTCTACGACAACACCTTCGACATGAGTCTCGCCACCCAATTTGCCAACCTGAACATCTACACCCGAGAAGACTGTGGAACATGCTGGGCAAAATTCTATTGCAGCGGGGGATGCAGCGCGGCTAACCTTAAAACCAACCATGATTTAAAGAAGCCTGCCCAGGTGGGCTGCGAAATGCAGCGCAAACGTCTGGAATGCGCCATTGCGCTGAAAGCGGTCGCTGCGGGGATGGCTGATTACGAAGAGTAATCAGGCGAAATCAATACAAAGTGTAATCATCCGAAGCTCGGGAACTGCGGGCTTCGGATGATTTTATTTGTCCTATTCCTTCATGAAGCAGGCCAATTTTATTTGTTTTTGCAGAAACTACAGACAATATTACAGTTTAACCAAACGGAGATAAAACGTTCAGCCCTCTTGTATCAAATTGCGGATTAAACAGGGAAGAACCGAAAAAGAGGGGCGAAAATGACCCGCTGTCCATAAAGCGCCTCCACTTGCGTGCTTGTAGTTTACATAACATTATTTACATAATATTTGTGCATAATTTATGAAAATATGCAAAATTGCTGTAAACCCTTGCATCTCTACGGTTTGCGAGGTATAGTAAAATTACGTCAAAGAACATTTCTTTTATGTTTTTCCAAAAGCTTCTTCTTGCTTTTGATAAATCTAGGAGGAAATTCATCCTTCTAAGAAGCGCTGAATCCGCATAGGCTGTCCCAGAGGAGGGATGCCTGTGCACAGAAATTGGAAGGTTTGGCCGTCGTCGGGAGTGACTTACGCTGTGCCTCTGCTCTTGCTGACGGCGCTGTTTCTGGCGGGCGGCCTGACAGGGTGCCTGATGGCCTCCTGGGTGGGAGGCGGAGGCAGCGACGGTCTGGCGGAGTATATCCGCTCCTACCTTTTGACTGCACAGGAGGGGACTGGATCCACTCCTACGGTTCCGGCGCTGCTTTGGGATGTGTTTCGGTATCCGCTGGCAGTCTGGGCCCTGAGCTTTACCGCGCTGGGGCTGATTGGGATTCCGGCGGCCTTTGCCATTCGCGGTTTTTTCCTCTCTTTTGCGATCTCTTCCTTTGTTCGGATGTTCGGCGGATACGGCCTGTTGCTGGCCGCCGTGGTTTTTGGGATACCGGGCGTGTTTTCCATTCCGGTCCTGTTTGTTTTGGGCTGTCAGGGGTGGTTGGCTTCCCGTGTGCTGGCGGAACGGGTCAGCCGGGGACGGAGACAGGCCGCGCCTTATGACCGGCTCTACTGGGTCCGGTGCGGCGCATGCGCTGGGGGTCTGCTCCTGTGTGTCTGGGCGGAGCGGTTTGTAACCGTCCGGCTGCTGGCCGCGCTGGCGGGCAGCCTGTGAGACCGAAGCGGGCTCTTTTGTCCGCGGCATCCGAGGCGCCAGTTTTCTGGAGCAAGAGAAAGAGAAAAGAGAGAGGAAGTGCATACCATGGATTTGCTGGCGGCGTTTTCCGCCTACTTGGCGGACGAAAAAAAAGCGGCGGCCAACACGCTCAGCTCTTATCTACGGGATGTAAACCAGTTCGCCCACTACCTGGGCGGAGACGGCATTGAGCTGGAGCAAGCCAGACAGGGGGATGTGGAGGGATACATCCGCTATCTGACCGCCATGGGCAAGTCTCCGGCCACAGTCACCCGCTCGGTAGCATCCCTGAAAAGCTTCTATCAGTTTTTGAATCTGCGGGGGCTGTACGAGGGCAACCCGGCCAAGGGCGTCAAGGCGGTGAAGGCAGAACGGAAACTGCCCAAGATTCTGACCAGCCGGGAAGTGGAGCTGCTGCTGGAGCAGCCGCAGTGTGTGGATTTGAAGGGCTATCGGGACCATGCCATGCTGGAGCTGCTGTATGCCAGCGGCATTCGGGTGGGGGAGCTCATCGGTTTGAATGTGGAGGACGTCAACCTGACCACAGGCTTTCTGCACTGTGCCAGTAAGGGCCGGGAGCGGGTCATCCCCCTTTACCACACAGCGGTCAAGGCATTGAGCGACTACCTCAGAGAGGTCCGGCCCCAGCTGGCCCAGAAGGGAGAACAGGCGCTGTTTGTCAATATGAATGGCGAGCGCATGAGCCGTCAGGGCTTCTGGAAGCTCATCAAGTATTATCAGGAGAAGGCAGGGATTCAGACGGAGATTACGCCTCACACCCTGCGGCACTCCTTTGCGGCCCACCTGCTGGAAAACGGGGCTGATCTGCGCTCCATTCAAGAGATGCTGGGCCACGCAGACATTTCATCCACCCAGATTTACACCCACCTTATCAATCAAAAGCTAAAGGACGTGTACATCAAGGCCCATCCCAGAGCGTGAGAGGGGATATTTTCTCACTTCGGCTGAAATTGTTAAAACGGATAGTTTTTCCGCTTTTCGCCTTGTCAAATTAGTGCAATATTCCATCTTCCATCTTCCGGTCAACCGTGGTAATATATATACAGCGCTTGGGTCTGCGGGCCGCAAGAGCAAAGGGTATCCGGGTGTGGCGAAGTTTGGTATCGCGCTTGAATGGGGTTCAAGAGGCCGCTGGTTCAAGTCCAGTCACTCGGACCAAAAAAAGAGCCTTGAAACAGTCATTGTTTCAAGGCTCTTTTTCATGGAACGAAACAGGCCAATTGTCGAAGAGGAAATCAACAAATTTTAAAAGGGTGGATTCCCCATGGAAACGACGAAATTATATTACGAGGACGCCTATTGCAAGACATTTACTGCCGTGGTTCTGGATTGCCAGCCCCACAAGGAGGGCTTCCAAACCGTCTTAGACCGTACCGCATTCTATCCGGAGGGCGGCGGCCAGCCGGGGGACCGGGGGACGCTGGGCGGGGTATCTGTGCTGGACACTCACGAAAAGGATGGCATTGTGCTCCACTACACCGCCGCGCCTTTGGAGCCTGGCGCTGTTGTGGAGGGGACCATCGACTGGGAGCGGCGGTTTGACCTGACCCAGCAGCACTCGGGAGAGCACATTGTCAGCGGCATTGTCCACGCCTGGCACGGCTACGACAATGTGGGCTTCCACATGGGCAGCGGTGTGGTCACAATCGACTTCAACGGGACGCTGGATATGGACCAGCTTCAGGCGGTGGAGGCGGAAGCCAACCGTCAGATCTGGCTGGATCGGGAAACGCAGATTTACTGTCCGGACCGGGAGGCGCTGGCCCGGCTGGACTACCGCAGCAAGAAGGAACTGACTGGCACGGTCCGCATCGTAACCATTCCTGGGGCAGACACCTGCGCCTGCTGCGGCACCCATGTGCGGCGGACTGGGGAAATCGGGCTGGTGAAGCTGCTGTCCTGCCAGACCTTCCGGGAGGGAGTTCGGGTGGAGATGGTCTGCGGAAAGCGGGCCTTTGATCTTCTGAGCCGGAGCAGGGAGCAGAACGACCGGATTTCCGTGCTGCTTTCCGCGAAACCGGAGGAGACGGCGGCGGCGGTCGCCCGGCTGATGGACGAGTATCAACGGGTGAAAAGCCGGATTTACGCCATGGAAGAGGAGCACTTTTCCCAGGAAGCGGCACGTTTGGCTGGGACAGGGGATGTGCTCTTGTTTGAGCCTGGGCTGGAGGCGGACGCCCTCCGGCGGCTGGGTGTGGCGGTGATGGAGCGCTGCGGCGGACGGTGTGCGGCGTTTTCCGGGTCTGACGGGCTGGGATATAAATATGTATTGGGTCAGGCCGGAGGAGACCTGCGGGCATTGACAAAGGAGCTCAATGCCCGGCTTCACGGCAGGGGAGGGGGCAAGCCCCACTTCGTCCAAGGCTCTGTTCAGGCGGCGCGGCAGGAGATTGAAACTTTTTTCGCTACTTTTTCTTGAAAGAAAAAGTAGCGAAAAAAACTTTAAACTGATTCTATCAGAAATCTCACAAAAGTGCGTAGCCTAAAGTTCTTTTGTTTTTTCTTTCAAAAAAGAACAGAAAGAGGGATTTTATGAAACATTACATTATCCTGCTTCTTGCGGTTCTATTTCTGTCCACCTCTGCCATCTTCGTCCGGCTGGCGGGCGCACCTGCGGCGGCGGCCGCCTTCTACCGGTTGTTCTTTACCATGTTGATCCTGCTGCCCTTTCTCTTATTCAGCCCCAAGCGGAGGGCGGAGGTGAAGTCTCTGACTTCCCGGCAATGGGCGTTGACACTGCTGTCTGGCGTGGTGCTGGCAGTCCACTTCCTCCTGTGGTTCGCCTCGCTGGATTATACCTCTGTCGCCAGCTCCACAGTGCTGGTCACACTTCAGCCCCTGTTTTCCCTCATCGGCGGCTATTTTTTCTTCCAAGAGCGGTACAACAAAACCGCCCTGCTGGGCTGCTTCATCGCAATCGTTGGAAGCGTCATCATCGGCTGGGGCGATATGCAGCTCAGCCCAACAGCCCTCCTGGGCGATCTGATGGCTTTTGCCGCTGCCGGTGTCATCGCGGTCTATTTTCTCATCGGGCAGTCAGTCCGCGCCTCCTTGTCCGTTGTCCCGTACTCCGTTATTGGATATGCTGGAAGCTCCCTCTTCCTGGCCCTCTACATGCTGGCTTTCCAGGTACCCTTTTCCGGTTATTCGCCGGAAACCTGGCTTGCGTTCGCCGGACTGGCGGTTCTGCCTACCATCCTGGGCCAGATGGTCTTTAACTGGCTGCTTCAGTGGATCAGCGCGCCGGTAATCTCCATGAGCATCCTGGGGGAGGCCGTGGGTACTTGTGTCCTGAGCTATTTTATTCTGTCAGAACGGATTTCTCTCCAGCAGGGAATCGGCATTTTGGTCATTCTGAGCGGGCTTTTCCTGTTCCTGAGCCACCAGCATCCCAAGGAGCAGGGAAGTGCTCCGTCCTTCTCCGAGCTGGAATCCCGCGCCTGAACATCGAATTCTGAGCATCAAAAAAGGACCGCCACCGGCGGTCCTTTTTCGTTTCTCACATGGAAGTAGTGAGCACTTTTTTCAGACGGGCAAAGCGGGGGAGGGAATTCTCCTTGGGATTGCCGGGCTCACCCTGAATCAGAGGAAGCACATAGTCAATGAAGGGCTGCTCAATGCCGTTGCCCGCCGCGTTAATCCACTCACGGGGCACCTTCTTCTCGATGTTGGCCACAATGTCCAGAGGCTCCAGGGAAGTTTCACAGACATACGTTCCGCCATCTCTGGAGCACTTGAAAGCTACCATCTTGTCCGTGGTGCCGGACACCGCGGCTTCCACCGCGGCCTTGCCAGCCAGTAGCGCCTCGTCAATGTCGGTTCTGGACCCTACATGAGAGCCGCAGCGCTGAAGCAGAGACAGTTCAATGCCCCGGACCTTGGCGCCGGTTTTGTCCTTAATCATCTCCGCCAGCATAGCGGCCAGACCGCCCAGCTGAGCGTGGCCGAAGCCATCGGTGGCGGAGGTCTTGGCCTCAGACACAAAAGTTCCGTCAGCGTAGTGGATGCCCTCGGACACCGCCACCATGCACTTACCGGTGGCGTCGTAAATCCGCTTCACATCAGCCAGGAACTGGTCCATGTCGAAGTCCACCTCGGGCAGATAGACCAGATCAGGACCGCAGCCGGTGAGGGAGGCCAGGGCGGCAGAGCCAGCCAGCCAGCCAGCGTGACGGCCCATGATCTCAATGACCGTCACCATGCCAGTGTCGTAAACATGAGCATCCTGCCACACCTCGGCGCAGGAGGTGGCGATATACTTGGCGGCCGAAGCGAAGCCGGGGCAGTGGTCAGTGCCGTTCAGGTCGTTGTCAATGGTCTTGGGCACGCCCATGACCCGGCATTCATAGTTCATCTTCTGCATATACTTAGAAATCTTGTTGCAGGTGTCCATAGAGTCGTTGCCGCCGTTATAGAAGAAATAGCGGACATCGTATTTCTGGAAAATCTCCAGAATCCGCTTATAGTCAGTGTCATCCACGTCAGGGTCGGCCAGCTTGTAGCGGCAGGAGCCCAAGGCAGAAGAGGGAGTGTACTGCAAAAGGTCCAGCTCTGCCGGATTCTCCTGGCTCATATCGTAGAGCTTGTCATCCAGCACGCCCTTGATGCCATGGGCCGCGCCCAGCACGCGGGTGATGCAGTCCTGAGCCAGGGCGGTCTGAATGACTCCCTGTGCGCTGGCGTTGATGACGGCGGTGGGCCCTCCGGACTGTCCGATGATGCAGGCGCCTTTCAATTGATTCATGTTTTTGTCCTCCTTGTGTCTTTTTGAAAACGTTTCCAAGCGAACGGAAATTTCTGATAAAGCATATCACAAAGGCTTGCATTTTTCAATAAGAACTGTTAAAATAATCCCGAAGAATTTAAAAAGGAGATGGTCCCTATGCCACTCGTCACTACTACAGAAATGTTCAAGAAAGCCTATACCGGCGGCTATGCTATCGGTGCCTTCAACGTCAACAACATGGAAATCGTTCAGGGTATCACCGAGGCGGCCAAGGAAGTGGACGCGCCCCTGATTCTTCAGGTGTCCAAGGGGGCCCGGGCTTACGCCAACCACACCTATCTGGTGAAGCTGGTGGAGTCCGCCATTATCGAGACTGGCCTGCCCATCTGCCTCCATCTGGATCACGGCGACAGCTTTGAGACCTGCAAGAGCTGCATTGACGGCGGCTTTACCTCCGTCATGATCGACGCCAGCTCCAAGCCCTTCGCTGAGAACATTGAGATCACCAAGAAGGTCGTCGAGTACGCCCATGACCACGGTGTGGTCGTCGAGGCTGAGCTAGGCAGCCTGGCCGGTGTTGAGGACGAGGTTCAGGTCTCCGCTGAGGATTCCTCCTACACCCGCCCTGAGGAAGTGGAGGAGTTCGTTAACAAGACTGGCTGTGACTCTCTGGCCATTGCCATCGGCACCAGCCACGGCGCTTACAAGTTCACCGCCGCTCAGTGCACCCGCAACGAGAAGGGGGAGCTGGTTCCGCCTCCGCTGCGCTTCGATATTCTGGACGAAGTGGTCAAGCGTCTGCCTGGCTTCCCCATTGTGCTTCACGGATCTTCCAGCGTGCCCCAGAACTACGTGAAGATGATTAACGAGAACGGCGGCAAAATGCCCGACGCCGTAGGCATTCCTGAGGAGCAGCTCCGCGAGGCTGCGCGTAGCGCTGTCTGCAAGATTAACATCGACTCTGACCTGCGTCTGGCCATGACTGGCACCATCCGTCAGTTCTTCGCAGAGCACCCCGACAAGTTTGACCCCCGTGAGTATCTGAAGCCCGCCCGCGCCAACATCAAGGAACTGGTCAAGCATAAGCTGATCAACGTTCTGGGCTGCAATGGCAAGGCTTCCGAGCTGCTGTAAGCAAAATCAAGACTGAAACTGCCGGCGCATCAGCGCCGGCAGTTTTTTACGCCCAGAGCAGGGGGGAATCATCATTCAAGAAAAGAACGGAAATGGTGAAAAGCGTTGCCTGTCTAACGTGTAAAGCCTTTTACCTATCCACCTTTTATTTGGAAATCAAAACGGAACAAAAATTACCTTCCATCAAAACTGCTCAAATTCTTCCAAAGCAATCCACAAAAGTAAAATGACTTTACAGACATTCTCCCGGAACCAGTACAGACCTTCCAACATAGGATAGGTGAGAACTTATGTTCTGATTTTTCTAAAGGAAGTGAACTGCTGTGGAGGAAAGACTTATCACCTATGACCGTCAGGCGGCGATCGCTTACGCCCATCGCTGGGCCTACGGCTTCAATCCCAGCTACTATAATTACTCCGAGATTGGCGGCGACTGTACCAATTTCGCCTCCCAATGCCTCTACGCCGGCACCGGCGTGATGAACTACGACCCTGTTTATGGCTGGTTTTACCGCAATGCCAACGACAAAGCCCCCGCGTGGACGGGCGTCATCTACTTTTATCAATTTATCACCCGCGCAGAAGAGAACGCCGGTCCCTTTGGCATCGAAGCCAGGCTGTCCGAGTGCCGTCCCGGCGACTTTGTTCAGCTCAGCTTTGACGGGACGCGCTTCTCCCATACGCCTATCATCGTGTCTATGGGCCGAAGGCCCACCTTATATAATACATTGGTGGCCGCCCACAGCAACCCGGCGGATTACCGGCCTTTGAGCAGCTATCCGGCCCGCGCCCTTCGATTTTTGCATATTTTAGGGGCCAGAAGCTGACATTTTTAGCGGCATTGTCTCTTGGCAGGGGAGCGGCAATCTATTATAATAGGAACTACAAAAAGAGGGAGCGTCGCCGCTCCCTGATTGGAGGCTGTTCCTATGGAAATTTCCTTTGCCCGGCGGATGGAAAAATTCCAGCCCGGCATTTTCAACGTACTCGACGACAAAAAGAAGGAACTGGAGCAGGCGGGCCGGAAGGTATATAACCTGTCCATTGGCACCCCGGACTTTCAGCCCGACCGCCATGTGATGGAGGCTCTGTCTCAGGCGGCGCTCCTTCCCGAGAATTACAAATATTCCCTCACCGAGCGTCCAGAGCTGGTGGCGGCGGTCCAGAACTGGTACCGCCGCCGGTACGGCGTGGCGCTGGCGGCGGACGAGCTTATGGCGGTCTATGGATCTCAGGAGGGACTGACTCACATCGGCCTGACCATCTGCGACCCTGGCGACGTGGTGTTGGTGCCCAACCCCGGATACCCCATCTTTGAAATGGGCCCCTTCCTCTGCGGGGCAGAAATCGCCTATTATGACCTCCTTCCCGAGAACGGCTACCTGCCTGACCTGGACGCGATTCCAGAGAAAACGGCCCGGGCGGCTAAGCTGATGGTGGTGTCCTATCCGGCCAATCCGGTGTGTGTGGCCGCGCCCCGCAGCTTCTACGAAAAACTTATTGATTTCGCCAAGCGGTATCAGATTGTCATCATTCATGATAACGCCTATTCAGAAATTATCTACGACGGCAGGGAAGGGATCTCTTTCCTCAGCATCCCCGGCGCGAAGGAGGTGGGCATCGAATACAACTCCCTCTCCAAAACCTACAATCTGACGGGAGCTCGCATCTCCTTTGTTCTGGGCAATCGGGATGTAGTGAGGAAGTTTCGCACCCTGCGCTCTCAGATTGATTACGGAACCTTCCTTCCAGTTCAGTTCGCGGCGGTGGCCGCCCTCAACGGCCCTCAGGACAGCGTGGCCCGGAACCGGGCGGAATATCAGGCCCGGCGGGACGCTCTCTGCGGGGGCTTCCGGTCCATCGGCTGGAGCGTGCCCGACAGCCAGGGAAGCATGTTTGTCTGGGCCCCGCTGCCGGAGGGTTATTCCAATTCGGTGAACTTCTGCTTTGAGCTGCTGGAAAAAACCGGCCTGCTCTGCACCCCTGGTTCCGCCTTCGGCTCCTTAGGGGAGGGATATGTCCGTTTCGCCCTGGTACAGCCGGTGGAGGTCATGAGGGAAATCGTTGCGTCGGTGGCTGAAAGCGGGATTTTGAACCGTAAGTAAGAAGCTGTATTCATAACCGGAGGATTTTGCCGGCAGGCAAATCAATTTTCTGTCTTTTCCTGTGTGAATTCCAGCGGGAAATTGGTACAGTATGGTGAGAAAAGGTAAGCTTATACGCCATTCCATGGGTGTGAATCCAGATTCTAAGGTTACGGGACTTGAAATTTCTCTTGCAATCTGCTCCGCATGTGGTATACTTGATTTTGGTGGAAATCTACCATAGACACCGTTATTATTTTGAGCGGGTGGTTCCAGCCTGCTCAATTGGAAATGGAGAGAGTGAATTTATGTTCAAAATTGTGACCAAAAAAGAGCTCAATTCCACTGTCACCCTGATGGAAATTGAGGCGCCTTTCATCGCGAAAAAGGCGCGGGCCGGCCAGTTTATCATCTTCCGGATCGACGGCTTGGGGGAGCGGATTCCGCTGACCATCGCGGGCTATGACCGTGAGAAGGGAACTGTCACTATCATTTTCCAAAAGGTAGGCATGTCCACCATCGCTCTGGGCAAGCTGAACGTGGGGGACGCCATTGCGGACTTTGTGGGTCCTCTGGGCCGTCCCAGCGAGATCGAGCATGTGAAGCGGGCCTGCGTGGTCGGCGGCGGCGTGGGCTGCGCCATTGCCTATCCCACGGCCAAGGCGCTGTTTGAGCAGGGGAGCGAGGTCGATGTCATCGCCGGCTTCCGCAGCAAGGATATTGTTATTCTGGAGGACGAGTTCAAGGCTGCCAGTACCAATTTCTACATGATGACCGACGATGGATCTTATGGCGAACAGGGCTTCGTTACTGCTAAGCTTCAGCAGCTGCTGGAGTCTGGTCGCAAATATGATGCGGTGTTTGCCATTGGTCCGGTGCCCATGATGAAGTTTGTGTCCCAGACCACCAAGCCCTTTGATCAGAAGACCTTTGTCAGCCTGAACCCCATCATGATTGACGGTACCGGCATGTGCGGCGGCTGCCGGGTCACGGTGGGCGGCGAGGTCAAATTCGCCTGTGTGGACGGCCCTGAGTTCGACGGCCACCAGGTGGACTTTGACGAGCTGATGAACCGGAATTCCATTTACCGCGAGCGCGAGGCGGAGGAGACCCAGACTCACATGTGCCGTTTTGATAAGCTGGCGGACGAGCTGATGAAGTAAGAAGGGGAGGAGAACGGATATGCCTAACATGAGTATGGTCAAGACTGCCATGCCTGAGCAGCAGCCTGACGTTCGGAACAAGAATTTTAAGGAAGTTTCTCTGGGCTACACCAAGGAAATGGCTATGGAAGAGGCGGGCCGCTGCCTGCACTGCAAGCATAAGCCCTGCGTGTCCGGCTGCCCCGTCAACGTCCGTATTCCGGAGTTTATTGAGAAGGTGGCGGAAGGGGATTTCCTGGCCGCTTATGAGATTATCACCAGCACCAATGCGCTGCCCGCCATCAGCGGCCGTGTCTGTCCCCAGGAGAGCCAGTGCGAGGCCAAGTGCGTCCGGGGCGTGAAGGGTGAGCCTGTGGCGATTGGCCGCCTGGAGCGGTTTGTGGCTGACTGGTATCTGGAGAACAAGAACGACATGCCCAAGAAGCCTGAGCCCAACGGTAAGAAGGTTGCGGTCATCGGTTCCGGCCCGGCCAGCTTGACCTGCGCCAGCGACCTGGCGAAGGAGGGCTACGCCGTGACCATGTTCGAGGCCTTCCACACCGCTGGCGGCGTGCTGGTTTATGGTATCCCTGAGTTCCGTCTCCCCAAGGCCATTGTGCAGAACGAGGTGGACAAGCTGGCGGCCCAGGGCGTAGAGGTCATGACCAATATGGTCATTGGCAAGGTGCTGTCCATTGACGAAGTGTTTGACATGGGCTTTGAGGCCGTGTTTGTGGGCACTGGCGCTGGTCTGCCCATGTTCATGGGAATTGAGGGCGAGGCGCTGGCTGGTGTGTACTCCGCCAACGAGTACCTGACCCGTGTGAACCTGATGAAGGCGTACATTGAGGAGTACGACACGCCCATTAAAAAGAGCCGCGCCGTGGCCATTGTGGGTGGCGGCAACGTGGCGATGGATGCCGCCCGCTGTGCCAAGCGGCTGGGGGCCGAGCATGTGTACATCGTTTACCGCCGGAGCGAGGAGGAGATGCCCGCCCGCCGGGAGGAGATCCACCACGCCAAGGAAGAGGGCATTGAATTTATGCTCCTGACCAACCCGGTCAGAATCCTCAACGACGGTAGCGGCAAGGTTTCCGGGATGGAATGTGTCCGGATGGAGCTGGGTGAGCCTGACGCCTCTGGACGCCGCCGTCCTGTGGAGATCAAGGACTCCAACTTTGTCCTGGATGTGGACACGGTGGTCATGAGTCTGGGCACGTCGCCCAACCCGCTGATTCGTTCCACCACACCCGGCCTGGACACCAATAAGAAGGGCTGTCTGGTGGTCAACGAGGAGACCATGGAGACTACCCGAGACAATGTGTATGCCGGCGGCGACGCTGTAACCGGCGCAGCCACGGTCATTCTGGCCATGGGCGCGGGCAAGAAGGCCGCGGAGGCCATTCATGCTTCTCTGAGCGGCAAATAAGCAAACCTATTTGAGCAAAAGGCTCCGTAAAGCGATGTTGCTTTACGGAGTCTTTTGTTCTGAAAAAATCAATAGTTGAACAAGTTTCAAGTTCTTTTTGCTTTTTTCGTTCAGAAAAAGATGAAAAACCGTCATTTTTTTTCAGATTTTTTCACCTCAGCCAAGGGACTGGCTTTGGCGGCTATCCGCAAATCTTCATTGCCCACATGAGTGTAAATCTGGGTTGTGTTTAGATGGTCGTGCCCTAGCACCTCCTGAAGCGTTCGCACATCCACGCCATTTTGCAGCATCAGCGTGGCCGCTGTATGCCGGAGCTTGTGAGCAGAATACTGCGTGCTGTCCAGTCCAGCCGCTGAAAGATGTTTTTTAACCAGCCAATTAACCGTGGAACGGCTGATTCTCGTCCTGCGATTGCTCAAAAACAGCGCGTTGGACGTTGTGGTCCGGTTGGGATCCCGCACCAGCATATAGTCACTAATCGCATCCTGACAGGCCTCATTCAGAAACAAAATTCGCTCTTTGTTGCCTTTGCCCAGAACCCGCAGCTGATCGTCCCGGACATCGCTCAGATTCAGACCAATCAGCTCGGAAATACGAATCCCGCAGTTGAGAAACAGCGTCAAAATGCAGTAGTCCCGCTCCTGATGCTCACCATCAACCGATTCCAGCAAGTTGACGCTTTCCTCCAGATTCAGATATCGAGGCAGTGTCTTTTTCAGCTTTGGCGAATCCAGGTCCTGAACCGGATTTTCCTCCAGCAGATGGGCTTTGGTCGTCAGATAGCGGTAGAAGGAACGAATCGTCGCAACCTTGCGGGCCCGTGAAGTTGCAGCCAAGCCGTAGTCTGTGTTCCGGCTGTTTTGATGGGTTGCGCGTTCACGGCTGAGGTAGCTCATATAATCATAGATGTCAGTCAACGTCACAGAACGAATCAATTCCAGGTCCACATCCCGTACATCAATCTCATCGAACGATATATCCTCCGTAATTAAATGCTTTTGTAGTTTCATAAATCGGAAAAAATTCCGTAGATCTAAATAGTATTCATCCACAGTGCGCTTAGAATGGCTTTTCACCGTCTCGTGATAGGATAGAAAATCACGTACAATGGTTGGTGCGTCACGATAGTCGCTCATAGGCGTTCAGAGGGCTGAAAGGAGGTTTCTGCCTCCCCTGAATTGAACAAAATTTTTATTTTGTTTAATTCAGGACATGCCCCTCTTTTCCTCCTTTCTTCTCTTACAACAGCGCCGCCAAGGCTTCCCGAATGGTTCTGACTGGAATCAGCTGGAGCCCCGATACTTCGTCTACCTTACCGCTGCTTCGCGCTGGGATCAGGCATTTGGTGAACCCAAGCCGCCGGACCTCAGACAGCCGCTGATTCAGTGAGTTGGTGGAACGCAGCTCACCGGTCAGGCCGACCTCGCCAATCGCCGCTAGGTCGCTTGGAATTGGCTTGTCCCGAAAACTGGATGCCAGCGCCACAATGGCCGCCAAATCCGCTGCGGGCTCGTCCAAGGTAAGTCCGCCAATCACATTTAAATAGGTGTCGCACCCGCCAATCAGCAGACCTCCACGTTTTTCCAAAACCGCCAGCAACAACATGGCCCGGTTGAGGTCGAAACCATTACTGGTTCTTCTGGGGTTATTGTAATTGGATGGGGCAACCAGAGCCTGCACCTCAGCCAACACAGGCCGAATCCCTTCCATCACACAGGTTACACAGGTACCGGGCACTCCCTGGGGCCGCCCATCCAGCAGCATTTCCGAGGGATTCGGCACCTGCCGCAGGCCGTGATCTACCATTTCAAACACGCCAATCTCATTGGTTGCGCCAAACCGGTTCTTCGCCGCACGCAAAATGCGGTGGGCCATGTGCTCCTCCCCCTCAAAGTACAGCACGCAGTCCACCATATGTTCCAGGACTTTTGGCCCGGCAATGGACCCTTCCTTGTTCACATGTCCAATCACAAAAACCGTGATTCCTTCGCCTTTTGCTAAGTTCATCAGCGCCATGGTGCAGTCCTTGACCTGGCCCACGCTGCCTGGCGAGGTGGTCAAATCCCCGTTGTACATAGTCTGGATGGAGTCCACAATCAGCACATCAGGCCCTATGGTGTGGACACCTTCCAAAATATCGCTCAGATTGGTTTCCGACAGCAGAAACAAGGTTTCCCCCCGCACATGAAGACGTTCCGCCCGCAGCTTGATCTGACGGGCGGATTCTTCGCCGGAAACATACAAAACCTTGGAAAATTCGCAGAGATGATCGCAAATCTGGAGCATCAGTGTCGATTTGCCAATGCCAGGGGCGCCGCCGACCAGCACCAAAGATCCCTGGACCGCACCGCCGCCGAGTACACGATCCAGCTCGCTCATTCCCGTGGCAAAGCGAAGCTCCTCCGTTGTCTCTACCTGGGAAAGAGATTGGGGCTGTACCTTTCCTGGAAGGGGCCTAAACGCGCCTCCCCCTTTTTTCTTAGGTTCCGCCGGTTGCTCTGTTATTGTGTTCCAAGCGCCGCAGGCCGGGCATTTCCCTTGCCATTTTGGGGTCTCGTTCCCACATTCTGTGCAGTAAAACAGTGTTTTTGTCTTCATTTGTCCTCCTTCGTATAAGCCTTCCCTGCTCAGGACGGTTCCGCCGTTCCGTCAAAGGTTAGATAGGCGCTGAGCAATGCCGCCGCAATTTTTGTCTGATACTCTGGCTGCTGGAGCAGCTCCGCTTCCCTGTCGTTGGAGAGAAATCCGCACTCCACCAGAATCGCAGGGCAGGAGATATGGCTCATCAGATAGACGGAATTAGAAATTGGAGCGGCCTGCCGGTGGTTTTCAGGGTCCAACGTCCGGCAAAGCAGGGCTTGAGCATGACTGGCCAGGGCTGGGCTACTCCCCTCCTGCCCATAAAACACCTGAGCACCGTGGGAGCTGCTACCAGAAAAGTAATTTTGATGAACACTAATCAGAGTCGCGTGCTCAACTCCATTGATTAGTGCCACCCTCTTTTTCAGGTCGCTTTGCTTTCGTTCCCGCACGGTTGCACCGTTAGGGTCACCCAGGGCCTCCTCATCGGGCCGAAGCAGCAGCGTGGGAACACCATACAGGCCTGCCAGCTGGTCTGTCTTGAGCACGATAGCCAGATTCAGCCCACTTTCCGCCACACCTGAACTGGACACTGCACCGCCGTCTTCCCCGCCGTGTCCAGCGTCCAAAACCAGAATCTTCTGGCCAAATCGAGCTGGCGCGAACACAGGGGCATATTCACTTAAAAAAGGAATCCACTCTCCTGCCAGCCCGATCAAAATTGCCATAGCCAATGTGAGCCCAGTCAGCTGCCAAATTGTCTTATGTGTTGAGATATGTTCCATCATCCGATTCAAGCCCCGTCCCCCCTTGGGGTAATCCTATGATGGACTTTTCTATTTTACCACAAAGATGTTCTCTTTGCAAAGATTGTCGCAATTGGGATATGGTCTGCATAGAATACTGTCGGGAGGAAGTATATCCCCTCCAAATCTAACTAAAAAAGGAGAATGTGGTTTGTATCCAGACAATCCGGTCACACCGGTCTGCGGCGACGGCTGCGGAACTCTGCCGCAGCAAGCCCCACTGGCGTTCCCCTATGTTCCCATGCAACAGTCCGCTTCCAAGCGGTACGGCCAGGATGAGGCATTGAATAACGGGAGCCTGTTTCCTGGCTTAAACCTCCCCTTCCATATTCAGGACAAAGCCCGCAATGTTGTCAAGGGTCCCCTGGCGGAGCTTCAGGCGCTGGAATTTGTGGTGACAGAGATGGGGCTTTATTTGGACACCCACCCGAACGACCAGGAGGCTTTTGCTTTGTTTCAGCAGTACGTGGCTCTGGCCCGCGAGGGCAGGAAGCGTTATACGGAGCTGTACGGTCCGGTTTATCAGATGGGTGCGGCTGACAGCGACCATTATAACTGGCTTCATGACCCCTGGCCCTGGGATGGCAAGGACGGAGGTGCGCGATAATGTTCGTTTATGAAAAAAAATTACAGTACCCTGTGAAGATTGCCACGGCAAATCCGAAATTGGCCTCCTTTATTATCAGTCAATATGGTGGGCCAGATGGCGAACTCGGCGCGTCCATGCGCTACTTGAGTCAGCGTTACGCCATGCCCTAC
This sequence comes from Oscillospiraceae bacterium, assembly GCA_022793095.1. Classification (GTDB taxonomy): domain Bacteria; phylum Bacillota; class Clostridia; order Oscillospirales; family Oscillospiraceae; genus JAAWCD01. The sequence continues at coordinate 87,794 of JAAWCD010000018.1, read as the reverse complement.
CCGGAATTAAAGGGACTTCTTACGGATATTGGAACAGAAGAGCTAGGACATTTGGAAATGGTTGGAGCGATCATCCATCAGTTGACCCGGAATCTGACAGATGAAGAGGTTCGGGCCGCTGGCTTTGACGCCTACTTCGTGGACCATACTACTGGCGTCTACCCTACCGCCGCTTCTGGTTTTCCTTGGAGCGCCGCATCTATTGGCGTCAAGGGAGATGTTATTTGCGATTTGACAGAGGATTTGGCAGCAGAGCAGAAAGCCCGCGTTACCTATGATAACATCCTTCGGATGTGCGACGACCCTGATGTCAAGGATGTGATCCGCTTCCTGCGTCAGCGGGAAATCACCCATTTCCAGCGCTTCGGCGAAGCGCTCCGCCTGGCGAGAGAGAAAATGGACCAGAAAAACGTCTACTTCGTCAATCCCGCTTTCGACCATTAAGCCCGCTAACGCCTAAAAAAGGAGTGACAAGCGTTTTTGCTTGTCACTCCTTTTTCCTATATTCGCTGAGAAAACAGTCCATGTTGATTGCAGTACCAAAGCAGCGTCCCATGGGCTAACCCAGGCAACCGCGTTTGCAGATCCCATTCCGGATACTGCTTGCGTAGGATCAGCGTGTCCATAGTCAACAGTGCCACAAAGGAAATGTAGTGCTCCTTGGACATAGGATGCTCTGAGGTGAGGTAGAACTCCGTTTCCACCCGTTCCACAGTGAGCCGGTGGGATTCCTCCACTGGCTGGGGCTGGATGGCCTTCAGCTTCTTTCCGCAACAGGAAACGGCGGTATCCGCCAGCGCGGTAATCACATTTCCGCAGTCTGGACAGACATAAAATTTCAACTTCTTCATATTGCCCCCTAATGTGTCGTTGGCCTCCAGCTCTCCTGACAGCAGCTTTTCCAAATCAACCTCAAAGATACCGGACAGCCCGGAAAGCAAAGACACGTCAGGACAGCCCATCCCCCGCTCCCATTTTGATACTGTCTTGTCACTGATGTTCATCTGTTCCGCCAGCTGAAGCTGGGTCAACCCTTTTTCGATTCGCAGACGGCGAATCAGACTTCCAATTTTAGTTGTGTCCATTTCGCTCCCTCCGACTGTCATCATACACGAACACAGCATCAAACGCAAGAAACGCCCCGTAGAGTTTTACCGCTTCAGCGTGCAAAGATGTATCAGATCATAGGTCCGCCGGAACCGCTTCCAGTCGGTCCGGTCCATACAGTCCATCAAAATCGACGCACAGGCCCGGCTATCGCTACCCGCCTGATGGTGGTCCAGCCCAATCTCCAAATAGGCGCATAGCGTGTTCAGCTTGTGGTTAGACAGCTCTGGAAAGCAGCGCCGTCCCATCTGGCAGGTACAGACATACTCCGCCGCAGGCTTCCAGTCAATCCCATAGGCCCGTAGACACTTCCCCAGCACGCTCATATCAAAGGGCGCGTTGTGGGCGGCCAAAATGCCACTGTCAAAAATCGGACAGAGGATGGGCCACAGTTCCGGAAATGTGGGCGCTTCCTCCGCCATAACCGGCGTAATGCCGGTCAATTGGACGTTAAAGGGGTGAAACCAGGTTTCCGGATTGACCAGCGTGTCCAGCTCGTCCACAATCATCCCGTTTTCCACCACCGTTACACCAATGGCGCTCATTCGGTCGTTGGCGGAGTTGGGCGTTTCCACATCAAAGGCGATAAATCGTTTCATCCCTCTTTTCTCCGAATCACGCAGCGGTCCAGACCGCATTCCTTTGTGCTGCCGTCGTCCACATATTGTTCGTAGACCGTGCCGCTGCCCAGCAGCACTACATCCTCTAAGTTCAGTTCCGCTGTACAGGAAACTGCCTTGCCGGCTGGAACCAGAGTGCCCCTTTTGATGTAGAACACCACTTCATTCAGGGGCACGTCAACCATCCGCTCCCCCGCTTCCACGTCCGAGCAGGAAAATTCCCCGTTGTACCGAACCTCCGTCATGGGCTCCGGCAGATAGACCGTCCGGCCCTTCGCGCCCTTCTCCAGCACCGGCGCGATCATCACGTTGCCTCCCACCACAAGCTGGTCCTCAATCTTCCTGACCCGCTGGTCCTCCGGATAGTCAAAGGCCAGAGGCCGGATGAACATGTCCTGCCTCAGCGCAGCCTTCATAAACTCAGAGTAGAGGTACGGCAGCAGCCTGTACCGCAGAGAAATGATAGTCCGAAAGTCTTCCGGGTCCCGGAACCGGTAGCACTCCTGATGCCGGGTCAGGATGGCCGTGTGGTTTCGCATCAAAGGGGTGAACACTGACACAGCCAGCCAGCGCAGCAGAAGTTCCCGGTTTGTGTTGCCGCCAAAGCCACCGGTATCCGCGCCGCTGTACAAAAAGCCGCACATATTGAGGGAGGGCATGTGATACACATTCTGCCGCAGCATGTGCCAGGTGGAGGCGTTATCTCCGGTCCAGATGCCCCCATAACGGTGGGCCCCGATATAGGAGGAACGGGAAAACAGCAAATACCGCCGGTCCAGCAGCCGGTTCAGGCCCTCGCCGGAGGCCCGGGTCATCATGGCGCCATATAGGTTGTGAACCTCGTAATTGCTCATCTGCCGTCCGTCATCCAGGCGGTGGAAAAAATCCTTGAAATCAGCAATGTGCCGGTCAGGCTGGTCCGGGTCGCCCCGCGCCACGTCCGGCTTGGCCAGCTTGGAGCGGTACTCTGTAGAAAAGATGGCAGGCTCATTCATGTCGTTCCAAAAGCCTTCCAGCCCCTGGCTAGTGTAAAACTGGTAGCAGTCCCCAAACCAGTGCCGGACCTTTTCCTGTAAAAAGTCCGGAAAGTGGGTCATCCCTGGCCAGACCTCGGCTTGAAAGTTTTTTTCTTCTCGATTTTTACAGAAATAATCATTCTGAATGCCTTCGTCATACACCGCATTTCCCGGCTCAATTTTAATACCCGCATCCACAATGGGCACAAGGTGGATGCCCTGCTCCTTCATGCGGGCCGTATAGCCAGCCAGGTCTGGGAATCGCCGCCTATTGACGGTAAAATCAATGTAGCGATCCATGTAGTCGATGTCCATGCAAAGGTAATCTAGGGGGATGCCGGCATCCCTGTGCTTGCTGGCCACGCGGGAAATATCCTTTTCCGTCTTATAGCCCCAGCGGCTCTGGCCGTAGCCAAAGGCCCAGAGCGGCGGCAGAAAGCTCCGGCCGATGATGCCAAGGAACTGCTTCACCACGTCGTAGGCACTGGATCCCTCCACCAGATACAGGCGAAGGTCCGGCGACTCACAGGAGACGTTAAGCAGGCCGTTGCCTTTGGAGTCCACATCAAAGACTACCTTGGCGGGCGTATCAAAAAACGCGCCGAAGGGCGTTTCACCATCCACCACAAGCAGGTTGTGGGCACCGTACATGGACGGCATATCGTCTCGGTGCTTTGGGTCGTCGTAGTTGAAGCTGATGTAGCGTCCACCCCGCTTGTTGACGCCCCGCATAGTCTCCCCCAGGCCGTAAACAAGGTCTGTTGCCGCCAGAGGGCAGGTAAAGGTCAAGGACGGACCGGATTCCAGAGTAAAGTGTGTGAGCTGATGCCCTGCCGGAACATCCTCCACCACCGCGAAGGTCTCTACAGGGGTTCCGTAGCTGTATTGGGTAATCATGACTGATTCCTCCTTTACATCTGCATTATAAAGGAGTTCAGCACCAAGTGCAACCACAAGTTTGAAAGCAGAATCATGTTTCAAAGCGCTTGATGACCCAGAAGGCATAGCTTAGAGAAACAATGGTCAAAAAGGCGGCTGTAAAAAGGGCGAATTCCTGGGGTGGATCTGCGGAAAAAGCACTGAGGGTGTTGATGAGGCTGTGGGTGGCGATGCAGGGAATCAGGCTCTTCCCCTTGTAAAAAAGAATGGTGAACAGGAAACCGACAGCGGATGCATAGCAGATTTGCAGCAGTGTGGAAAAGACCCCTGCACCGTTCAAAAGGTTCACAATGTGCCCAAAGCCAAAGGTGAGGCTGGAGATAAGAATTGCACGTTTCGTGCCCTCCCGGCGCAGGGCCTGAAAGAGAAAGCCTCGGAATAGAATTTCCTCGATCAAGCCTACACAGAGCATGCTGACCACATAAAGAACCGTTTCAGTTGCGGAATAGCGCAGATGAACGCCCATCCAAAGGTTTACGCTCGCCAAAAAAATCAACGGAAGAAAGAAAAGATAATCTTTCGCGCTTCCGGCAGGCCGGCAGAGGCCATACAGCTCATACAGGTGGTTTTTCCGAAGCCAGGTCCAGAGGATAAGCACAAAGAGAACGCAAAGGGGCGCTGTGACAATTTTTTCTGTGCCGATTGCCGCAGAGCAGCGGTCTGCGGTGCTGAAAAGAAGGATGTATAGGAAAATCCAGACAAGAGAAAACGCCAGTTCATTTTTACGGTACAATATATTCATCTTTTTTCTCCTTTAAAGCATAAACCGCGCCGGTAAACGTCTGTTTCAGAAGTTTGGCAGCGTTGGCCTCCTCGTATGCCATGGCATGATTGGCAAGCAGACTGGCATAGCCGTGAACTGTGAGAAACAGATGGAAAAAAATCTGTCTGGCCTCCTCTCCTCCCCCTCCTGCTGTTTGCTGAAGGACCTCCAAAAGGGGTTTCAGCTCCGCTGCGTTCACCAGATCTATCAGACTTTTTCCAGAAAAAGCGTTGGATTGAAAAAGAAATTGAAACAAATGGGGCTCATTGGCGGCAAAGCGAATGTAGCGCAGGCCGATTTCCAGCATGGGTGAGGGATTGCGTTCACAGTCCTTCATCAGATATGTGCTATGAAATTCATCTGCTTTTTGGTAGACTGCCCTCCGTAGCTCCTCCATTGTGGAAAAATGATACATCACTGGCTGGGTCGAGCAGCCCAGGCGTTGTGATACAGAGCGGGCGTTGATCTGCTGCCATCCCTCTGTTCGGGCGATGGCAAAGGCGGCGTCAGCCACCATAGACTTAGTAATTTTTGGTTGTGGCGGCATAGATACTCCTCCTATAATAAATGTTATATAACATATATTATGATACGAGCAACATCAATTGTCAATGTTTTTCATCTAAAAATTATTCAACATTCCATTGGTCCGCAATTCGATCAATTTTATTCCGCATATGGTCCAAGCCCTTTTGCAGTGTCTCCCGGTCCACGCTGCTGTCGCTGGCCGACAGTTCCGCCAACAGCAGCATCTGACGTAAGGTGTGGTCAATTTCATCTAAAGCTTCCCGCATCTCTTCGAGACGGTCCTTCTCCTCTTTCATCATGCTACCGTTCCTTCCACCTCAAAAGGTGACAAGCAAAAATGCTTGCCACCTTTCCGTTCCAGTTATTCCGCCTCCAGAAGCGACAAAAATTCAGCTTCTGTCAGCACCGGAATACCCAGGCTTTCCGCTTTGGCCAGCTTGGATCCCGCAGACTCCCCCGCCACCACATAGCTGGTCTTCTTGGACACCGATGAGGACACCTTCCCGCCCTGAGCCTCAATCATGGCTCCAGCCTCATCTCTGGTAAAGCGCTCCAGAGTGCCTGTGAGCACAAAGGTCTTCCCGGCCAGCTTGTCACTGGCCTCCTCCTCCATGCTGTCAAAGTTGACCCCGGCGTTCCGCAGCGTCTCGATCAAGTGCCGGGACTGCTCCTCGGCAAACCAAGCGGACAAATACTGCGCTGTGATGCCGCCAATGTCCGGCACGGCGGTCAATTCCTCTTCACCCGCCTCCGCCAGGGCGTCCAGAGTGCGGAATTTCCGCGCCAAAACCTTAGCCGCCTTACTGCCCACCTGCCGGATGCCGAACGCACACAGCAGCTTGGAGAGGTCGTTTTTCTTGGATTTTTCAATAGAGGCCAGCAGGTTTTCCGCAGACTTTTTGCCCATTCGGTCCAGCTTAGCCACATCCTCCGCCTGCAAGTGATACAGATCGCCGGGAGTTTTAAGCAGTCCCGCGCCGGTCAACGCTTCCACCACTGCGGGTCCTAGGCCCTCAATGTCCATAGCGTCTCTGGAGGCGAAATGTACCAGATTCCGCAGCAGCTGGGCGGGGCACTCCGCGCCAGTACAGCGGACGGCCACACCGTCCTCGTCTCGGGCCACCGGTGCGCCGCAGACTGGACAGACCTCCGGCAGACTGTAAGGTACCGTTCCTTGCGGACGCTTGTCCTGCAAGACTTCCACGATTTCCGGAATGATCTCTCCCGCCTTTTGGACGATCACTGCGTCTCCGATGCGGATATCCTTTTCTGTAATGAAGTCCTGATTGTGAAGGGTGGCGTTTATCACCGTGGTACCGGCCAGCCGGACCGGCTCCACCACCGCCTTGGGGGTAAGCACGCCGGTGCGGCCCACTTGGACCACAATGTCCACCACCTTGGATTCCTTCTGCTCCGGTGGATACTTGTAGGCCGCCGCCCATCGGGGGAACTTGGCGGTAGACCCGAAGGAGGCCCGTTCGCTCAAGCTGTCCAGCTTGACCACCGCCCCGTCAATGTCAAAGGGAAACTCGTACCGGTTCTCCCCCAGGGCGGCGATGCGTGCCAGAACTCCGCTCACATCCTCATGGACCGTACGGGGAATCACCTTGAACCGCAGGGTTTCCAGGTAATCCAGGGCCTCCGAATCAGTCTCAAAGGTCTTCCCTTCCACCAGCTGGATATTAAACGCTATCATGTCCAGCTGACGGGCAGCGGCAATTTTGGGATCCAGCTGCCGCAGGGACCCGGCGGCAGCGTTTCGAGGGTTGGCAAACGGGGCTTCTCCCCGGACCTCCCTGTTCGTGTTCAACGTCTCGAACACATTTCGGGCCATATAGACCTCTCCCCGGACAATGAGCCTGGCCGGGGCATTCACCAGCTTCATGGGAACAGAGCGGATGGTACGGATATTTTCTGTCACGTCCTCTCCCACTTGCCCGTCCCCCCGGGTAGCGCCCCGAACGAACACGCCATCCACATATTCCAGCGCCACAGAGAGTCCGTCCACCTTGGGTTCCACCAGATATTGGACTTGGTCTGCCCCCTCCTCAATGCGCTGGGTGAAGGCCTCCAGCTCCTCCGGGGAAAACACGTCCTGAAGGGATTCCAGCGGCACCGCGTGCTGGACCGGCGTGAAGGCCGGCACCGCCTCACCACCCACCCGCTGGGTGGGCGAATCCGGGGTAATCAGCTCCGGATGAGCCGCCTCCAACTCCTCCAGCTGGCGGAGCATCCGGTCGTACTCATAGTCAGGGATGGTGGGCTGGTCCAGCACGTAATACTGATAAGAAAACTCGTTCAGCTTATCGCGCAGGAGTCTGACTTCCTCTTCTACAGCCATTGTTTTCACTCCTTTTTCTCTTCTTTTCGTGAAAAAAGAAAGAGAATACCTCTATTCATTCAACAATTCCTGAACCGCCAGCAAAACCCCAGCCTTTCCAGACTCATAGGTCAACCCACCCTGCAAGTAGACCGTATAGGGCTCCCGCATGGGCGCGTCGGCGGACAGCTCAATGGAAGCGCCCTGAATGAACGCCCCCGCCGCCATAATGACCTGACTGTCATATCCAGGCATGTCCCATGGCTCTGGGGTGACATAGGAATCCACTGGCGCGCCGGATTGAATCCCCTTGCAGAAGCGCTTCAGCGGCTCCGGCGCACCGAAGGAGATCATCTGAATGATATCGTGCCGCACCGCATCAGACCGGGGTTCCGTCTCATACCCCAGCAGCTCCATCACCTTCGCGCCGAACACAGCGGTCTTTACCGCCTGGGCTACCGTATGGGGGGCCAGAAACAGTCCCTGATACAGCAGACGATTCTGTCCCAAGGTGCAGCCGCACTCCTTCCCGATGCCCGGCGCGGTCAGCCGCATGGCGGCCCCCCCCACCAAATCGCGCCGCCCCGCGATGTAGCCGCCGGTGGGTGCCAGCCCGCCGCCAGGGTTTTTGATGAGGGACCCCACCACCAGGTCAGCTCCTGCATGGGTAGGTTCTTGTTCTTCCACAAATTCCCCGTAGCAGTTATCCACGATTACCGCCGCGCCCGGATTGGCCTCTTTCACAATCCGGGCCAATGCCCCGATCTCGTCCACCGGCAGGGACGCCCGTGTGGCGTAACCCTTAGACCGCTGAATCAGAACCGCCTTCACCTTGGGGTCCGCAGCCATGCGCTTTAGCCCCTCCCGGTCCGGCCCGTTGTCCTTCAAATCCACCTGCCGGTACTCGATTCCGTAGTCTTTTAAGGAACCCGGCCCCTTGTCCACCACGCCAATGGCCCCCAGCAGGGTGTCATAGGGCGCGCCAACAGCTGAAAGGAGCACATCCCCCGCCTTTAACGCTCCGAACAGGGCAGCGGTGATAGCGTGGGTGCCGTTGACAAACTGAAGCCGCACCAGGGCGTCCTCCGTCCCAAACAGGTCCGCATAGATCTCATCCAGCTTGTCCCGGCCCAGATCGTCGTATCCATAGCCCGTGGTCCCTGTAAAGTAATTTTCCGCTACACGGTGCTTTTGAAACGCCGCCAGCACCCGCTGAGTGTTGGTTTCTGCTATGGCGTCAATCCGGCTGAACTGTTCCGCCAGCGCCTCCTGAGCCTCCTGTCCCAGTGTCCGTACCCGGCTGCTAAGCTGTAAAGTTAAATCACTGTTCATAGCTTGGGCAGCTCACTTTCCGCCAGGGCGGCAGCCAGCGCCGCACAGGCCTCGATGTCATCCTGATCCGCCATTTCTGAAGGCGCGTGAATATAGCGGCAGGGAACGGAAATGCCGCCGGTGATTACACCCAGGCGGGTGATGTGGATGCTTCCGGCGTCAGTGCCGCCGGAACGCAGCACATCGGTCTGAGCGGGAATCCCCTGCTCCGCAGCCAGCGCCTGAAGCTTTTTGACCATGACCGGATGGCAGATGACGGAGGAATCCATCACTTTGATGGCCGCGCCGCCCCCAAGCTTGGTACTGCTTCCGTGGGTGGCGGAGGGCACATCGTCCGCTCCAGTCACGTCCACAGCCAGACCGTAATCCGGGTCAATGCTGTAGGCAGCGGTTTTGGCTCCCCGGCATCCCACCTCCTCCTGCGTGCTGAACACGAAGTAGAGGTCGTTGGTATGGGTTTGGATCCGCTTCAGCGCCATCAACAGCACCAGACAGCCCACCCGGTTGTCCAGGTAAGGAGAGACTACTCTGCGGCCTGCCATGATGGCGGGAGACGAGAACACCGCCATGTCCCCTACGGAAACCTTCTGTTCCGCCTCTGCCCGATCTTTCGCGCCAATGTCCACATAGAGGTCGTTTAGGCGCAGCTTCTCCCCCTCTTTGTCCTCGTTGACGGCGATAACGCCTTGGGTGCCGTTCTGGAACCGGACCGGCAGCTGATAAATGGCCGGAAGGTCCAGCCCTCCCACCTTGCCGAAGCGGATAAAGCCCTCTTTTTCGATGTGGGTGGCGATGAGCCCGATAGAATCCATGTGGGCGGAGAACATCACCCTGGGGCCGTTCCCCTTCTTGTGGACAATGAGATTGCCCAGCGTGTCCGTAAAGCACTCGTCAGCGTAAGGCTCCGCCATGGCCCGAATGACCTCCGCCACCGGGCCTTCACAGCCTGAGGGCCCGAACGCGCCTGTCAGCTTTTGTAAGGTTTCAACCAATTCCATTCTCCTCCTGTTCCGCAATGGCCTTGACGAAGGCTCTGGCCAGCGCCAGCGTGTGTTCAATGTCTGAGAGAGCGGCCACGCTGGACGGTGTGTGCAGGTAACGGACCGGCACGGACAGCGCCGCAGTCCGGACGCCGGCGCGGGTCCGCTGGAAGGTGCGGGCGTCGTTGCCGCCGGAAAGATAGTGCTTGGTCTGCCAGGGGATCTGATTCTGCTCCGCCTGGTTCCGCAGCAGCTCGAACAGGGCACGGTCGTAGATGGTTCCTCCGTCCATGATAGAGATAACTGGCCCTTTTCCAGCCCAGCACACCTGTTCGTGCTCGGAAACGCCACCGCAGTCGGCGGCAGTGGTGGTTTCCAGCACCAAGGCGATCTCCGGCGAAATAGAGAAGCCCGCGCCGAAGGCCCCTTTGGTGCCGGTTTCCTCCTGAACTGTGAAGGCGAAAGTCACGTCCATGGGCAGCTCCTCCCGAAGCAGCTGGAGCATGACAGCACAGCCCGCCCGGTCGTCAATGGCCTTGGCCTTGAGCATGCCTGTGCCAAACTCCTCCGCCTCCACTGCGAAGGATACCGGATCGCCCAGAGCAGCTTGGGATTCCGCCGCTTCCTTGCTGGTGCAGCCAATGTCGAGGTAGAGCTCGCTGGTTTTTGGGACCTTTTTTCGCTCTTCCGCAGTGAGAAGGTGGACCGGCTTGATGGCGATGACCCCGGCTGCGCCAGACAGGCCCACCCGGACCGGTTTGCCCAGCACCACCCGGCGGTCCACCCCACCGGCAAATTGAAATTTGAGGAAACCCTCGTCGGTGATCTGGCTGACGATCATGCCAACCTCGTCCATATGGGCGGCGAGGAGCAGCTTATTTCCTGTGGTTTTCCTTCCCCGCTTGAACACAATCAGGTTTCCCAGCGCGTCGGTGCGGATGCTGTCCGCATAGTCTTCCGCCTGCTGCCGGATAAAATCCCGCACCGGATCTTCCCAGCCGGACACGCCGTTTAACTGGCACAATTCTTTCAAAAGTGTTTTCAAACCGGCGCCTCCTTTCCCAGGTCCCGGATGAACGCGGCCAGCAGCTGGGCGGTCTGCTCCAGGTCCCCCCGGTCAATGACCTCAACCGGCGAGTGCATATAGTTCAACGGCAGGGACAGCACCGCCGTGGCGATGCCTTCCCGGGCAATCTGGAACTCATCTCCGTTGGTTCCGGTGCTCCCGCTCATCACTTCCAGCTGACAAGGAATATTCCTTGTCAGCGCTTTTGTCCGTAGCCGTTGGGTCATCCATCGAGCCATGACTGGGCCCACGCCAGCAACCGGTCCCCCGCCCAGCTCCATGACCCGTCCTTTGGATTTTGGTTCGTCCGGCGTGGCGCCGAACGTCACATCCAGGGCTACGCAGAAGTCGGGCGCCACATCATAGACAGCGGTTTTCGCGCCCCGGCCTCCCACCTCCTCACAGGAGGAACCCAGCACGTAGAGGTCCACATCCAGGGCTTCGTTTTGAAGGAGCTCCAGCGTTCGGAGCAGGATCGCGAAGCAGGCCCGGTCATCCAGGGCCTTGCCGCAGATTTTGGTTTCGCCCAAAGGGAATACCTCCGCCCGGTAGACCGCCGGGGTGCCGATGGGGACGGCCTGTTCCGCCTCCTCTTGGCTCATGCCGGTGTCGAGGTAAAGCTCGTCCAGAGGGATGGATTTATCGCTCTCCCCTGGTCCTTGCAGGTGGGGCGGCTTGGTGGCCACCACGCCCAGGATGGGCGGGTCAGTTAAAACAGTCAGCTCCCGCGCGGGCAGCATCCGCTGGTCTACGCCGCCTAGGGTACGGAAGCGGAGAAAACCGTCTTCGATTCCCATGATAAGGAAGCCGATTTCATCCAGGTGGGCGTCCAGGAGCAGCTTTTTCGCGCCCTCTTTTCCGCAGCGGCGGATGCCCAACACGCTTTGCAGCCGCTCCACCCGGACTTCGTCCACAAAGGGACGGAGCAGGGCGGCGGCCTCGTTTACCACGGGCCCTTCAAAGCCGGAGGGCCCGTTCTGCCCGCACAGCCGCCGCAGTACTTCCAAGGTATCCATTGACACACTCCTTTCTCTTCTTTTTCTTGAAAGAAAAAGAAGCAAAAAGAACTTTAAACTATGCGTTTATGGCAGTCAGTCCAGCTCATGCACCAGCTTTTTGAACGTATTCCCCCGCTCCATAAAGTTCTGAAAGCAATCGAAGGAGGCGCTGGCGGGGGAAAGAATGACAATGTCCCCTTCCTGTGCCGACTCTGCCGCCGCATGGACCGCCTCTGCGAAGGTGTCCCGCTCCAAGATGACAGGGCTATCCGGTCCGAACCCCGGCGCGGACTCTGTGGCGGCCCGGATTTTGGGTCCCGTTGGGCCGGTGAGCACCAAAGTCTTGACGTGCTCCACAATTTCCGGCCCCAACTCGTCGTAGGGGATGTTTTTGTCATACCCCCCCGCAATGAGGATGACTTTCTGATGGAAGGAGCGCAATCCGGCAATGGTGCGGGTGGGACTGGAGGCGATGGAATCATTGTAATAAGAGACTCCCCGCAGCTGCCGGACCAGCTCGATGCGGTGCTCCACCCCGCCGAAGTCCTTGGCGAAGGCGCGGATAATACCGTCAGGCACCAGCCCGTCCACGGCGGCGATGGCCGCCATGTAGTTTTCCACGTTGTGAACTCCAGGCAATAGGATTCCATCCAGCGGCAATACCTTCCGCCGGCCTTGGGCATTGGAAACCCAAATAGCGTCCCCATCCAGGTAGACGCCTTGGTCCAGCACCTCCTGACGGCTGAACAGCGTCACACTGCCCGGAGCTTTGTCCGCGAAGCCCCGGGTAATGGAATTGTCTCCGTTTAGAACCACTTTATCAGATGGTATCTGATGTGTAAAGATGTTTTCCTTTGCAGAAATATACTCCTCCATGGACTTATGAACATCGAGGTGATTGGGCGCCAAATTGGTGACCACCGCAATCTGAGGACTCCGTTCCATCGTCATGAGCTGGAAGGAAGACAGCTCCACCACAGCAATGTCCTTCTCTGACATACCGGCGGCATCCGCGAGCAGAGGCTTGCCAATATTGCCCCCTACATAAGTGTGGTAACCGGCGGCCTTAAACAGCTCGGAAATGATAGTGGTCGTGGTAGTTTTTCCATCACTGCCCGTGACCGCTGCCAGCTTGCAGGGGCATACCTGGAAAAACACCTCCATTTCAGAGGTAACCTCACTCCCCCGGCTCCGGGCCGCCGCCAGTGCAGGCACATCGGGCCGCAGGCCCGGCGTGCGGAAGATGACGTCATGGTCCAGCCCGTCCAGGTAGCCCCTCCCCAGCCGGAGTTCTGCGCCCAGGCTTTCCAGTTCTGCCGCAACGGTGCCCAGTGCGTCCCGGTCCTTCCGGTCGCAGGCAGTCACCTGTACACCAGCCCGGAGCAACAGCCGGAGCAGCGGCGTATTAGACACGCCAATGCCGATGACGGCCACTCGTTTGCCCTTCAATGTATTCAGATAGGCTTGAATTGTCATTTTTCACTCCCGCTTTCTCAGGTTTGCAGACAGCAATTATTATACCTCTTTTTCTCTGGGATTTCAACGATGTTTCCGGATCTCCACGGTACATCTTTTTCTCTATGATAGCACATCCGTTCGTCGTTTTCAAGAAAAAGCGAGACAGCTGCCAGGTGCGTCCCCTCTCCGGCGGCAGGCTTTAAGGAACCACTGATTTCATCCACGCGCACGTCTTGACGGCGAAATTTTCGCCTGGACTTCGTGAAAAAAGTTTGAAATCCGACAGGATTCCTGCACTTTTTGTCACTCGTCAGACAAAAATTTCGCTCGCCAATCCGCACACGCCGGTTAAATCAGCGGTTCCTTAAAAAATTCTCGTTTGCCCCTTGCGAAGGGAAAGTGCTACGATGTATAATAAAAATGAGGTGATGAATATGCCGGATTTCAAGTGGTTTCTGCTCGCCGCAGTCTTCTTATTGCTCATGCTTGTCTTTAATGAGCTTGGGCTTGTGAGCACGAAGATAGCATGGATTTCTGGGGGTATGAACTGGGGGCTTCTCACCTGGTGGAAGGGAAAATTCTCTATGCTCACTGGATCTATATCCCGAAATTTTCTTGTGCTCCGGAATTCCAGCAGGCTTTCGGTGGAAATCGACCCCAGCGCGGGAGCCCTTGAGCTGGAGGTCCGGGCCAGGGATGGCGCGCTCCTCCACCGCTGGCAGGGCACGGCGCCCGCGTCCTTTCAGGTTGGGCTCAGCGGCGTCAAGCGATTTCGTGTGACGGCCAGAGGTCGTGAATTCAAAGGAACATTTTTTCTCTCCGTGGGGGCATGAACCGTCAAAACCTGTTTGCTTTTTTGGAAAAGGTGTGGTATACTGAATCCCGCAAGTAAGCTGGACAGCCGCGGGGTTGGGCCGAAAGGCCCTTCCGTGAGGAAAGTCCGGGCTCCACAGGGTAAGAATAACGGGTAACGCCCGCCGAAGGCGACTTCAGGAAAAGTGCAACAGAGATATACCGCCTGACTGGCGCTTGCGTCAGACAGGTAAGGGTGGAAAAGCGAGGTAAGAGCTCACTGGCCGACTGGGAACTGCTCGGTCCTGTAAACTCTATTCGGAGCAACACCGTGGAGGGAACACATAGGCTGACCCGGCCGTTCCCGAGGAGGTGGCTTGACCGCGTTGGCAACGGCGCGGCTAGATAGATGGCTGTCAAAACAGAACCCGGCTTACAGGCTTACTTGTACCAGAAAGCGCTCCCGTTTGGGAGCGCTTTTTCACTTCTTTTCTTTCAAGAAAAGAAGTGAAAGAACGTCAAGCCTTTTCTCCTGTGAGATAATGCAGAACATGATATATCCAGCACCCCATCAGCGTCCCCAATGCGTTCAGAATCACATCATCAATCGAGGTGACACGGAAGGTAAAGAGCTGCAACGTCTCAATCAGGCAGGAAAATCCGGCCCCAGCCAGCAGTGACCAGCGCCAATCTCGAAGCTTGGGCCACAGCAGAGCGGCCAAAAATCCGAAGGGCAGAAAAAAGCCAAGATTTCCGCCCAGATTGACCAGAATAGTCCAGCTGCTTCCATACCGCAGAATGGGCAGAATGTCCCGGCCAGGCACAAAGCATTGTCCGCCCCGGATTTGCAGCTGTCCAGCCAGCAGGTCAGCCCAAATGTCCTCCAGGGAAACTGTCATTCGCAGCAGCCAACCACACCAGAAGGCGAATACCAGCTTGCCCAGCTCATGCCAAACGGAGGTCGTTTTCCAGTTATATGCCAGCCCTATGAGACAGGGAATCAGAAAAATGGGCCAGTAATCGAGGCATCCCTCCCAATAACCCAGCAGCGCGCTCAGAAAACGATGCAGCATGAAACCACCCCCTTCCCTGCCATTCTACCAGAAACCGCCGCGCAAGTTCTTACGAAAGTTTAAAGTTCTTTTGCTTCTTTTCTTTCAAGAAAAGAAGCGAAAAAAGAGGCCCGGACAAATGTCCGGGCCTCGACGCTTATGTGTATTCAGGAGGTTGCGATTACTCGCACAGCTCGTAGATGCCGCAGGCGCCCATACCGCCGCCGATGCACATGGTGACCATTGCGTACTTGCCCTTGGTCTCAGGGTCCCGCAGGTAGTCCAGCGCCTTGCTGGTCAGGAACGCGCCGGTAGCGCCCATGGGATGGCCCAGCGCCATCGCGCCGCCGTAGGGATTGACCTTCTTGGAATCCCACATGTCCTGGAAGCCGTCCAGCTTGGGATCCTTCACCACGTTCTTGATGCAGGCCATAGCCTGGGAAGCAAAGGCTTCGTTCAGCTCAATGACGTCCATGTCGGTCACGGACTTCAGGCCAGCCTGCTCCAGCGCCTTGGGAATGGCGTACACAGGGCCCATGCCCATCCGTGTGGCGTCGCAGCCGGCCACCTGGAACGCGACCATCTTGGCAATGGGCTTGATGCCGTGCTCAGCGGCGAAGTCGCTGTCCATAAGCATGACATAAGCAGCTGCGTCAGTGGTCTGGGAAGAGGTGGCGGCGGTAACCTTGCCGCCATCCTCCGGAGCCACAAAGCAGGTCTTCAGAGAAGACATCTTCTCCATGGAGGTCTTCAGGTTGCCGTCCATATCGGCCAGAATGCCGTCGTCATAGTCCACCACAGTGCCGTCTTCCTTGGTGTAAGGAATGATGGAGGGAGCCAGCTTACCAGCCTTGCGGGCAGCGGCAGCGCGGGTGTGGGACTCCAGCGCCATTTCGTCCATCTGCTCACGGGTGAAGCCATAGTCATTGGCCACGTTCTCAGCCGTCTGGCCCATGGACATGTAGCCGCCGGGATAGTTGTCCATGATCCACTTGTCACCGTAAGTGTTGAAGTCATAGGGCGTAAAACAGCCGGTCATGTACTCGCAGCCGCCGGCAATGGCCACCTTGTACTGGCCAGCCATAATGGCGTTGTGGGCGGTGGAAATGGCCTGAAGACCGGAGGAGCAGAAACGGTTGATGGTCTGAGCGGGCACGTCGTCGGGCAGTCCGGCGCGGTTGACGATCAGGCGGGAAGCGTTCATGTTCATCTGGTTGATGTGCATGGCACAGCCGGTGATCACATCGCCGATAACCTCGGGATGCTCAGCCACATAGGGAACTTTGGCGATGACACCCTTCAGGCAGGCGGCGGAGAAATCGACGGGGTGGACATCAGCCAGGCCGCCCTTCCGGGACCGGCAGCAGGCGGTGCGGCCGTAGGCCACAACAACAGGATAGCTCATTGTTTTTTACCTCCTAATAAATTTCTGGAAACCGTTTTGAAGATGAGTTTAGTATACCATACCGTTCTGGAAATTGCACTAGCTTTTCGTAAAATTTATGACCGATAGGATAGAAAATTTTCGCGTTAATCCCGGCTGTTTTTTGTGTAATCCATCGAAAGGGACGGGCCTCCCCTTCCCTGGAATTTTTACTAGGATTTTCGGTTGAAAAAGAGGAGAAATTATGTTATAATCGAAAGAAACGCATCAAAGAGATAAGGGAGCACGCGAAAAGGAGCGGTTGCACATGGCGGATTCCAACATCACGAAGCGGGCGTTGGCACAGAATATGAAGGAGCTGATGGCGGAAAAGCCCTTCAACAAGATCAGTGTGGGCGATATTTGCGAGCGGTGTGGAATGAACCGGAAGAGCTTTTACTACCACTTTCAGGATAAATATGACTTGGTCAACTGGATTTTTTATACGGAGTTCATTTCCAATGTCCGGCTGGAGGAGCAGAGCAGTGCCTGGGGCCTGCTGGATGATATCTGTACTTACTTTTACCGGGAGCGTCAGTTTTACCGCAGCGCTCTGCAAATCCAGGGTCAGAACTCTTTTCGGGAATACTTCGTACAGGTGATGGCCCCATTCATCATGCGTTTTAACCAGCGTGTCTTCCCCGCCATGGACCAGGAGACGCATAAATTTGCGTTCACCTTTCTGACCGACGCCTTCACAGCCTCCATGGTCCGCTGGCTCAGCGAGGGAGCGAAGCTGACCGCGAAGGAATATTTGGACCAGCTTCGGGACCTGCTGGTGGCACTGGCCAGATATATTATGACAGATTTAAATTCTGCCAACGGGTCATGTGAATACAGTTTCTAAAAGACGTTAAAAAGGACCGCTGAAAAGCGGTCCTTTTTGATCCCCTATGTCATGGCCCTCTCTTCTGTCATAACTATACCGTGCCGTGCCACAGCAGAAAAGGGACAACATCCCACAAGTGTCCTAAAAGGTAACAGAATTTCAATCCGTCCCAAAATTACACATTCGGCCCTCTTCTGTCCCGTGACAAATCCCGGAACGCCTGCGACAATAAGGGACAGAAAAAGCCATCCCGGCTGTGAATCAAAAAGGAGCTGAACTTCTGTGAACAAAAGTATGACGGAAACCATCCAGTCCCTGGCCGGCAAGCGGGTGCTGGACTACCTGGAAAAGGACCCGGACGCAAACCTTCCCAAGGTGCTGGACTGGGTTCGGAAATTTGACCGTGAGGGCAATTACACTGGCGTTTACGACATGATTGAGGGCTTTCTTCAGGACCCGGACAACAATTGGAACCAGCTCATTCACAAGCTGTACACCGACGTTGACAGCGGCGTCCGCCGGAAGCTGTTTGAGAACTTCCTCCTCAATTCGGCCATTACTGGCATCAACCGGAATAAATGGGCCCGGGAGACCTATCACTGTAACATTCCCTGGGCTATTCTGATGGACCCGACCTCGGCCTGTAACCTTCACTGCACCGGCTGCTGGGCAGCGGAGTACGGCAATAAGCTGAACATGGACTTTGACACACTGGATTCCATCATCCAGCAAGGCAAAGCTCTGGGCACCTATATGTACATCTACTCTGGCGGTGAGCCTCTAGTCCGGAAAAAGGACCTCATCCGCCTGTGTGAAAAGCACGATGACTGCGCCTTTCTGGCTTTCACCAACGCCACCCTTATTGATGAGGATTTCGCCAACGAAATGCTGCGGGTGAAAAACTTTGTCCCTGCCATCAGCGTAGAGGGCTTCGAAGAAGAGACCGACTTTCGCCGGGGTAAAGGCACCTACCAGGCCGTGTGCCGGGCCATGGAGCTGCTCCGTTCCAAGCGTCTGCCCTTCGGCGTGTCCTGCTGCTACACCAGCAAGAACGCGGAAATCATCGGCAGTGAAGCGTACTTTGACGACCTCATCGCCAAGGGCGCGCTGTTCGCCTGGATTTTCACCTATATGCCGGTGGGCGCGGGCGCTCCCACCGGCCTGATGGCCAGCGCGGAACAGCGGAAGTTCATGTACCGGCAAGTGCGGAAATTCCGGGATACCAAGCCGCTGTTCACCATGGACTTCTGGAATGACGGCGAGTATGTAAACGGCTGTATTGCCGGCGGGCGGTGCTATCTGCACATCAACGCCAACGGCGATATTGAGCCCTGTGCGTTTATCCACTATTCCGATTCCAACATCCACGAAAAGACCCTGCTGGAGGCGTACCGCTCCCCCATGTTCATGCAGTATCACGACAACCAGCCCTTCAACGGCAACCACCTGCGTCCCTGCCCACTGCTGGACAACAACGGCGCGTTGGCACAGATGGTCCACAAGTCAGGAGCCCATTCCACCGACATGGAGCAGCCGGAGGACGTAGACAGCCTGTGCGGCAAGTGCAAAAATGCAGCGGAGCACTGGGCTCCCGTGGCAGATGAGCTTTGGGAGGAGTCACACGGCTGAATAAAAACAAAAAGCGTTGAACAGAACCCCTTTTGACTTCGGATGAACGAGGCGCCTCCTATCTCAGGAGGCGCCTCATATGTAAAGCCAAACCGCTTTTCAGGCTATTCAAAGACGACGCTGCAAGTGCTGGAGAGGATATTGACGTAGCTGTGCCCCTGCCCCAGCACCAGGTCTTTCCCGTCTTCTGTGGTGTAGGTCAGCGGATTGCTCCCCTTCCCTTTGGACCAGCGGATGGGAACGGCCTTCCCGCCGCAGGCGAACCAGCCGGATCCGGAGTCCAGCCCCACGCTGAGCCGGCCCTCAGAGTCCAGAACCTTGGTGGTGGTCTGAAGCACCAGCACATTGGTGACAGCCACTTGTTCGCCGGTGTTGCCATCCTTGTAGGGCGCGCCGTACTCCTCTACCAGATAGGCGCCCAGTCCCGCGTCATAGCGGAATACACCGGTTTTGTAGTCGGAGAAGGAGACGGTCACCGTCTGAGCGGATTCACCTCCAGCGGGAGTGCCGTCCCCGGCAAAAGTCTGAGGGTAGGAATAGCCCTCCTCGTGCTCTTTGCGGAAGGTATAACCCTCAAACAGCTCAGTGATGACCGGGCCGGAGGTAAAGACACTGTGCTCCTTGCCCGCGCTCTTGGCCCGGTCCTTGTCCCGCCAGAAGAGGGATCCCTCATAGGGGCCGTTCACGCAGTCCAGGGCGGTGACGCCGTTCTGTTTGATGTAGGTGTAGGCGTCCGGGCTTCCGCCGGCGTGGAGGAAGACCGCGTCCAAGCCCTGGGCCAGCGCGGCGTAGTAGGGCCGGGCGCTGCGGACGGAACCGATGTAATCGACCCCCTCCACCGATTGGAAGACGCCCAGCATGCGGGTAATGCCGCCCTCTGCGGGAACTTCGTAGATAATATCAGCCATGGAAACCCCGCACTGAGGCAGCGCTTTTTTCAGATTGTTGAGCATGATGGCAATGGGCCGGTTTTTGGAAAGGTCCTCCTCTGTAGGCTCACCAGTGAGGGGATTTGTGAACTCGTAGGTCAGTGGAGGATCTGTGTCCACCGCTGGAGGCTCTGTGTCCACGGGGGAAGGGGCAGGCGTGGGCTCCAGGGACTCCGTAGGCTGAGGCTCCGGAGATCCACAGGCGGAGAGGGCCAGAAGTGTGCTTATCAGGAACAGAATACAAAGAATTCGTTTCATTTGAATGACCTCCATGACAAGATTCAATCTTCTATGGTCTATGATACCTTTCCTGTCGGATTATGTCAAGCATTGTATGACATATCAGCGCCGCCGTTCTAATTTGACACCCTTCCCTTGCTTACCTTCTCTGTTTTGTGTATAATGAAGAAAAGATGATCTCACAAAAGGAGGGGGTTCCCAATGCCGCGCGGATTTATTCAGGATCCTCTGGCGCTGAAGCTGCTGATTTTATACATTATGGACCGGCTGACTGAACCGGCCGACCTGTCCACGCTGACTGATCTGGCCCTCTGTGACGAGGGCGTGGATTACTTTCAGTTCTCCCAGGCGCTGACAGAGCTGCGGGAGACGGAGCACATCCATATGGAGGACGAGCTTTACACCATTACGGACAAGGGCCGCACCAACAGCTCTGTCTGTGAAAATGAGCTTCCCTACTCTGTTAAGGCCAAATGCGACAAAAATGTGGCGGTGGCCAACCTCCGCCTCCGCCGGAGCCGGCAGGTTCGGACCGAGGTGCTGTCCCGTCCAGACGGCGGGCTGACGGCCCGGCTCTCTCTGCACGACGATTCCGGATCTGTGCTGGACATGGACGTAATGGCGCTGTCCAAGAAAAACGCAAGTATTCTGACCCGCAACTTTGAGAAACATGCTGAGCAGATTTATAACGCGGTGCTGGCCGCGCTGCTGGCAGACTATGAGAAAAAAGGGGAAGCCCATGATTGAACCATCTCTCTGGGGTGTCCCGATTACACTCCTGTTTTTGTACTTTATTTTCTATTCCTTTCTGGGCTGGTGCATGGAAACCACCTACTGCTCGGTGCTTGAGCGGCGGTTTGTGATACGGGGCTTTCTTCTGGGCCCCCTCTGCCCCATCTATGGGGTGGGTGCACTGCTGATGATTCTCCCGCTCTCTTTCTTTAAAGACAATCTAGTGGTTTTCTACATCGTGGCTACTGTTACCCTCTCCGCCTGGGAATATTTCGTGGGCTGGTTCCTGGAGGTGACCACCCATGTGAAGTATTGGGATTACTCCCACTTCAAGTTCAACATCAAGGGCAGAATCACGCTCTGGGTCTGTCTCTGGTGGGGTGTTTTGGCCTACTTCGCGGTTTTTTACGTCCATCCTGCCACAGAACGCCTGTTCGGACGCATTCCAAAGTCATGGCAGCTTATGCTGGCGGCTGTGCTGTTTGCCGTTCTCATGGCGGACACTGTAACCACCATCCGCAAGCTGGCGCTGACGGCCCGGCTGATGGCCCGGCTGGAGGAAGCCAAGGAAGAGCTTCAGCTGCGGGCCCGAGAGGAGCTGCGGGAGCGGGCGGAGGACGCCCGAGAGGCCCGAGAGGAGGCTCTGGAACATTTGAACGATCGGTACAACGACCTGCTGGCGAAGGCGGAGCGATATTCCCGCCGGTTCCGCGACCGCTACAGCGGTATGGAATCCAGGCAGTGGTCCAGGGCGCTCTCCAGCATCAAGGAGCGGGGCGCCGAGCTGAAAGCCAAGATCCGAGGTGCGCGATAGTTCTTTTTCTTGAAAAAAAACAAAAAGAACTTCAAACTGGTTCTACTGCCCGCCTTTCGGTAGAATCAGTTTGAAGTTCTTTGCCAAGCTTTCGTTCAAGAAAGCGAAACCTGCGCGATCTGGGAACAGAGTGTGCGGTTTTCTTTTAGAACGCAAGTTCCATCTGACGGTATTGGTCCTCCATGCCCAAGGCGTGATAAAACCCGATTGCGCCTTGATTGAACTCCCAAACATTGAGCCGGACACAGCTCATGCCCCGTTTTTTGGCCTCTTTTACCGCATACTCAAACAACTGTTTTCCAATTCCCTGCCTCTGGCAGGTCTCATCCACACAGATATCATTGATAAACGCATAGCTGTGAGGCGTAAGATAAGCGGCAGTCTTGACCTCCTTCAGCTTTACAGCACAGAATCCGGTGATCTTCTCCCCTGCCACGGCCACAACCCCAAACGCTTTTTTGTCCTCCAGCAACGACTGAAACTCGTCCATGGGATAGGCTTCATCTGTCTCCTCAAAGAAGTCTGGCCGGTGGGCCCGATGAGCGGCCAGGAGCTGCCCCTCCAAACGGCTGATGCCGCCGTAATCCTCCGGCCGCACTGGGCGAAGCTTGAGTTCCATCTACAATTCCCTCTTTCCAAATTCAGACAACGAAACAAAGTTTCGCATCCAGTTCGTTTCGCTTCATTTTCGTTCAAGAAAGAGAAGCGAAGCCTCACATCAGCGGCGCGAAAATCCGCAGAATGGACCGCCAAAGCATTTTGATCCAAGAGAGCCGGGTCGCCTTGTCCAGCCCCACCTCCTGGCTGACCTCCAGTGTCTTTAAAAAGTCGTCTCGAATATCCGCGATGCAAGGACAGCGGTACATCCATACACCACATTCAAAATGCAGAAACAGACTGCGGTAATCCATGTTAATAGACCCAACTACCCCATATTCATCATCGACCGCGAAGGTTTTTCCGTGGACAAAGCCAGGAGTGTACTCGAAAATGCGGACCCCCGCCTCCAAAAGAAGCGGGTAATGCGCCCGTGTAACCTCGAAGATCATCTTTTTATCTGGAATGTGCGGGGTCAGAATCCGCACATCCACACCGGATTTGGCCGCAGTACACAAGGCCGCGGTCATGGTGCTGTCAATAATCAGGTAAGGCGTAGTGATATAGACATACCGCTCCGCCTTGTTGATTAAACTGAGATAGACATTCTCCCCCACTGGCTCGTCATCCAGCGGACTGTCTGTAAAGGGCTGGACAAATCCCAGGTCTTCCCTTTTCGTATCTGGCTGAAATATAGGAAGGTACTGGGAAAAATCCTCGTCTAATCCCCGGATATAGTCCCACATGGACAGGAAGAGCACCGTTAGATTCCATACGCCTTCCCCCTTTAGCATGACCGCCATGTCCTTCCAGTGTCCATACTTTACCTTCGCGTTAATATACTCGTCTGCCAGATTGATGCCGCCAGTAAAGCCGGTGTGTCCATCAATAACCAAAATCTTCCGGTGGTCCCGGTTGTTGAGCCGGGAGGACAGCACCGGGATAAAGGGATTGAACACACTGCAAGGGATACCTCGCGCCTCCAGCGTCTCAGCATAGTCCCGTGGCAGGGTGAACATACAGCCGATATCGTCATAAATCACCCGTACATCCACACCCTGAGCCGCTTTTTCCTCCAGGACGGTTAAAATGGAATCCCACATCTTTCCTTCTTCAATAATGAAGTACTCAATAAAAATATAATGTTCCGCATTGTGGAGCTCCTCCATCAGACGCTCAAACTTCCGCTCCCCCAGTGGGAAATACTCCGTCTGGGTGCCGCTGTGGACTGGGCAGTCGGAGGCGCGCTGAATATAGCGGGCCTGGTTGGCCGCATTACGGTTCAGAGCCTCCAGCTGGTCCAATGCGCCCTGTTTCTTACTCATGGCTTCTCGTGCCGAGGCGTTCAAGCCCTGCATCTTCTTTCGGGTACGGCTGCTCAGCCGGTGCCCGCCGAACAGCAGGTACAGCAGCCCGCCAAAGGCCGGAAAGATAAGAATGGGTACAATCCAGGCGATTTTATAGGCTGGATTGCTCCGGTTGCCCACAATCCAGAGTACCACCGCCACGCTGACTGCCACACAAAAGAAGTAGAAATTGATAAAGTAATCGGAAAAGACCAGCACCATGGACACCAGCAGCGCCACCTGAATGAACAAGGACACCCCCACGATGACCACGCGGTGAAACAGCAGTCCCACCATTTTTTTCATAAAGTCCTCCTTTTCTTGAAAGATTGAACGACGCTTGCTTTCCGAAGCAAAAGCTTGAGAACTTTTTGCAAAGCTATATTTACCTGCTAGAATTTACAGATGAAAGTTTTCGTTCGCTTCCTTGCTTTTTCAAAAGAAAGGAAGTCAACGCACAGCCACGTTTTCTTTGCCCACCATCTCGTTCAGCTCCCGCACCAGAGACGGATGAATCACACAGGGCGTCCCAAATTTCTTCCGCGTGTCCGCAAACACTACCACAAGCTGCTGCTCTCCTGGGAACATAATTAGAATTTTTTGCAGCCGCTGAAAGGCAGAATGATCCAGCGACGGAATCTTCACGTAAAGCTTTTTCCCTTGCGTGTCCTTCTCCGGCGAAGTATTCAGCTCCGTATCCAACTGCGCCAGGGGCCGGATACGGTCGCACAGCATCTGGGGGGCTTTCTCATCCCGCACGGAGATCCGGCCCTCCACCAGAATGGGCGTGCCTTCTTTGAGGTAGCTCCCACTTTCCCCCAGCGTTCGGGCGAACACCAGCAGCTCCATAGATCCAGTGTCATCCTCCAAAGTGGCATAGGCCATCATCGAATTATTCCGGGTGGTTTTGGTTTTGGAAGCAGTTACCACTCCGGCGATAGATAGGCGCTGCTCGTCGTGGTAGGTGCCGGGCCCGCCCTCCTGGGCAAAGTCGGAGAGAATCGCGCCAATGGGCGCGGCCTTGGCCTTCCGTGCCAGTGTCCGGTACTCGTCCATGGGGTGGCCGGTAAGATAGAGCCCGGTTGTCTCCTTCTCCATGGCCATCAGCTCGGCGCGGGAGAACTCCGGCAGGTCAGGCAATGTTACCTCAGGAACCGGATCTTCCCCGCCAAAACCGCCAAACAAATCAAATTGTCCTTCCAAATTCCGCTTCCGGCTGGCGGCGATGCTGTCCAAAACACTGCTGAAAACCTGCATCAGCTGAGAGCGCTTGGCTCCCATGCTGTCGAAGGCCCCACAGCGAATCAGGTTCTCCAGCGCCCTCCGGTTCAGCTCCTTGTCAAACATCCGTTCACAGAAGTCCTGAAAAGACCGGAAGGGCCCCTTTTCCTGACGTTCCGCCACCAGAGCCTTGATGAGCCCCCTACCCACTCCCTTGACTGCCACCAAGCCAAAGCGGATGTTCTCTCCGGAGACGGAGAAGGCTGCTCCTCCCTCGTTCACATCTGGGGGCAGCAGCTTGATGCTGCACTCCTTGCACTCAGTGATATATTCTGCTACCCGTTCGCTGGAATCCAGCACAGAGGTCAGCAGAGCCGCCATGTACTCCCGCGTGTAGTGGCATTTAAAGTAGGCAGTTTGATAGGCTACAATAGCATAACAAACCGCGTGGGCCTTGTTGAAGGCGTAGTTGGCGAAGTCATAAATTTCGTCGTAAATCTCTTGGGCCGTCTTCTCATCAATCCCCCGTCCAGCACAGCCGTCAATCCCCCGCTCTGGGTCTCCATACACAAAGGATTTCCGCTCTTTTTCAATTTCTTTGGCCTTCTTTTTGGAAATGGCCCGGCGCACCATATCGGCTTGTCCCAAAGAGTAGCCCGCCATCCGGCGGAAAATTTCGATGACCTGCTCCTGATAGACAATACATCCGTAAGTGACGGACAAGATATCTTCCAGAATGGGATGCTTGTATTTGACCAGGTTAGAGTCGTGCTTGCAGGCAATGAAGCGGGGAATGGATTCCATAGGACCTGGACGGTACAGGGCAATGATAGCGGTGATGTCCTCGATGTTCTGGGGCTTCAGCCCCACGCACACGCCGGTCATGCCGGCGCTTTCCATCTGAAACACGCCGGAGGTCCGGCCCTGGGTGAGCATTTGGTAGGTTTCCGGGTCGTCGTCCGGGATAGAATCCAAGGTAAAATCGGGCTGGGTTTTCTGGAGCATCTTCACCGCATCGTCCAGAATGGTCAGGTTCCGCAGGCCCAGAAAGTCCATTTTCAAAAGACCCAGCTCTTCCAGTGTGGTCATGGTGTACTGGGTGACAATGGACTCGTCATTTTTGGACAGAGGGACATAATCATGGACCGGACGCTTGGTGATGACCACTCCGGCGGCGTGCTTGGAGGCATGCCGGGGCATGCCCTCGATATCCTTGGCAGTGTTCACCAGATTGCGGACCCGCTCCTCCTCATCATACATGTCCTTCAGGGGTTTGGATAGCTTCAAGGCATCGTCCAGGGTGATGTGGAGCGTACCAGGCACCTGTTTGGCCAACACATCCACCTCAGCGTAGGGGAAGTTGAGGGCCCGGCCCACGTCCCGGAGTACGCCGCGGGCAGCCATGGTGCCGAAGGTGACGATCTGGGCCACATGGTCGCTGCCGTACTTCCGGTTCACATAGTCGATGACCTCGCCACGGCGCTGGTAGCAAAAATCCACGTCAATATCGGGCATGGAAACCCGTTCTGGGTTCAAAAAGCGTTCAAAGTACAGGCTGTATTTCATGGGGTCCACTTCGGTGATGGCCAAGCAGTAAGTGACCATAGAACCGGCGGCGGATCCACGGCCGGGGCCCACCGGGATGCCGTTCTGTTTGGCGTAGCCGATGAAGTCGGCCACAATGAGGAAGTATTCCACAAAGCCCATTTTGCGAATCATGTCCTTTTCCGACTCCAGCCGGTCCCGATAGCCTGCCGGATTGTTGGGATAGCGGCGGTCATAGCCCTCATTGCAGCATTTTTCAAACCAGCTGTCCGCGTTGTAGCCAGCCGGGCACTGGAATTCCGGCAGATGGTATTTGCCGAATTCAAACTCCACATTGCACCGCTCTGCGATTTTTGCGGTGTTGGAAATTGCCTCCGGCCACTCGGGAAAGAGCTCCGCCATCTCCGCTTCCGACTTGACGTAAAATTCCTGGGTCTCAAAACGCATACGGTTTGGTTCATCCACTGTTTTTCCGGTCTGGATGCACATTAGCACGTCCTGCGTCCCGGCGTCTTTCTTCGTCAAGTAATGGGCGTCATTGGTGACCACCAGGGGAATTCCAGTCTCCCGGTGGAGGCGGAGAATCCCCTCATTGACCTCCTTCTGGATCTGAATCCCGTGGTCCTGGAGCTCCAAATAGTAGTTCCCTTCCCCAAACAATTCGAGCATGCTCAGGGCATGCTGTTTGGCGCCTGCATAATTGTGGGCAATCAGCTGCCGGGGAATCTCGCCGCCCAGGCAGGCTGAGAGGGCAATCAACCCCTCACTGTGTTCTCGCAGCAGGTCCAGATCAATTCTCGGTTTGATGTAAAAGCCCTCAATGAAAGCCTGACTGACCATGTAGGAGAGATTTCGGTAGCCTTTCTCATTTTGGCACAGAAGGACCAGGTGACGGGCTTCCGAGTCGAACTCATGGATCTTGTCTGTGCGCTTCCGGGGCGCTACATAGACCTCACAGCCAATGACAGGCTTGATTCCCTCGGCTTTACACGCTTTGTAAAAGTCGATGACGCCGTACATGACGCCGTGGTCGGTGATGGCTACAGCGGTCTGGCCCAGCTCTTTGACCCGCTGGACCAGCCCCTTAATGCGGCAGGCCCCGTCCAGCAGAGAAAATTCGGTATGAAGATGTAAATGAGCAAATGCCATGAAAAAGAACACCCTTTCTTGAAAGAAAGCTTAGCAAAGAACTTCAAATGGATTCTACTGGAAATCTGGCATGAGGATATAGTTTAAAGTTCTTTTTGGTTCTTTTTCTTGAAAGAAAAAGAACCAGGCATTGTTTGCTATATGGCAGCGTGGCCAAACAGGGCTTAATCCCGCTGCTACTCCGCGCCGTCCAGACGGCGGTTGCAATGAGGGCACCATACGTCGTCCAAATCGTGAGTCCGCCCGCAGAAGGGGCATTGAATCTGCGCGATATGGTTTTCCTCCTCATCATCCGGGAGAGCTTGTCCTTCCGGCCAATAGAGCTCCACTTTTCCGCAGTCGGGACAGGTCCAGACTGCGATTTCCATGGCCCCGGCCAGCAGATTGGACAATCCGCCCAGAAACCAGCCTGTCTGCCCCAGCTGGAACTTTTCCTGGGAAACAAACCGAAGCCCGCCCCCGCAGGCAGTACAACGTTTTTCCATTGATAACTCCTTTTCTTGTTCTTTTCTTGAGAGAAAAGAATCAAAAGAACTTTAATTCAGTGGTTCCCTAGTCCAAATGCGACAACTCAACCAGCTTCCGCAGGCGGTGGTTCAGGGCGGATTTGGTGATGGGCGGATTACACAGCTCTGCCAGCTGAGCCAGGGACAGCTCTGGGTGCTCCACCCGCAGCGCCGCTGTCTCGCGCAGCTTGTCTGGCAGCTGGTCCAGCGCTCCCCCGGCCTCCAGCCGGCGGATGGCCTCAATCTGCTCCTGAGCCGCCTCCACCGCCTTGTCCAGGTTGGCCACATCACAGTTGAACCGGCGGTTCACACCGTTGCGGAGATGCTTCTCCACCTTGGCATTCATCACCTCCATGGCCGACAGGGGTGCACCGATGGAGGTAAGAAAATCTTCAATGGCCCCGCTCTGCTTAAAGTATGTCAAGTAATTTGACTTGCGGGTTGTTTCCTTGGGCTGAAAGCCCATTTCCAGCATAAGAGCCTGTAATTCCCGGTTCACATGGTAGTGAGAAGTGACCAACTCCAGATGATACCGCTTGGCTGGGTCTGTCACTGATCCGCCCGCCAGAAAAGCCCCTCGGAGAAAGGAGGCCCGGCAGCAGTCCTCCTCCAGCATGGCATAATTGATGTGAAGCGCAACAGAATTTTCCCGCCCATACCCGTAGGCCTCCATAATCGCCGCCATAGACTGGGACGCAGTGATGGAAAAGCCGGCCTTCAGAGAAGGCCCCACTTCCTCCGGCCGGCTGTCGAAGTGGACGCCGAAGGCCTTCCAAAACAGTCGGGGCAGCCGGAGGGCAAAAGGGGCGCACTCTGTGGTAATTTTCACTTCCTTAGGCGTGAAGGAGTTGCAGAAAAGCAGAACGCCGTAAGCTTCCGCCACTGTACAGCATTTTCGGTTTACAGTGTCCCGGCACAGCTCTTCCTTGGTGTCGTAGGAAAATGACATGGAAACCTCCCTTTCTTGGGGATTGAGGTCCAGGGATTTGAATTTGGAATATGCGTGGAGGCTTTGCGGGAACGGATTTCAATAAATGTAAATCATCGTTCCAAAATGTACCGTACGCCGTGGTCAGTGGCTACGCGGACGCTTCGGCTGTAAAACAGCTCCATCAGCGCCTCTGACAGCCGGTTTGGGTCATGGCGGGCAAAGTCCATCGCCGCCGTGTTGGCAATGGGCCGGGTCACCAGCTCTACGCCCAACGCCTCCGTCGCCGCCCGGTCCACACGGATGGGAACCGCGTTTTCCGGCCGGTACTTCTCCACCAGATAGGAGGGGATCGGCGCTGAATTGGCCAGACAAAGATCCAGCATCCCCTTCTGCCCATGCTCCAGCAGTGCGCCTACATGGTCGCTGACTGTGTAACCCTCAGTCTCCCCCTCCTGTGTCATAATGTTGCAGACGTAAACCCGCATGGCCTTGGACTGGGCCGCTGCCGCCGCAATCCCTTCCACTAACAGGTTGGGAATTACGCTGGTATACAAACTTCCCGGCCCAAAAACAATCAAATCCGCCTGCTGGATGGCCTCGATGGCATCTGGGAGCGCCGTTGGACGCTCTGGAAGGAGCTTCACTTGGGTGATGCGGCAGTCCTGTTCCTTCTTGAACTCCGAAATCCTGGACTCCCCCACCACCTTGGTGCCGTTCTCAAATTCCGCCTCCAGCTGAACGTCCGCGTTGGTCACGGGCAGCACCCGGCCTGTAATGGCGAGCACTTGGCTCATCATAGTTACCGCCTGGTCAAAGGATGGGGCGATACCGTTGAGCGCCGCCAGAATCAAATTTCCGAAGGACTGCCCCGCCAGACGGCCGGAATCTGTTGGAAACCGGTAGTGGAGCAGTTGTCCCATGACTGGTTCGGCGTTGGCCAGGGACTCCATGCAGTGCCGGATATCCCCTGGAGGGGGCATGCCCAAGTCCTCCCGCAGCATACCAGAGCCGCCGCCGTCGTCTGCCACTGTAACAATGGCCGTGATGTTTTCCGTGCGGCGCTTCAAGCCCCGCAGCATGGTGGAAAGGCCCGTTCCGCCGCCGATGGCGACCACATGGGGCCCTTCTTCCCGGTTTGGGTTGTGATAATAGCCTGTATTCATTTTGCGTCCTCTCGATACCGGAATTGTGATTCAGAACCAGTTTAAAGTTCTTTTTGCTTCTTTTTCTTTCAAGAAAAAGAAGAGAAAACGCTATGCTCTCGTCATATCCCGGTGCGTCTCCGAAACCTGATACCCCTCCTGGCGGATGAACTCGGCCAGTGCATGAGTTATTGCTACTGAGCGATGCTGTCCGCCGGTGCAGCCAATGGCAATCACCAATGCGCTTTTCCCTTCTTCCACATAGTGTGGGAGCAGAAATCCAATCATCTGCCGCAAATAGTTCAAAAATATCTCCGTGTCCTCGTACTGCTTCAGATAATTCCGCACCCCAGCGTCCAGTCCGGTTTGGCTTCTCAGCTCCGGCACATAGTAGGGGTTGGGCAGAAACCGCACGTCAAACACCAAGTCCGCCTCAATGGGCAGTCCGTATTTAAACCCAAAGGACACCACATTGACCGCCATGCCCCCTCTTGTCTCCCCTGTACCGCACAGCCGGAGCACCTCGCCCCGCAGTTTGGCGGTGGAAAGGGCGGTCGTGTCAATGATCACATCCGCCCGGGCCCGGACCGGCTCCAGCATCTCCCTCTCCCGGCGGGCCGCCGCCTCCAGAGACCCACATTCAGCGGCCAGCGGGTGGCTGCGGCGGGTCTCCTTATACCGCTTGATAATCGTGTCGGTGGAGGCGTCCAAAAACACCAGTGTGTAGGCGCAGTTCATCCGCTTCAGCGCGTCCAGAGCCTCAAAAAAATCGTCAAAGGCCACTCCACCCCGCGCGTCATTGACCAGCGCCACCCGGTCATACCGCCCGCCGCCCGCCATACAAAGCTCCGCAAACTTCGGCATCAGCACTGGCGGCATGTTGTCCACCGTGTAAAATCCAACGTCTTCCAGAAATGAGGCTGCTTTACTCTTCCCCGCCCCAGACAGGCCGGAAATGATGATAAATTCCATTCGTATCCCTTCTCTATTTCGATTCAGTATCCTTCAAAACCCGCACTTCCAGTTCCAGCTCCACGCCAGTCCGCTGCCGGACGGTCTCCCGGACATGCTCCACCAGCCGGAGCACGTCCGAGCAGGTGGCTCCGCCCCGGTTGACCAAAAATCCGGCGTGCTTTTCTGACACCTGAGCGCCGCCGATGGTATAGCCCTTCAAACCGCTCTGCTCAATCAGCGCCGCCGCGAAATGCCCCTCCGGCCGCTTGAACGTGGACCCGGCGCTGGGGTATTCCAGCGGCTGCTTCTCCCGCCGCCGGGCGGCCAGCTCCGCCATTTTGGCCCGAATCTCTTCCGGATCCCCCTTTTTTAATTCTAATTGGGCAAAAATCACAATTTTGCCGCCAGAGGAATAGGCGGAATGGCGATAGGAAAACTGTTGCTCTGTCCCTCGCAGGGACTGTTCCTCTCCGTCCATTGTCAGACAGCGGCTCTCTGTGACCACGTCCTTCAATTCTCCGCCATAGGCTCCGGCGTTCATGAACACACCGCCGCCCAAGGTTCCCGGAATACCGTGGGCAAATTCCAGGCCGGTCAGCCCGTTCTGCTGGGCGAATAAGGCCAGCCGGGCCAGGGGCACGCCGCTGTCACACAACAGGGTAGTGTCCCCCATCCGGGCCAGACCGTTCAGTCCGCTCAGCTGGATGACTAGGCCATTGACGCCCTCATCCGGGGCAAGCACATTGCTGCCGTTGCCCAGCACAATCGGGGTGATCTCCCAGCGCCGGCAGAGGACCAATACTTTTTGCAGCTGCCCGGCCGCAGGCGGCACAGCCATCAGGCGGGCCGGACCGCCGATGCGGAAGGTGGTATGTCTGGAGAGGGGTTCATCCCGCAGAAGCTCTACGCGAGGACAAATCTGCTCCAGCTGTTCGGCGAGGCGGTCAATACGGTCCATACAAATCCTCCTGAGATGATAATGATATATTATAGCACAGACCGCTGGTAAAATAGAATAGCTTCCGGCAAAAAAGAGCAAAAAACCGCTCCGCGTTCAGCGGAGCGGTTTTGGAATGTCAGTCCTGATCCCAGTTGTGCCAGACGTTCTGAACGTCGTCGTCATCATCCAGCATGTCAATAAGCTTTTCCATGTTCTTGATGTCTTCCTCAGACTCCAGCTTGATGTAGTTCTGAGGCACCATCTCCACCTGAGCGGACTCAAAGGTGTAGCCCTTGGCTTCCAGGGCCTCCGCCACAGCGCCGCAGGCGTCCGGCTCGGTGTAGACCTCGAAGATCTCTCCCTCACTGGAGAAGTCGGAAGCGCCGGCCTCCAAGGCGTCCATCATGACAGTGTCCTCATCCAGATCCTCATCCTCGTTGCTGATGATGATAACACCCTTCTGATCGAAAGACCAGGACACGCAGCCAGTGGCGCCCATGTTTCCGCCGTACTTGTCGAAGTAATGACGGACCGCGGGCGCCGTGCGGTTGCGGTTGTCGGTCAGGGCTTCCACAATAACAGCCACGCCGGAAGGTCCGTAGCCTTCATAGGTGACGCTCTCGAAGCTGTCGGTGTTGCCTGCGCCCAAGGCCTTTTCGATGGTGCGCTTGATGTTGTCATTGGGCATATTCGCGGCCTTCGCCTTGGCGATGACAGTGGCCAGGCGGGAATTGTTGTTGGGGTCGCCGCTGCCGCCAGTCTTGACCGCGACAATCATTTCCTTCGCGATTTTGGTAAAGGCCTGAGAGCGCTTAGCGTCGGCAGCACCCTTGGTCTTCTGAATATTATGCCATTTGGAATGTCCAGACATTTTATTTCATCCCTTCCCAAAAGTTAGCGAAGATAGTTTACCATAGATATTCCTATATTGCAAGTCCCGGAACGTTTCTTTGGAGAACTTTAAGGCAAAACACGAAACTATCAGCCTCTTCTCCGATGGATTTTTACAAATCTGCATTTACGCCCTTGCTTCCAATGGCTCTGTATTCTCCCTGCACGGGATTAAGCAGACAGAAACTGGATGGAAAGAAGGGGGACTGGGTTCCTCGCTTTCCGAAGAGGGGGAAAACTCACCCGTAACAAATAACCTCATAATGCCGCTCCGATTTCCGTACTTCCACCTCTGGAAATGCCTCCTTCAACCAATCCACCAATTGTGGACATACTACATCCTCTGTAGGGAAATGTCCGGCATCCACCAGGTTCAGCCCCAGCGCCTTGGCATCCAGAAAGCCATCATACTTTACATCCGATGTTACAAAGGTATCACAGCCCTTTGCAAGGACATCCTCAATCATATTGGCGCAGGCTCCCCCGCCCACCGCCACCCGGCGGACCAGCTTTCCAGCGTCCACATACCGCAGACCATTTGGATCAAGATTTCGCTTCAAAAAGGCCAGATAATCGGCAAACGGCATGGGCTGGGTCAGCTCTCCCACCCGGCCGATGCCATAGGGCCGCCCTTCCCCGTCCACACCGTCCTGGTGCAGCTGCTCCACATGCGTCAGGCCAGCCCGTTCCGCCAGAATATCGTTGACACCGCCCGCCACAGCGTCCAGGTTGGTGTGGCAGCAAATAGCGGCAATATCGTTCTTGACAAGGCAGATCAACTTCCTCCCCAAAGGATCCTCCGCCCTCACCCGTTTGGCTGGGAAGAAAATCACCGGATGATGGGAGACAATCAGCTCCGCGCCAAACTCTTTCGCCTCGGCAATCACCTCCTCTGTAATGTCCAAGGCCACCAGAATCCGGTTGACCAGCTTTGCCCCGTCTCCCACCAGAAATCCTGCGTTGTCAAAGGACATTTGGATGTGAAACGGCGCTTTTTCATCCAAAACCCGTTCAATTTCAGAAACCGTTGGCATACTTCCACGCTCCTTTTTCTTGTTCCAATTCTGTAATGGCCTGCCGCAGAAATGCCCGGCGGCGTTGGTCCTCCGGCTTGGAAGACCGTTCCACGCCCGCCTGCTCCTTCCGCAGCTTTTCCAACAGCGCGTCGATGTAGTTCAGCCGCAGGGGCTCCGCCACCCAGGTGTCCGGCCGGCCGCCGCACTGTTCCCCCGGCGTCATAGGCGGCATGGCTCCGGCGGCGGCTTCCAGCACAGTGTAAAGCCGCTTATCTTCCCGGACCACACGCTCTCGCAGAAGTTCATATCCGTTTTGCTGCAAAAAGTTTCTCAGATCCGGCAGTGACGTCATGGGCTGAAGCAGCAGCTTTTTTCCTGGCTCTTTCGTCCAAGGGGCGGCGTTCAGAATGGCGGCAATGGTTTCCCCTCCCATGCCGGCAATGGCCACGACGTCCGCCTCCTGAGGCTGGATGCCAGTCAATCCGTCGCAGAGTCGAAAGGACAGCTGCTCCGTGACGCCGTACTGAGCGGCGGTCCTGCGGGCGCTGTCCAGCGGGCCAGGCCGGAGGTCGGCAGCGACAGCCCCTTGGATGCGGCCATTCAGCAGCAGCCACACCGGAAGGAAGGCGTGGTCTGTGCCCACGTCAGCGAAGGCCGCTCCAGCCGGCACCCAATCCGCCACCGCTTTCAATCGTTCTGACAGTTCCATACAGTCCTCCCTCCGCTTTCTTGAAAGAAAGCTTGGCAAAGAACTTTAAACTGTTCCTACCGGAAATCTGGCATAAGATCTCAGCTTGAAGTTCTTTTTGGTTCTTTTTCTTTCAAGAAAAAGAACAGGAGAAACCACCCTGGCTTCTCCCGCGCTTTTTCTCCTGCTTACTTGGACGCAATCGCCGCGTTGACCTTCTCCAGCAGCTCGTTCACTTCCACACCGTGAACCATGCAGGCCTCCTCCACGGTCTCGCCGCGGGAAGACGGGCAGCCCAGGCAGTGCATGCCGATGGACAAAAACAGCGGGGCGGTCTCCGGCGCAATGTCCAGAATGTCGCCGATAATAGTATCCTTTGTAATCTGAGCCATAAGTTGCTACCTCCATAATTGGTTTCTCCTGTAGTATACCCTATTCTTCCCCATTTTTCAACTAAAAAAGTGGAATCGCCTTACAGTTATTTTCGGGCAAACAGCTCTGAAGTCCAATTGGGCAATACTTTTCTCTAGAAACTAGAAAAAAACAGGGGATTTGCCGAACATCTAGCAAATCCCCTGCTTCTTGAGTGGTTAATTCAAACTTAGCAGTGACGTCCACCGCCGTGATGTCCTCCGCCATGGTGGCCCTGATAGGTGGTAGTAGCCGCAGGAGTCACTGGCGTTACAGCCTGTCCATGATGATGGGCAGTATTGAGGCATCCCTCTACCGTGCAGACTCCATTATGGCACGTATGACTGTGCTCAGGATTGGTGCAGGTGTACACGCAGGTATGATCGTGAGTCTCAGAAAGGCAGGCATACACACAGTCGCCGTTATGATACGGATCAGTACAGCCTTCTACTGTGCAGTAGGTGCCTGCGTGATGATGAGCGGCAACGGTGCAGCCTTCCACCGTGCAGACAGCATTCGCATGATGATGGGCGGCAACGGTGCAGCCTTCCACCGTGCAGACAGCATTCGCATGATGATGAGCGGCAACAGTGCAGCCCTCTACCGTGCAGACCACCGCGCTATTATTGGATTGTGCCGGAGCGGCGGTCACAACAGTGTAGTGGTGGGAAAAGCGAGCGCACCCCAGCACAGCGGCCGCGCCCAGAGCCACCACCAATAAAACCGGTGTCTTTTTCATAGTTGCTTACCTCCTAAAAATGACAAAAGCCAAATGCCGTTTGATATGCGACGGCCTTTTTATATACATTCTACTCCCACTCTCCTGGAATGTCAATAGTCGAACAGAACTGAAATTCCATTTCAGGAAAGGAACGCCAAAAAAAGAGGAGTGCAACGCACTCCTCTTTTTATTTGCAACGGTTGGATCAGCCTTCCTCGCGCATACGAGCGAAGCACTCGCTGCAATACACAGGACGGTCGGACTTGGGCTCGAACGGCACACGGGCCTCGCCGCCGCAGTTAGCGCAGGTAGCGGTGAAGTACTCACGGGGAGCACGGGCCGCATTCTTGCGGGCGTCACGGCAGGCCTTGCAGCGCTGAGGCTCGTTCTGGAAGCCCCGCTCTGCGTAAAACTCCTGCTCACCGGCGGTGAACACGAACTCGCTGCCACATTCCTTGCACACTAAAGTCTTGTCTTCAAACATAATTTTACCCTCTCTTTGACGTAATCTGTACCCTTTTCGGGCGGTGTATATGCGTTCAGCCTTTCTTGCTGAAGTCGCCGGGGTTTGTTTGCGCCAACTTGCGCCTGACGCGTTGGACCGCGTTATCCACCGATTTCGGGGACCGGTCCACCTGGGCCGCGATCTCGGAACAGGACAGACCATCCAAATAGAATCCTAATACCGTCGCTTCGAAACCGGACAATTGACTCAGAATCGCCTGTCTTCGCTCCTGGAACTCTTCCCTGCTGATAACCAGCGTTTCCGGGTCAGCCTGATGGTCCATTGCGTCAATGGAGAAATAACCGGAGGTTTCGTCAAAAAGCGGGTTTTCTATGGAAACGGAATGATTCAACGGTGTATGCTTATCGCGAGATGCTGCTTTGATGGCGGAGATGATGCGGTTTCGCACGCACACCTCTGCAAACGTTCGGAATGAGGCGGAATGATTCGGGTCATATTCCCGCATAGCCTTGATAAGGCCCAACATTCCCTCCTGAATCAAATCCTCGCTGTCCCCTCCCAACAGAAAATAGGGCCGGGCACAGATACGAACCAGACGGGTATACCGCATCACCAGAATTTCTTCCGCCAACCGGTCCCCCTCCACAGCGCGTCCGCAGAGCGTCTCATCTGTGACGTTGGGCTCCAAGATTTGTTCAGCACTCATTTCTAAACTCCTATGTCAGTATAAGCGTTTTTTTTTCACTTGTCAAGCCATTTTATGCAAATCATTTTATTTCTCGACAAAAATGCTGATTCGATTTATCAAAATCGCCAAAATGCCGTTAATTTAACGATTCCATCCCTTGGAAGTGCAAGCATGCTCAGCAATGGCAGACAAATTCCGCCAGTTCTTCGGCACAAGTTCGGGCCTTTTCAGGGTCCTTCCCCTCCACCATGACCCGGATCAGGGCCTCGGTGCCGGAGGGACGGATGAGAATGCGGCCCTCCCCATGAAGCAGTTCCTCCTGCCGGGCGGTCTCCGCCTTCAGGCCCTCGTCGGCCATGACACGGTCTTTCGCCTCCTGACCAGCTACTGGAACGTTGATGAGAAATTGAGGATAGCGCTTGCAGCAGGAAGCCAGCTCAGAGGCTTTTTTGCCAGACTGCCGGAGTACCTGTAAAAATTGCAGGGCGGTGAGCTGGCCGTCGCCGGTGGTGGCGTACTCCAGAAAGAT
Organism: Oscillospiraceae bacterium; assembly: GCA_022793095.1. Lineage (GTDB taxonomy): Bacteria > Bacillota > Clostridia > Oscillospirales > Oscillospiraceae > JAAWCD01. Next base: position 50,486 of record JAAWCD010000018.1, on the reverse strand, counting down.
GGTGTGGCCGGACTGTTCCCCGCCCAGCTGGTAGCCGTGCTCCAGCATGGTTTCCAGCACGTTGCGGTCACCCACGTCGGTACAGGGAACCTGAATTCCCTGCTCCTTGGCAAAAATATGGAAGCCGATGTTGGACATGACCGTGGCCACAATGGCGTCGCCGTGGAGCTTGCCTGCTTTTTTCATTGCGCCGCCGCAGACGGCCATAATCTGGTCGCCGTCAATGGTCTCGCCGTTATCGTCCACAGCCAGGCACCGGTCGGCGTCACCGTCAAAGGCGATGCCCACATCGTACTTCCCTTCTACAACTTTCCGGGACAGCAGGTCCAGATGGGTGGAGCCGCATTGATTGTTGATGTTCACGCCGTCAGGCTGGCTGTTGATGATGTCCACCTTGGCCGAAAACTGCTCGAAGAGCCGTTTGGCGGTGGCGGAGGATGCGCCGTTGGCGCAGTCCACCAGGATGTGCAGGCCGTGGAGGTCATCTTCGATGGTGGAGGACAGGTGGTTGATGTAGGCTTCGGACTCCTGGAATTCGCTGCTCCGGACCCGTCCCAGCTCGCCGTGGGTTTTCCGGGGAACCTTGCAGCCGTCGAAGATGACGGCTTCGATTTGGTCCTCCAGGGCGTCGGAGAGCTTGAAGCCCTGGCTGTTGAAGATTTTGATGCCGTTGTGCTCAAAGGGGTTGTGGGAGGCGGAGATGACGATGCCGGCGTCCGCCCTGGCGTGAACGGTGAGGTAGGCCACGCCAGGGGTGGGGATGACGCCCAGACGCAGCACATCAGCGCCTGCGGAGCACAGGCCGGCAATCAGGGCGGACTCCAGCAGGTCGGAGGAAATGCGGGTGTCCTTACCGATGGTGAAGAGGGGCCGGTCCTTGCCCTTGGCCTCGCCCAGCACCTTGGCGGCCGCGAGGCCCACCTGATAGGCCAGCTCCGCGTCCAGCCCTTCGTTGACGACACCCCGGATGCCGTCGGTTCCAAATAATTTACCCATGAAAACACCTCGATTTGTTGTACCTTCTTTTCTTGAAAGAAAAGAAGCAAAAGAACTTTAAGCGGATTCCTATTTCAAATTCTGCAAGCCGGAAGGCCCGATGAGGTCATCGGGCCGTTCTTCCAATTTTCTTCCATGCTTCAGCGAAGAAACCGGTTCAACAAACTGTCAAACGCCTGAATGAAGGTCGCAGCCACGCCCCATACACACCCAAATGTGAACCATATCTGTAAAAGCTCCATCGCGTCTCTGGCGTTTCCCGTTACAATTTGAAAAACAGCATAAGGCACAACGGCAATCCCAAACAGGTGAAAGAGGATGACTCCCGCATATCCAAGATAGGTAAGTTCGCCCAAAACCGCATCCTTGGGCAATTGCCAGGCCGTGTAAATTCTTTGCAGCGGGGTTTTGGCCCGAAAGGATTTGATGTACCGGCGGCCTCCCTTGTAGCAGCGCAGCTCACATCCAATGGTCAGGAGCATATAAGCGCCGAATAGATTGACCCCGGTGATCATGAGCTCACCCATTTCCGGTCCCTCCATCCGAATCCGCAAACAGATACCGCAGCATTCGTTCCGGGTCCTCCAGAAACCGCCGGGTGAGCTGATAATGCTCCGTCTCCCGGTAGGCGGTCTGTTCCACCCCCCGTTCGGAGAATTGATAGATGCAGGCGCCTGGGAAAGCCATCAGAATGGGCGAATGGGTGGCGATAATAAATTGAGAATCTTCCTTCACCAGCAGATTCATCTGCCCCAGCAGCGTCAGCTGCCGGGTGGGCGAAAGCGCCGCTTCCGGCTCGTCCAGCAGGTACAGGCCGTGACCACCAAACCGGTTCTGAATCAGGGCCAGGAAGCTCTCCCCGTGGGACTGCTCATGGAGGGACACTCCGCCATAGCTGTCGATGAGGTTCCCGCCCAGGGACGGCTCCTCGTCCAGCTCGTCGATGTTGGTCGCCACATTGTAAAAGCTCTCCGCCCGAAGGAAAAAGCCGTCCTTGGGATATCGGACCTTCCCCACCGTGAGATACTCCCCCAGAATGGAGTGGGTAGCCCGGGTGGAGAAGTTGAAATTGCGGGTACCTCCCTCGGCGTTGAAGCCGCAGGCCACGGCAATGGCCTCCAGCAGGGTGGATTTGCCCGTCCCGTTCTCCCCCACCAGAAAGGTAACCGCGCCGGGGAATTTCAGCGGCGTTCCCCGCTCCAGCGCTCCCACCATGGGAAGCCGGTTCAGATAGGAGCTCTCCGGCAGCGGCTCCCGCAGAAAAATCCGCTCCACATAAGGCCCGGTCATAGAGACAGCTGCTCCATGCCACCGCCCCGGAAGGCGATGCCCAGATGCTCATAGGCCCGCCGGGTAACGCAGCGGCCCCTAGGTGTCCGGGTAAGGAAGCCCATTTGCATCAGGTAGGGCTCGTAAACGTCCTCCAGGGTGACAGCCTCCTCATTGATGGTGGCGGCCAGAGTTTCCAGGCCCACCGGTCCACCGCTGTAGTTTTCGATGATAGCGGTGAGCATCCGGCGGTCAATGGCGTCCAAGCCCAGATAGTCCACTTCCAGGGCAGTCAGCGCCCGGTCAGCCACGCTCTGCGTAATGACGCCGCCAGCCATGACTTGGGCAAAGTCCCGGACCCGGCGAAGCATCCGGTTTGCGATACGAGGAGTACCACGGCTTCGCTTGGCGATTTCCATAGCGCCCTCGTTCTCAATGGGGACCTCCAGAATACCGGCAGACCGGGTGACAATCAACGCCAGCTCCGCCGGGGTGTAAAGCTCCAGCCGGAGGGTAACGCCGAACCGGTCCCGCAGGGGCGCGGAAAGCTGGCCTGCGCGGGTGGTGGCGCCAATAAGGGTGAATTTGGGCAGATCCAGCCGGATGGAGTTGGCGGATGGGCCCTTTCCGATGATGATGTCAATGGCGAAGTCCTCCATGGCGGGATAGAGGATTTCCTCTACCGACCGGTTGAGCCGGTGGATCTCGTCCACAAACAGGATATCATTTTCTCCCAGGTTTGTGAGCAGCGCCGCTAAATCTCCGGGCTTTTCAATGGCTGGTCCGGAGGTGATGCGGACATTGACGCCCATCTCGTTTGCGATGATTCCGCTGAGGGTGGTCTTACCCAGACCGGGCGGGCCGTGGAGAAGCACATGGTCCAGGGGCTCATTTCGCATTTTGGCAGCCTGGATAAAGATTTCCAGGTTCCCCTTGGCCTTCTCCTGGCCGATGTACTCCTTCAGGCGTTTGGGACGGAGTGAGCCCTCGGCCTCGTCCTCCCTGGTCAGTGAGGTGGTGACCAAAGGCTCCAGTTCGTCCATGCTCACGTCGTTATTGGAAAAGTCTATGCTCAAAGACCCACTTCCTTTCTCTTCTTTTTCTTAAAAGAAAAAGAAGCAAAAAGAATTTTAACATCAAGGAAGTTTCACCTTATAGGGCCCGATGACCTCATCTGGCCGCTCCCCAGAGTTACAAAGTCCTACTTTACCATCTTTTTCAGCGCCTGCTTGATGATTTCCTCCAGGGGCATGCCGTCCAAGTCGATTCCTTTCAGCGCCAGGTTAATTTCTGCCTGGGAGTAGCCCAGCACCGCCAAAGCGGCGCAGGCCTCACTGGCCTTGTTCTCTGGAATAACGGTCACACCAGTGCCGCCGTAAGTCTCTCCGCCGCTGGTCAGAGTCTGACCCTTGGCCAGCTTGTCTTTCAGCTCCAGAATGATGCGCTGGGCAATCTTTTTACCCACGCCGGGCGCAGAGGTCAGCATCCGTTCGTCCCCGGTGATAATGGACAGGGCCAGATTGGATGGGGTTCCGGAGGACAGAATTGCCAGCGCCGCCTTGGGTCCCACACCGGAAACACCGATGAGGTGCCGGAAGAGGGTCAATTCCTCCTGGGTGGCGAAGCCGTAAAGCTCAAAGGCATCCTCCCGGACATTGAGATGGGTGAAAAGCTTGCCCTTCTCCCCTTTCTTCAGCGCTGACAGGGTGGTATTGGTGGTACGGCAGGCATAACCCACGCCGCCGCAGTCAATGACCGCCAGATATGCCTCAATATGAGCCACTGTCCCATTCAAATAGTAAAACATGAAATCACCATTCTTCAAAGTTTACTGAATTTTCCTAGAATACGCCATTTGAAGTCCTTTTGGCTTCTTTTTCTTTCTAGAAAAAGAAGAGAAGCTCACCGCGTTGAATACCGGGAGGCGTCGAACACCCGCTCTGTGTTGAGGAGCGAGGTAGCCGCCCGGCTGTGACAGATAGCAATCGCCAGTGCGTCCGCCGCGTCGTCAGGTCTGGGAATTTGCTTCATACGGAGAAGCCGGCGGGTCATGTCCATTACTTGGCGCTTCTCCGCCTTACCGTAGCCCGCCACTGCCTGTTTGACCTGCATGGGGGTATATTCAAAAATGGGGACACCCGCCTGCTCCGCCGTCAGCAGAATCACGCCCCGGCCATGGGCTACCGCGATGCCGGTGGTGATATTGTTGGTAAAGAACAGCTCCTCTACCGCCATTTCGTCCGGTTTGAACTGATAAAGCAGTTCATTCATGTCGTCCGCAATCTGCCGCAGCCGGGTCGCCAAAGGCAGGCCCGCCGGAGTGGTGATGACGCCGTATTGAATCAACGTGTTCTGCTGGCGCTCCGCATGGATGACGCCAAAGCCGATGGTCGCTACGCCAGGGTCAATGCCTAAAATAATCATGTGCGCCTCGTCTTATGTTTAGAAGTCCGCCGGTTTCTCCGGCAATTTTTTAGTATTTAGTATACCATAGTTTGGAGGGAGTGTACAATGAAAATTGGCATATCCCTGCCGCACCTTACGCCTGGCACCGACCTGCCTGGCAAGGCAAAGGAACTCCCCCTGTCATCGAACCGCTGTAGCACACAGTCGCCTGATTGCTCAGCTTTTCTTCCGATACCGCTCCGCCTCATCCAGCAGCTCTCCAGCGCTGGCCAGGGAGGCGGGTGTCACCTGCGCTCCGGAGGTCAGACGGGCCAGCTCTTCCATCCGCCGCTCCCGGACCAGACGCTCCACTTGTGTAAAGGTTCTTCCCTTACGCTCTCCTTTCTCCACAGAGAAATGGGTGTCTGCCATGGCCGCAATCTGGGGCAGATGGGTAACGCACAGCACCTGCTTGCGCCGGGCAATATCGCCCATCTTCTCCGCCACTTTCTGCGCCGCCCGTCCGGACACACCAGTGTCCACCTCGTCGAAAATCAGGGTGGTCACATCGTCATTTTCCGCCAGTACATTCTTCAGTGCCAGCATAATCCGGGCCAACTCGCCGCCAGAGGCAATTTTATGAATGGGCTTCAAATCCTCACCCACATTGGCGGACATAAGGAACTGCACCTGGTCCATGCCCGTCTCATCCAGCCCCAGTTCTCCCCCCTTAGGTGCGAAATCCACCTGAAACCGGACCTTGGGCATGTCTAATTGGGACAGTTCCGTCTGAATCCGCTCCTGTAGACCTTCCGCCGCCTTCTTCCGGGCTTTGGAAAGGGCCTCCGCCTTCTTCTTCGCCTCTTTCAGACTTGCCAGCAGCTTCTTATTCAGACGCTCAATGGTGTCCGTGGAGCACTGGATTTCGTCCAGTTCCCCCCGGCATTTGTCAAGGTACGCCAGCATATCGGCTACTGTGTCGCCATACTTTTTTTTCAACCGGTATATCACATCCAGCCGGGCCTCCAGCTGGTCCAGCTCATCGGGCGTCACGTCAAATGCCCCACGCAGATCCCGGATCTGCTCCGCCAGGTCGGCGGCGCTGGCTCGGAGCTCCGCCAGCTGTCCAGCGATAACCCGCGCCTCGTCGCTGACACGAGCCGCTCCATAGATGGCGCTTTCCGCGTCTTCGATGAGGGCCACCGCGCCAGCGCTATCCTCGTCGCCGTTGAGGGCAAAGTTGGCCCCCTCCACCGCCTCAATGAGCTTGCCTGCGTTCCGCAACACCGTCTTACGGGCGTCCAGCTCCTCGTCCTCCCCCGCTTTCAGGTTGGCCCGCTCCAGCTCCTTGATCTGATAGTTCAAACTGTCAATCCGGCGGCTTTTCTCCGCCTCGTCCATCTCCAGGGCGGAAATCTCCCGCCGCAGCTCCGCCACAGCCCGGAAAGCGGACTGATAGGCGGCTAAAAGTTCCCCTGTCTCTCCAAACCGGTCCAGATAGCCCAGGTGCTGTTCCGGGTCCAGCAGCTGCTGGCCGTCGTGCTGGCCGTGGATGTTGAGAAGCTGCTGCCCCAGGGCCCGGAGCTGGGTGACCGTGATGAGCCGCCCGCCCAGGCGGCAGACATTCTTGCCGTCAGGCTGAATTTCGCGTTGAAGTAGCAGATTTCCGTCGCTGTCTGGCCCCATACCGTTTTCCTGGAACCAGGTCAGAGCAGGCAGGCCGGTAAAAACCGCGTTGACCACAGCGGATTTGGCTCCAGTGCGGATGAGATCCCGTGAGGTACGCTCTCCAATGATGGCCCCAATGGCGTCAATGACAATGGATTTGCCCGCGCCAGTCTCGCCGGTGAGGACATTGAAGCCAGGGTCAAACTGGATATCCGCCGCCTCAATAACGGCAATATTTTCAATGTGGAGCAGTGACAGCATAAAGGTATTCCCCTTTCCGCCGCATTTTCCCAAGAAAAGCGTTCTTATTGTTCAAGCAGCTTTGCTAAATCGTCCATCGAAACGTCCATTTTTGCGGAGACTTCTTCCATCGTCATTCCGGAAGCAAGGAATCGGTTGACCACCATTTTCATCTCTTCGCCAACCTCGATAATATGTCCGTCCAAATCATAAAACCGAATCACTCGCTGTCCCCAACTATGCTCCTTTACATTTCCCAGATATTCCAGTTTCGGGTATTTCTTTAATGTTTCAAGGAAGCCATCAAAATCCGCCGCCTCAAAGCTGAGTTCCATATTGTTCGATTTTTGCAGCACGGTTTCCTCTGGCACGCCCACAAGCCAGTCAAATTTCTGCTGTAAGGACAGGCCACAGGTAAAAGCTACATTGATTCCATAATCCTGGTACAATTCCATTCCAAACAAGTCTTCATAAAACGCTCTTGCCGCTTTGACATCCGCTACGGACAAAACCGTGTAAAACTGCTTCATATCTTTCATCCCTTCCAGCGGCGGTGTTACTGCATCATTGCGTGAAGCTCATTGCAGAAGGCCTCCGCCGCCTCGTTGGTCCGCATGATGAGGATAGCGGTGTCATCCCCTGCCAGCGTGCCCACCATGTCCGGAATGTGCATGCTGTCCAGCGCCGAGCAGGCCCCGGAGGCCAGCGCCGGCATGGTTTTGAGCACAATAATGTTCTGTGCCACGTCAAAGGAAGTCACTGCCTCCTTGAAGATAGTCCGCAGCCGCTCCGCCAGATTCACCCCTGCCTTGCGGGCGGAAACCGCATACTTGTACCGGCCGCTTCCACTCAGCTCCTTCACCAGACGCAGTTCCCGTATGTCCCGGGAAATGGTGGCCTGAGTGCTCTGATATCCCCGCTCCCGAAGGGCCAGCAGCAGCTGCTCCTGAGTTTCAATCTCCCGTTCTCGAATGACCCGCAGGATCTCTTCCTGACGATTGGATTTCATATACACCCTCCCCTATTGCTTCCCCAATTTTTGGTGTACAATCTCATAAAAGCTGCGGTTTGTGACCCGAACCAGCCGGGTTTTTCGCTTGGACATGCGGATTTCCACGCAATCGCCGCCAGACAGCCGCACCGCCCGGCCCCCGTCTACCGAAAGATAGGCGGTTTTTCGAGTCATGCGGCCCATTTTTACCGACACCGTTCGGGAACTGCCTAGCACAATGGATTTAGCTGTCAGCGCATGGGCACAAATGGGTGTGACAATGATGTTTTCCGCCGTAGGCTCCACAATGGGTCCCCCAGCCGCCATGGAGTAGGCTGTAGACCCGGTGGGCGTGCTGACAATGATTCCATCCCCGGAGAAGTTGGAGATCAGCACCCCGTCCCCGTGAACCGACAGGTCTACAATCCGCGCCACCGCCCCCTTGGTGATGACCGCGTCGTTGAGGGCCATGTCACTGAAAATCGTCTTATTGTCATGAATTACCCGCACATCCATCATCATGCGGGACTCAATATTGTACTTGCCCTCCGCCACCCGGGACAACAGAGACAGTTCCCCATATTCCAGCTCTGCCATGAATCCCACACTGCCCATGTTCACACCCAGAATGGGAACGTCATGGTCGTTGGCATCCTTGGCCGCATGGAGGATGGTGCCGTCTCCACCGAAACAGATGAGAAGGTCCGCGTCCTGGATTTCCCGCTTCATGTCCGCATACTCCAGATGCCGGGGTAATTCAAAACCGCTGTCTGTCTGAAAGGGCAGACACAGCTTTGTCTCTGCGCCTGCATTACGCAGAATCTTTTCTGCCGCCTGAGCCGCCTTCAATCCCCGGTCCCGATAAGGGTTCGGGCTCAATACAATCTTCATGCTTCCCCGCCTCCCAATGTACTGTGAGACGCCTCCACCAGCGCCTTCAGGTCAGGGACGCAAGGCTCGGATTCCTCTGCCTTCAAATGCCCCAAATACTCAATGTTCCCTTCCGGTCCCCGAATTGGTGAAAAGGTGATTCCCTTTACAGTAAATCCCCCTTCTCCGGCGTGAATCAGAAACTGTTCCAGCACCTCCAGATGTACCATCGGATCCCGGACCACACCCTTTTTACCCACCTTTTCCCGGCCCGCCTCGAACTGCGGCTTGACAAGGGAAACCACTTCACCGCCTGTTTCCATGAGCGGCCGCAGGGTTGGCAGAATCAGTTTCAGGGAAATGAAGGACACATCAATGGAGGCAAACGCCAGCGGGTCCGAAATTTGCTCTCGGGTCAGGTAGCGGGCGTTCGTCCGCTCCAGGCAGACCACCCGTTCGTCCGTGCGGAGCTTCCAGTCCAGCTGGCCGTAACCTACATCCACAGCATAGACCTTGCTTGCGCCGTTTTGCAGCATGCAGTCGGTGAAGCCGCCGGTGGACGCGCCGATATCAGCCGCTATTTTGCCCTGGAGCGAGATGGGAAAGGTCTTCATAGCCTTTTCCAGCTTCAAGCCGCCCCGGCTTACATAGGGGAGGGTTCTCCCCCGGACCTCCAGCTGGGCGTCCTCCGCCACTGGTGCGCCGGCCTTATCCACCCGCTGGCCGTTGACGAACACCTGACCGCTCATGATGTGGGCCTGGGCCTTCTGCCTGGTCTCGAAAAAGCCCTGCTCCACTAGGGCGATGTCCAATCGTTTTTTGCTCATGAACTTCCAATTCCTCCCACTTTTCTTGAAAGAAACGTAGGCAAAAGAACTTTAAACTAGCTCTACCGCAGATTGGCAGTAGAATGTGTTTGAAGTTCTTTTTGCTTCTTTTTCTTTCAAGAAAAAGAAGTTAGCTCCCGCGTACCAGCTCCTCGCCGTTGGCGGCAATAGCATTGCGGTCGATGCCGCAGAGGCGGCGCAGCTGCGGCACCGATCCATGGGTGATATATTTCCTTCCCAGATTCAGCAGCCGGACTCCCTTCACCGGCACCGCCGCCTCTGCCAGCATGGCGGCCAGCCGCTCCCCCACCGAACCCGGCGCGGTCACTTCCTCCGCCACCAGCAGCCGGCGGGTCTTCCGTGCCGAGGCGAGCACCGGCCCACCATCCACGGGAATCACCCGGTTGATCTTGAGCACCTCGGCGGAAATCCCCTTGGCCGCCAGAAGCTTTGCCGCTTCCAGCGTTTCCCCGGTCATAATCCCGTAAGCCACCAGAGTCAGGTCTTCCCCCGCCCGCAGCACCTGGGTATTCACAAAGGCGCCATCCTCTGACCAGCCGTTTTCTCCGCCTCGGGGATACCGGACCGCCACTGGGCCGTCCATCTGCCGGACCCCGTGGTCCAGCATGGTCCGCAGCTCGGAGAAGCTGGCTGGGGCCAGCACTGTCATGTTCGGCACTGTACTCAGGAAGGATAAATCGTAAACACCGTGATGGGTCTCTCCATCCTCGCCCACCAGACCAGCCCGGTCCACGCCAAAGACTACATGGAGGTTCTGCATGGCAACGTCATGGATCAGCATGTCATAGGACCGCTGTAAAAACGAGGAGTAGACCGCGAATACGGGAATCGCCCCTTGCTTGGCCATGCCGGCACACATGGCGGCGGCGTGGCCCTCAGCGATGCCCACATCGAAAAACCGGTTCGGAAACTGGCGGGAAAACTCTGTCAGCCCTGTGCCCGCCTGCATGGCAGCGGTAATGGCACAGACCCGCCGGTCCTCCTCTGCCAGACGGCACAGCTCCTCGCCAAACACATCGGAGAAACAGCTTCCCCCCGCTTTCAATGGTTTTCCGGTCTGAATGTTGAAGGGAGATACCCCGTGAAAGGCGTCCGGCGTCTGCTCTGCAAAGGGATATCCCTTGCCCTTGATGGTCCGGATGTGAAGCAGCACAGGCCCTTTCAGCTCCTTGGCCCAGCGCAGCAGTGAGGTCAGCTCTTTCAAATTGTGTCCGTCCACTGGGCCCAAATACGTAAATCCCATATCCTCAAACATACTGCAAGGCAGCAGGGTGTCCTTGATGCCTTTTTTCACTTTATGTGTGAAGTTGTAAAGTACTTTTCCGCCCGGTATCACAGAGGTTGCCGCCCGGTAAGCTTTTTTAAATTGGAGGTATTGGGGCTTTAACCGCTGGTGGGCCAGATGGTCCGCCACGCCGCCCACATTCTTCGTAATGGACATGCCGTTGTCATTGAGAATGATAAGCAGGGGCTCCCCACTGTCTCCCGCATCGGACAGCCCCTCATAGGCCAGCCCGCCGGTGAGCGCGCCGTCGCCAATAACGGCCACAATGTGGTAGTCCTCCTTCAGCAGGGTCCTGGCCCGGGCCATGCCCACCGCCACAGAAACTGAGTTGGAGGCATGGCCAGCAATAAAAGCGTCGTGAACGCTCTCTGAGGGCTTGGGGAAGCCGGAAATACCGCCGAAGGACCGCAGGGTGTCCATAAGGTTCCTTCTGCCAGTAAGCATTTTATGACAGTAGCACTGATGGCCCACATCAAAGACCAGCCTGTCCCTGCTGGTGTCAAAGACCCGGTGCAGCGCCACCGTCAGCTCCACCGCCCCCAGGTTGGACGCCAGATGCCCGCCGGTTTTGGACACGTTTTGCAGCAGCTCTTCCCGGAGCTGCCGGCAGAGCAGCTCGCTTTCCTGATCCGACAGCGCGGACAAGTCACCGTTTTGCCATTGTTCTTCCGTCAAACGCGGTTCCTCCTTTCCTGCACCCATTTTTATGCTTTCCGTCAATTTGTAGCCTCATTGGAGAAATGAGCTGTCTTCCGTGCTGAGGAGCAGATCTGCACACGTCATTTCCCCGCCAGCATAGGGATAAACCATCCGATACAAATCCCCAGCACCGCGCCAAAAAAGACCTGTAAAGGGGTATGCCCTAACAGCTCTTTTAGGTTCTCAGCGAAGAACTCCGGCTTATCATCCCAATGCTCCATCATATAGTTCAGCACCCTGGCCTGCTTGCCCGCAGCCCGCCGCACGTTAGAGGCATCGTACATGACAATGAGTGCCAGCGCAATCGACAGGGCGAAGTAGGGCGATCCCGTTCCATAGAGCTGGGCAATGGAGGACGCAATGGCACAGACGAAAGCAGAATGAGAGCTGGGCATGCCGCCGCTGCCCATAATGCGCTCCCGGACAAATTTTCCCTCCACAATATAGACGAGCAGTACCTTCAGCAGCTGGGCTGCTGCCCAGGCTATTGCGCCCAGCGCCAGAATCAGGTGCCCTGCCTGGATTTCTTCCCACATATGCGGTCCCCTCTTCTAATTCTCCCGTCTGGCCAGCTCGTCCGCCAGCCAGAGCAGGAAACCGTTCTCCGCGAAGCCGGCCAAGGCCTCTTTGGCTGCCTCCGTGGTCTTCTGGATCTCCAGCCCACAGCCTTCCAGCCCTAGCAAGCTTACATAGGTGGATTTCTCCCGAACCGCGTCCATGCCGGTGTCCTTGCCCAACTTGCCCCGGTCCCCCACCACGTCCAGCAGGTCATCCCGCATCTGGAAGGCCAGCCCCAAATATCTGGCGTAGGTCCGCACCGCTTCCCGCTGCTGCTCCGATCCGCCAGCCAGCACACAGCCCATCTCGCAGGCGGCCATCAGCAGCGCGCCGGTCTTCCGCACATCAATGGCCTCCACCTCTTCCAGAGAGAGGGCCCTTCCTTCCCCGGCCAGATCCAGGATTTGCCCAGCCACCATACCGTCCTCGCCCGCCGCCCTGGCCAAAATCCCGGCGGCAGTCATGGCCCGCAGACCCAAGGCCTGCCGTTCCGGCGACAGCATAACGCCAAAGGCAGCAGTGAGCAAGCCGTCTCCGGCCAGCACCGCCTCAGCTTCGCCGTAGACCTTGTGATTCGTCAGCCGTCCCCGGCGGTAATCGTCGTCATCCATGCAGGGAAGATCGTCATGAATCAGGGAATAGGTGTGTACCATCTCAATAGCGCAGGCAAAGGGCAGGGCCTCCACAAGGTCGCCGCCGCACATGCGGCAGCTCTCCAGCACCAGTACCGGGCGGATGCGCTTACCACCTGCCAGGAGGCTGTAACGCATGGACTCGTACAGGCTCTGATAGGCCGGCGCCCCGGTGAAATAGGTCTGAAGATGCTCTTCCACCAGAGCCTGGTCCTGCTTCAGCTGTTCCAAATAGGTCATCCGCTCATCCCTCCGATACGGTAAAGTCCTGCTCCACCGGCGCGCCGTCCGGGCCCTTGGCGAGCTTGACCACCTTCTGTTCCGCCTTGTCCAGCAGCTTGGCACAGGTGTTCACCAGGCTGGTACCCTCCTCAAAGAGGGCAAGGGACTCTTCCAGCGGCGCTTCTCCCTTTTCCAGCAGGGAAACGATTTCCTCCAGACGCTGCATGGATGCCTCAAAGTTTACTTTTTTTGCCGCCATAGGTCATACCTCCCAAATTGCCAGGATCCAGGGGCAGAGTCCCCGGATGCCTCTTCACTTTTTCTTGAAACAAAAGTAAAGAGAAAAATGTTAAACTGGTTTCGCCTTCTGCGTTAAGCTCCGAATAAGGTTCTTCCATCACATCCCGGATATCGCGCCGGTAACCCCATCCTCCATATAACAGATAAAAACAGTTCCTGTTTTTTCATGCTTCCATTAAAGTGGCGAACCGCAATCTGAAATTGCGTATGAGCCTCCCAGGATGTAACCTTCTCTTCAACGAAATGAAGCAGATCCGAAATCTGCTCCGGCGCGTGCGGAAGGAAAAATATCTGAAGAAAGCCGGCAATCGCAGGGATAATCATCGTCAGCAGCCTCACGGCAAGTCACTTTCCCCAGCCGTCATTCCTGATAGGCGTCTCTGAGTCTGAACCTCACAGTCCAATTCTCCGTCTGCCAGCCGCAGGGTTACGCTGCTCCCAATCTCTGCTTGTTCCACCGAGGTGAGCACCCGGCCCTGCTCATCCCGCACCATGGAGTAGCCCCGTCCCAGTACCTTCAAAGGACTCAGCGCATCCAGAGATGCAGAAAGCCGGGCAAACCGCTCCCGGTCCCCTGAAAGGGCCTTTGCCAGCACGGCGGTCAGTCGCTTATGCTGATAGTCCAGCAATAACCGCCGGTCCTGAATAGACGCCGCCGGGTCCTGCAAAACCCGGCTGTTCCGGCAGCGGTCCAAGGCGGTCCGGGCCTGCCGCAGCTGATGGCTCATGCGCTGCACCAGCCGGGCCTCCCGCTGCCGCAGGGCTGCATAAACCTCGTTCTGGTCGGGTACCGCCAGCTCCGCCCCGTTGGAGGGCGTGGCTGCCCGCAAGTCCGCCACAAAGTCAGAAATCGTCACGTCCGGCTCGTGGCCCACGGCGGAAATCACCGGAATCTCCGACTCGTAAATCGCACGGGCAACCCGTTCATCATTAAAAGCCCATAAATCCTCCATAGATCCGCCGCCCCGCCCGATGATGAGGAGATCGGCCACCTTCCAGCGGTTTGCATACCGAAGAGCTCCCGCCAGCTCTGGTGGAGCTTCTGCACCCTGGACCCGGACGGGCATCACCTTCACTTTGGCCAGGGGCCAACGAGCCCCTAGAATCCGAATCATATCCCGGACCGCCGCACCAGCTCCCGAGGTGATAAGTGCCACTGTGCCTGGACAGGTGGGAACCGGCTTTTTGTGAAGAGCATCGAACAGGCCCTCCTTAAAAAGCCGTTCCTTGAGCTGTTCAAAGGCCACATGAAGGTCGCCCACTCCGTCCGGGGTCAGCTCCTCGCAGTAAAGCTGATATTGACCATCCCGTGGGAACACCGTCACCCGGCCCAATGCCAGCACCTGCATGCCGTTTTCCGGCCGGAACCGAAGCCGGACTGTTTCCCGCTTGAACATGACGCAGCGGAGCGAGCCGCCTTCGTCTTTCAAGGTGAAATAGTGGTGCCCGGAGGGATACATTTTATAGTTGGACAATTCCCCCCGGACCAAAACACCGGACAGTGCCCGGTCCTGGTCCAGCAGCGTCTTAATATACTGATTCAGTTGCGTTACGGTACAGACGGGCTTGTTCATTTCTCATTCACGCCTCTCTTTTTGCTGCGAATCCTGAAGGCTGTCATAAAGCGGAAGCCTGTACCGCCAGCCTGATCCAGTCCTACAGGTTTGCGGCATCCGAAACAGAACCAGCTTAAAGTTCTTTGCCAAGCTTTCTTTCAAGAAAGCGGGAAGCGAGGAGGGCGGGACCCATAGCATTGTCGGTGGAGTATTGGGGCTCCGCAAATATCGCCTGACAGGATCCCATCAGCACTTCCCTCAGCCGCCCATTGGAGGCCACTCCCCCTGAACAGAGCACCGGAAGACCCGGCCATTGTCCCAGCGCCTCCGCTGTGGCCCGCCGCACCGCCTGTACCACAGTGTCTAAGGCAAACCAAGCAATCTCTCCCGCCGTCTTCCCTTCTTCCGCCAGCGCTTTGACCTTGTTCTCTACACCGGACAGGGAAAATTCCAGCCCCTTTACCTTCACCGCAAAGCTCGTCCGCTCCCCCGCCGTCCGGCTGAGCGCATCCAACGCCTTCCCTGCTGGAAAGGCCAAATTCAGCAGCTTTCCCGTCCGGTCAATGAGCTGGCCCGCCGAAATGTCGCTGGTGCCGCCCACTCGGACCGCTTTCACATTCCCCACCTCCGGTTCCACCAGCAAAAGCTCCGTGGTGCCGCCGGAAAGGTGCCAGGCCAGGTGCGTCCGGTCCAGCAAGTCCAGACGCCCTGCCGACCAGGCCGCGGCGGCGATGTGCCCCTGTTGATGGGACACTTCAAAAAAAGGAACCCCCAGCGCCGCCGCCAGTACCCGGCCCTGAGATGCGCCCGCCAGAAAGCAGGGCATGTAAGATCCTTCCACCGCACGGGGCCGGGCGGACGCCGCCACAGCGGCGATGCGCTCCAGCAGCCCTGCCGCCCGTAAAGCCTCAAATTGCTCCGGAAGCCGCTTCACATGGGCGAACAGAGCGTCGCTCTGCCGCAGCCCCAGTGCGCCCTCCGGCACATCCAGCAAGCGCCCTGCATTTTTGCACTCCCCTGCTGGGTCGTAAACAGCGGCGGAGGTGGTGTAATTGCTGGTGTCAATCCCCAGAGTCCGCACCGCTTACTCCTCTGCCAGAGCTTCTGAAGCCGGTTCTTCTTCAGCATCCTGCCTGGGTTCTGGCCTCGGCGGGGTGTCAGGGCACTCTGCCCGGACGAAGGAGCCCAAAATCCCGTTGATAAAGGAAACCATCTCCGGGTCCTCGTAGCCCTTGGCAATCTCCACCGCCTCGTTGATGGCGGCGGCGTTGGGAATGTCGTCCATGTACAGAATCTCATACATAGCCACCCGCATGATGGCGGTGGACACCCGAGGCAGACGGGCAAATTTCCATCCGATGGCGTAGCGCTCGATATACAGATCCAGCTCATAGCCGTGCTCGCTCACCCCGAGCACCAGGGTACGGATGTAGTCCAGCAGCTTTTTGCTGGGAAACTCTTCGTAAAGCGGCTCTTCCTCCGCCAAGGAGGCAAAGTTTTCCCGGGTCAGCTCCCGGTCCAGCAGCACCTGTGCGGACTCGGTGCCAAATCCCAGCTCATAGGAGAGGTGAACTGCGATTTCCCGCGCGTTTGTCCTAGTCATTGTATAAGCTCCTTTGTCAAGCGTTCCCTTGCCCCGCCGGGGCAGAGCGCTCATTTTATTCACACTGAGATAGATTATACACACTTTTATGCAAAAAAGAAACCCCTACTTTTTATTCTGTAAAAAAACTTTCTGAAGAAGGCAATCTGTCCCCCCTTCTCCGCAAAAAGGCACGGGACTCACGCCCCGCGCCTCTTTATGTTTACTGAACCGTATAGCTGCCCCGAACCAGCACAGTAATATTGGTTACCGCAGTCATACCGCCGCTGCCGTCCGTAGCCATGTAAAGATGGTTTGCCTCCACCGGCAGGCCGGCATTCACCTCCGTACTGCCGGTGAGGTCGATAAGACCTGGATTCGCCGCTGCCGTACATTTGGCGGACCCCATACGGAGCAGCATCTCACAACCCGCCATGCCAATCAGCCGCTGGCCCTCGGACAGACTGACCACCGTATAGCCCGGAGCCGCCGCTCCCGTTCCGGTGCTGCTCTGAATGCGCTCGTCCAGCTGCGCCGCTAAATCTGCCTTAGCCTTGGCAATCTGCCCGTCCACTTCGGAAAGCACGCTGGGCGTAAACCGCTGGGTGAGGTAGCTCAGGGTAATCAAGGGATCTCCTTCTGACCCTGCGGCCAGCGCATACATGGAAACCGCCATCACTGCGGTTACTCCAAGCAAAACCATCCGAAACAGCCTATGCTTTTTCATATGTAACATTCCTCTCTTAAGTACATCAGCTCTAAACAGGCGCGAAAACAACCTCGTAACGGCCCTGCAAGTTTGCAGCGGCCTGAAGCCTAAAGTTCCTTTCGCTTCTTTTCCTTTCAGGGAAAAGAAGCGAAAACCCCTTTCCAGGGCGGTCCGTCAGAACCGCCCTGGAAAGGCTTTTCAGACTTGCTGGGCACGGGCGTGGAGCCCAAAGCTCACCGCTATGGCGGAATCCACCCGCGCCATCATTTCGTCATCCAGCCGCCCCATCTTTTCCCGCAGCCGCTTTTTGTCCAGGGTCCGTATCTGTTCCAACAGTACCACCGAATCCTTCGTCAAGCCGCAGTTCTGCCCGATTAGCTCAATATGAGTGGGCAGCTTCGCCTTGTTCATCTGCGAGGTAATCGCCGCCGCGATCACTGTGGGGCTATGCCGGTTTCCGGTGTCGTTCTGGACAATGAGGACCGGGCGGATGCCTCCCTGCTCGCTGCCCACCACCGGACTGAGGTCGGCGTAAAAAATATCTCCTCGTTTGACGCTGTTATCCACGTTCTCACACTCCGCCGGAAATAGTCACCTCGTTATGTGTATGTATGACTCCTCCCCTGTCGGAATCATACACGCCAGCCGTCTCCTTCGCCTGTCGGGCAAAAGCGCGGCGCCGACCGCTTCCGCTTGCGCGGAACCAATCACGTGAGGTCACTTTCATTTTCCCACGGGGCGGCGGTTCTTATACCGCCCGGGGGCGGAAAAATCATCCGCCGCCGGTCCCGGAATCCCCCAAGCTCAGTGTATGCCCCTTCCTTCCCAACCGTTCGTCAGCCCTCGTCAAAATATACCCTCGGCACCCGGGGCGACACCGCGCACAGCAGCTCATAGGAAATTGTCCCAGCCGCTTCCGCCTTCTCCTCCAGGGGCAGGCCTGTGCCAAACACCGTCACCACATCTCCCGTCTGAACGCCGGGAATGTCCGTCACATCCAGCATACATAAATCCATGCACACCCGGCCTATCTGCGGCGCCCGCTTTCCCCGCACCAGCATGTCCGTCCGGCTGGACAGGGCCCGAAACAGGCCGTCAGCGTAGCCGATTGGGACCACTGCCACCAGGCTGTCCCGTTCCAGCGTATATGTCCTGCCATAGCTGACGCAGCTTCCCTTCGGCAACGCCCGGACAGAGGCAACCCGGCTCTTCAGCTCCATCACTGGCTGAAGCTCCATCCGCGGCACTGTGGACGGGTGGGGATGGTGCCCATAGAGCAGGATGCCGGGCCGGACCAAATCCAAATGCCCCTGCCCGTAATTCAGCGTGGCGGCGCTGGCCGTGCAGTGGCAGAGCGCCGGCTTGATGCCCCGGTCCGCCAGCCTGGTCCGGACCTCCTCAAACCGGCGGAGCTGCATAAGGGAATACTCCTCACAGCTGTCCGCGTCGGCAAAGTGGGTAAACAGTCCCTCCACGATCAGGCCGGGCAGCGCTGCGGCTTCTGCCATAGCCTCCACCCCCGCATTTATATGGGCCTCGTCGCAGAGGAAGCCCAGCCGGGACATGCCGGTGTCCGCCTTGAGATGGACCTTCAGCGGTCTTCCAGCCTTTTGCGCGGCGGCAGCGAATTCCCTGGCCTGCTCCGGATCATAGATGGTCTGGGTGATGTCATATCGAAGCAGATCCCCGGCGTAAGCGGCAGGAGTATAGCCCAGAATCAGAATGGGCAGGGCAATGCCGTTCTGCCGCAGCTCCTCCGCCTCGTCCAGGCAGGCCACCGCCAGATAGTCAGCCCCTAAGGACTCCAGCTTATGAGCCACCGCCGTCATGCCGTGACCGTAGGCGTTTGCCTTAATGAGGCCCATAAAGCGGCAGCCCTGGGGCAGGGCCGCCCGAATGGTGCGGTAATTGTGGGCCAGACGCTCCAAATGGACCTCCGCCCAGGTCCGCTTTTCCTGTTCGTTCATTCTCTCTCCTTGATGGCGCGTTTTTCTCTCCTTTTTCTTTCAAGAAAAAGGAGAGAAAAGAACTTCAAACGACGTTCTTCCGGCATCTTTCCGATAGAACCAGTCTTTTAGAGGGCATGGCGGTACATTCTGGAGGCCTTCTCCTCTCCATCTCCCTGTGCCATGCAGAAAAATTCCCATCCGTACCGCTCATAAAAGGATGTGTGGTCCGTGAGCAGATAGAGGGTATGAATACCCTGTTCCGCAAACTCGTCACAGATCAATTGGAGCAGGCGTCCCGCGATTCCCCTGTTTCGGTACGCTTCCTCTACATAAACGGCGCATACATTAGGAGTCAGGTCTTTGCGGTCGTGAAAATCGTTTTCAATGACTCCCGCGCCTCCAATAATTTCTGTTCCATTCAGAACCAAATACCATTGCGGCACTGGTGAACGGTGTTCTAGTCCAGCCCTCATACTTTCTGCATAAGCCTCCTGTGAAATCCCCCATTTCTGGTGAAACCACACGCTGGCCTGGGGCAATAAATCAGGGCGGGTTCTCAAATTTAAAATGACTTCCATTATCACAAACTCTCCAGAAAGCGCCCTTTAAAGTTCTTTTGATTCTTTTCTTTCAAGAAAAGAACAGAGCGCAGGTTTCAAATTCATAGGTGAGCACTGTCTGGCCGGAATAGGAAATTTCCGCCCGAATCATTGTAAAGTCATCTGGCTTTACCCATAAATCCACCCTGCTGTTGACGTCAGCAGGCAGGTCTGGATTTTGCAGGCCCACCCGCAATGTGTCTGTTCCGTCCAGCGTTTCCCGGCAGGACTCCAAAATCGCTCCCCGGCAACAACATTCCAAAATCAGCGGAAATCCGTCTACTGGTGAAAGTCCGTCCGGCGACAGTTCCCCTGTCTCCAGACTGACCCCCTCGTATTCCAACACGGTGCCCTCTTCCGACCAGCGCACCGCTGTCCCGGCAATGTTCTCCGGTGCGGTGATTTCCATCCGCCCAGCCAGCCCTGTGCCTGCGAAGGCGGCTGTATAGCGATAGATTCGTTCGCCATAGTCTGCCGTTACCTCGCCCGAGGCCTCGCACCCCGTTAAGGCCAGGTACTGTGTCCGCATAGACAGGGCCAGATCATCGCTCGCTGCCTCTCCCTTGCCGCAGGACGGCAGGAAGAGGATCATCATTAGTGCATAAAACAACATCGTTTTATGCACAGGATTTCCCTCGCTTTCCTTATTTATGGTTCAGTAGGCCAGCAGTCGAATTTATACTTTCTCTAACTCTTTGAGTATCTCCGGCAGTGCCTCAATCAGGTCGCTGGGCGTCATGCCCCGCTCCCCCAGCTGCCGGGCGCACCGGTCCCCCGCTGTACCATGGATCCACACAGCGGCGGCGGCAGCCTTCACCGGGTGCATCCCCTGCCCCAGTAAAGAGAGCAAAATGCCGCCCAGCACATCGCCGCTGCCCCCCTTCGCCATGCCGGAATTTCCAGTGGGATTGAGGAAGATTTCTCCATCCGGCAGAGCGATAATGGTACAGTGCCCCTTCAAGACCAGCAGGCACCCATGTGTCAAGGCAAATTCCTTTGCAGCTAAAATCCGGCCGCCGTGGCTCAGGCTTCCGCCCAGACGGGCGAACTCTCCGTCGTGGGGCGTCAGAATGGTGGGACAGTCCCGCCGGGCGTCCAGCACATCTATATGCCCGGAAAGCGCGTTTATGCCGTCCGCGTCCAAAATCAGCGGATAATCCACGGTAGCCATGATGTTTCGCACCACTGTGTCCACGCCGGGGCTTCGGCCCAGACCAGGACCAACCAGGGCCGCGTCACAGCCCGCCATTTTCGTGAGGATGGGCACCAAAGCCTCTTCGGCCAAGGTGCCATCCTCCCCAGCGGGGGCCGGGTGAGGCATGGCCTCGTCGCTTTTGACAGCGGCAATCAGATAAATGGAGGACGGCACTCCCACAAACACCAAACCCGCGCCGGAGCGGACAGCAGCCTTGGAGGCCAGAATAGGCGCACCGGTGTAGCCTACGCTTCCACCCAGCACGTAAACCTTGCCGAAGTCTCCCTTGTGGCCGTCAGCAGGCCGTTCCGGAAGCCAGCTTCGGACCAGAGCACGGTCAATGACCGTGACAGCGTACTCTTCCCCGTCAATCAGGTCCTGGGGAATCCCAATGTCGTGGACAATCAGCTTTCCAGTGCACAGTCCGCCTTTCCCCACAAAATGGCCCGCTTTAGGCAGAGTGAAGGTGACGGTACGGTCCGCCTGCACCGCCATGCCCAGCACCCGGCCTGTGTCGGTCTCCACACCGGAAGGAATGTCTGCGGATACAGTAGGGGCAGCGGAACGGTTCATCAGGGCGATGGCGTGGAGGGCGTCCCCTCGGATATCGCTGTTCAGTCCGATCCCGAAAATGGCGTCCACCAGCACGTCGGCCATAGCGACGCTGGCAAGCTGGTCCGGATCGCCGGGAATAAACTGCTCCAGAGCGCCGTGAGCCTCCACGAGGCGGCGTTCCATCTCCCTGGTATCCTCGGTCATTTTTTCCCGCTTGCCCACTAGGAAGGCCCGGACAGACCAGCCCTCCCGCTTTAAAAGCCAGGCCACGGCCACGCCATCGCCGCCGTTGTTGCCTGGGCCGGAGAAAATCACCGCCTGCCTGGGGTCTTCCGGTCGTTTGGTCCAGGTCACGGTCTGGCCTCCGGAGATCACGGAGCCGGAAACCGTGGGACGGAAGGTGTGTTTGGTTTCCTCCATCCGGTCGTGGATGGCGTCCACGATGCCGGACGCGGCCCGTTCCATCAGGAGGGTGGAAGGAATCCCCCGCTCGTGAATGGCGATTTGATCCATCCGCCGCATCTGCTCCGCTGTGGCTGCTCTCATAGCGCTCACTCGCTTTCTGTTGATCCTTCTTTTTCTTGAAAGAAAAAGAAGCAAAAAGAACTTTAAACTGGCGATACTGCGGCGGGGGCCCGGAATGCCCCGCCGGTTTGCCTCCTGCTATTTTAAGATGAAATCAGCTGATTGTCAATCCGCGATGGATTCCAGGGTCAGTTCACGGGTGACCAAGTCAACGCGGTAGGTGCCCATTCCCTTGTCCTCCAGCGTGTAATTGCCAGAATACGGGTCGTTATCCGAGGCATACAGCTCATAGACCGGACAACGGAACGTGAAATAGGTCCCATCTACGCTGACGGTCACGTCCTGTGCGTAGTAGCCATTACTCATGGCGAACATCCCAAGCTCCGTCATCTCCGACAGGAGCTCCCGCGTGGTTCCGTCTGTCCAGACCACATAAAGCGCCGTGCTTCCGCCATGGAGGCCGGGTTTGCTGCAATTGTAGATATGGGCCTGTTCCGTCGTATAGCGTTCACAGGTCCCGGGCAGGCCCGAGATAAAGTCATACTCCCAGTCGTGGGGGATCGCATAGTCTGCCACCCAAGTCGCGTCCCCCACGACAACCTCAATTTTGTTGAAGCCGCTCACCGGATAGTCAAACTTGAATTCGTAATCCTGATGTCCGTTTCCTTTGCCCAGCCATATCTCGCCCTTCTTTTGGTCTCCGTCCACATAGACCCGGATGAATTTGTCCACCTCCGCTTGCAGCTCACGGGTGTTTTCCAGCTTATTTTCCCAGGTCTTCCCGGCCCATGGGGCAACGGTCGCGTTCTTCTCCAGTCCGCTCAAGCAACCGTCATATTCGTACACTCTCTGATAGAGTACAAAGGAAAGACCAGTGGCGGAAACGCTCAAATTGTCCACCGCGCCCCAACAGCCCTCGCCCTCCACCTGGAAGGTCCCATCTTCTCCCCGGACGGCCTTTACCGTGAAGCCTCGGGTCAGCCTTTCCGCCTGCTCCGGCGCGGACAAGTTCACTGTTCCCCAGCCGGTATAGCGCTTGCTGTACAGACTCAGCCTGCGGTTCCCTTGGTCCCAGCTGTAATCATAGGCGAAGGCTTTTGCCAGATCGTCCATATCCACGACGGTCTTGTTTCCGATGTTCCAGCTGGGGATATCGTAGTAACGGCCCCAGTAGTCCCTTACTCCGGTCACAATATCCGTTGACAGCACATCCCCCGCAACAGCTCCAATGGGATGGATGTTTTCCTCCACGTTGTAATCCGCAGTTATCTCTTTCCCGTCAGTGTTCAGAGAAATCTCCAGCGTGCGCGAACCATTGTCCCAGACCACGTCAAAACCGTAATCGAGAAGGTCCTCCGCTGCAACCACCGTCTTGCCAGTAATGCAATAAGTAGGAACGAGCTGTCCGTCAATGTCTGCCGTAATGTCCGTGTAGAGCACATGGTCCACCACTGTGCCAATGGGCACTGGCGGAACCCCCAGACAAGGAATTATGCTGACTGCTTCCGCTATGGGGAGAATCATAGTCAGCGTCAAGCCCAGGGCGGCGGCGCTTCTTTTCCAGTTTTGTTTCATGATGGCCTCCTTTCTTCTGTGGGAGAAGGACAGATTGCCATGTCGCCCCTCTCTTTTATTATAGAGTACTTCTGTCCCGAATTGGTTGCGGCACTAAGCATTGTCAATTTCCTTCACAACCCGCGCCGGAACCCCAGCCACCAGCGTATCCGGCGGAACATCGCGGACCACGACCGCCCCGGCGGCCACCACTGCCCGGTCTCCGATGGTAACTCCAGGCAGCACTGTCACCCCTGCTCCCAGCCAGACCCGGTCTCCAATCCGAATGGGCAGCGCATATTCCCGCCCCTCCGGGTTGACCCGCTCCGCCGCCTTGATAGGATGGGTAGCAGCGGCCAAGGTCACGTTGGGGCCGAACATACAGTCGTCTCCGATGGTGATGGTGTTGGTGTCCAGCATGACACAGTTGAAATTACAGAAGAAATTATCTCCCACCACAATGTTGAAGCCAAAATCGCACTGAAATCCAATTTCCAGCCAAACATTGCATCCCGCGCCACCCAAAAGCTGCCGGGTCAGCCGCTCCCGGCCTTCCAGATCCTCCGCTGGAAGGCTGTTCAGCTTCTGGACCAGAGCGTGAGCCTGGATGCGGGCCGCCCCAAGTTCCGGATCCATGGGGCTGTACATCTCGCCAGCCAGCATTTTTTCCCGTTCCGTCATGTGATCTCCTCCAATTTGATTCGATATGTAACTGAGTTATTGTACCATATAGAATAGATACTAGCAATTAAATTTTCTTCCTTTTTCCCCCTTCTCTCCGACTAGAGGAGAAAAAATCCGTTTTTTCTCCCCTGTACCCCGCACCGATTTCTGTCAAGTTCATACAATGACAATGAGGGAAGCGTCCCTCAGAAAAACCAACATAAAACCCACTTTGGAGGTATTGAACCATGGCTGAAAAAATCGCTCCCGGTCCCGTGCAGGATTCCGCCTGCCTCAAGGAGGCCACCTGCATCCATACCAAGAAGATCTACGATTCCTGCCAGGCCAAGGACTGTATCGAGGATCTCCGCTTCTACCCCACCGCCCAGTCTCAGGCCGTCATTGATCGGGCAATCAGCGTCAAGGCTGGCACAGCTGAGCTGCTGTATGTGTACATCGATGTGGAGCCGGTCGGCTTCAACCGGGGCTTCTATACCGTAGACCTCCGGTACTTCTACCGCATCACTGCTGACGCCTTTGTGGGCAGTCCCCGTCCCTGCCAGGTCACTGGTCTGGCTGTCTTTGACAAGCGCACCGTCCTCTTTGGCGGCAATGGTGCGTCCAAGAATTTCAGTTCTGAAACCGTCATTGGCGGTCTGGACTGCCAGAATCTGGCCCAGAGCAATATGCCCGTCGCTGTTGTAACCGCAGTAGACCCAGTCATATTGGACATGAAACTTGTGGACGTCTGCGAGCGGCATTGCTATGAGGGTGAAATCACAGAGATCCCCCCTGCCATCTGCGACTGCTTCGGCTGTGAGCTGTGCTTTGGGGACGGCGCGGTCCGCCGCCTGTACGTAACTCTGGGACAGTTCTCCATTCTACGGCTGGAGCGGGACTCCCAGCTGCTCATTCCGGTCTATGACAACTGCATGCCCAGCAAGGAGTGCACCTGCGGTGCAGGCGGCGGCTGCGACACGGACCAGGACCCCTGCGAGCTGTTCCAGCAGATTCAGTTCCCGGTAGAGGACTTCTTCCCCTCCAGCATCGCGCCCAGAGAGACCGCCGCCACCCAGCTCGGCCAGCTCGGCCGCGGGTGCTCCTGCGGAGGCTGACTTTTGTTGTTCCTTCTTTTTCTTGAAAGAAAAAGAAGCAAAAAGAACTTCAAACGGCATTCTTTTTGAAGCATCTGCAAGAAACAATACGGGCACAGCCTTTTACGGCTGTGCCCGTATTGTCAAGCTCCCTAGCGCAGCAAAAAAAAATGTGGGGCATGACGCCTGCATAAAGTTCTTTTTGGTACTTTTTCTTTCAAGAAAAAGTACTAAGCAAGGTCGATGTAGTTGAAGCGGCCCAGGAGGGCGGCGCCGATGATGCCAGCGTCGTTGCCAAGCGATGCCTTTACAATCCTGGTTTGGCACTCCCCCTCCTTGGTGTAGCGCCGTTCCCGCACCATCTCCCGCAGGGGCATCAGAAAGTCCTCGTCCCGTTCATTGCTGACTCCGCCGCCCAGGCTGATCTGCTCCACCTGAAAAATGTTGACCAGGTTGGTGATTCCCTCCGCCAAATAGTGAAGGTACAGCCCTGTCACCCGCTTGGCCGCTTCGTCGCCTTCCCTTGCCGCCTGGAAGGCCGTCCGGCCCCCCACCTTGTCCAGGGAGCCTTCGCACAGCTCCCACATCAAGCTGTCCGGGCTGCACACCATCTCCTCACGGGTCATGCGCTTCAGCCCCGGAGCCGAGGAGTACTGTTCCCAGCAGCCCTTCCGCCCACAGGTGCAGGGCACCCCGTGGGACTCAATGACCATATGGCCCACTTCCATGCCCGCCAGGTTGATGCCCGTCTTCACCGCGCCGCCGGCCACCAACCCGCCGCCCACACCGGTACCCAGCGTAATGGTCAGCAAAGATTTACAGTCCCGTGCGCTGCCCACCATGAATTCCGCCAGTGCCGCGCAGTTGGCATCATTCTCCAGGTAAACCGGAACTTCTCTGCCCCACGCCTCCTGAAACAAGGCTCCGAAGGGCGTATCGTGGAAGGGCGCATTCACCGTATGATAGATAAAGGCCACCTTTCGGTTTACCGCGCCGGGAATCCCTGCCCCCACGGATTTGATATCCGCCGTGGTCAGCCCCGCCTGCTCCGCGGCTTCCTTGGAAATGCGGGCCAGCTCCTGAATCATATGCTCAGCCCCATGGCAGCTGGAGGTCCGGACCTTCGCACGGGATAGAATCTCATTCTGCTCGTTGACCACTCCGGCCACTAAATTGGTGCCGCCAACGTCAATTCCAATATACATGGCTTTTACCTCACTTGTTCTGGCTGTTCAGCGCCTCGTCAAAGTGCTGGTTGATCTGCTTGGTGAATTCCAACGCTGCATTGTAGCCCATCTTCTTGTGCCGGTTGTTCATGGCCGCTACCTCAATGATAACCGCCAGATTCCGGCCCGGCTTTACTGGAATAGTCAGTGTGGGCACCTGCACATCCAAGATGGTGGTATACAGGTTCTCCAACCCCAGCCGGTCATAAAGCATCCCTTCCTGCCACGGCTCCAGGTTGATGACCAGATTGATTTCCTGCTCTTCCTTGATGGCGGACATACCGAACAGACGGCGCACGTCAATGACGCCGATGCCCCGCAGCTCAATGTAATGGCGGATGAGCTCCGGCGCGGAACCCATCAGGCTCTGTGCAGTGACCTTTTTAATCTCCACTGCGTCGTCGGCAATCAGACGGTGGCCCCGCTTAACCAGCTCAATGGCGGTCTCGCTCTTACCAACCCCAGACTCGCCCAGCAAAAGCACACCCTCGCCGTAGACCTCCACCAGCACACCGTGCCGGGTGATACGCGGGGACAGGTACACCTTCAGGCTGGCCACCAGGGTGGACATGAACTCGCTGGTCACTTCCTGGGTACGCAGAATCGTCCGGTCGTACTTTTCCGCCATCTCCATGCACTCCGGGAAGGGCTCAATGCCCCGGCTCAGGATGAGGGCCGGAATGTCGTAGGACAGCAGGGCGTCAAATTTCTTCCGCCGCTCCTCGCTGGAAACTCCCTCCAGATAGGTGGTTTCCACCTTACCAATGAGCTGAAGCCGGTTGGGGTCGAAGTAGTCGAAGAAGCCCGCCAGCTGAAGGCCGGGGCGGCACACATCCTCCGCGCAGATTTTAGTCTCCTCATAATTTTTGCCGGAGCGGACCACCTCCAGGTCAAATTCTGAAACCAGCTTAGTGAGCATGACATTGTAGTCGTGTTCCATCCTTAATTCCCCCTTTGGTTGTTTGGTTTCCCAGTGACTTTAAGTATAATCATTTTGGGCCCGCTTGGCAACTGTATTCCACTCATTTCAACATCTTGAGCCAGGCACTTTTTTGATTGGTGGGCGCGGTTTGGAAAAAGTCCGGAAAAGTTCAAAAAATCCCTTGCAATTTTGCGCGGTTTCTGCTATTATAATGGTCGATGCTTTTCGACTGCGAATCATATCCTGTTCTGACGGTATACCGGCGGTTCAGGCGGACCAAATCCGGACTGGCTTTGGCGGGATTCGTGATAAGCGGTATTTTGTCATAGCGAGGAGGTACAAGCGAAATGGCCAAATGCGAGTTTTGTGACAAGGGCATGGTGTTCGGCATCCAGGTTTCCCACTCTCACCGGCGTTCCAACCGGCCCTGGAAGCCCAATGTGAAGCGCGTCAAGGCGATTGTGGACGGTTCTCCCCGCCACGTTTATGTCTGCACAAGATGCCTCCGTTCCGGCAAGGTCACCCGTGCGGTGTAAAGAGTGTTTCAAACAAGCAAATGAAAAACTCCACGTCCGAAGACGTGGAGTTTTTTGTTTATCGGATTGCGCCGTCCCCTGTCATAAGCCCGGTCATCTCTTCCAACCTATCCAGCGGAAAGGGCGGCATCGCCATGGGCTTCATGGCGATGGACACCAGCTTCATGGGGTTATCATCCGCGGCAATCCGGTTGGAGGAGAGCACCCCGCACCTGCGGCAGCGGTGGATAACCGCCCACTCTCCGTTTTTTCGTACCCAGACCGCGATGGGCTCCATGATACCGCCGCAGTCGGATTCCCGGTCGCCTGGCTCGATGTCCACATGTAAGCTGCACAGACAGTTGGGACAATGGTTTCGATGGCTGCTTCCCGCGCCAGTGGGGACAACCAGCCGCCCACAGGATTTGCAGGTAAAGCTGTCGTTGCAGGCGTGAGTCTTATAATAACCTTTTTCGTACTGTTTTCTTTTATTTTCTCGATTCAATTGAGATGCTCCTCCTAAAAGTCATGTTTGCATGATGCTTTCGGGAGGCTTGGTTTTCATTGTTACGCAAACCTCCCGGTCAGCGAACAATCTGCGAAGCGTAATTATTCTTCATAAAACATAGGTTCCTTTCTTAGAAGCTGTATTCATAATCGGGACGTTGCCTCTCCCCCGCCGCTTTCCCAAAGGGCAGCGCACTCCTTGGAAATCACGGCAGTACGCCAGCTTAAAGTTCTTTAGTTGCTTTCTTTTAAGAAAGTAACCAGCTGCTCTCTTCCGACTCGTGCTTCCGTTTGCGAGTCATTAGCTCCTCCAGGACAATCCTGGGGTCTTTCCCTTCATACAGCACCGCATAGGCCCCCGTGGTAATCGGCATCTCTACCCCGGCCTTGTCCGCCAGCTCCTTGGCGCTGGCCGCCGCATAGTACCCCTCTACCACCGCGCCGCCCAGCTGCTCCATAGCCGCCTGGGCCGTCATGCCCTGACCGATCAGAATTCCAGCCCGCCGGTTCCGGGAGTGCATTGAGGTACAGGTGACAATCAAGTCCCCGACCCCTGTCAGTCCGGCAAAGGTCTCCTGCCGGCACCCCATAGCCACACCCAGCCGGGCAATCTCCGTCAGCCCTCGGGTCATCAGCGCTGCCTTCGTGTTGTCCCCGCAGCCCATGCCATCACAGCACCCAGCGCACAGGGCAATCACATTCTTCAGCGCCGCGCCGATCTCCACCCCTAGCACATCCGAGGAGGTATAAATCCGGAACCGGCCGTTCATAAACAAATCCTGGACCAGCTCCGCCGCCTCCAACTGCGCCGAGGCTACAACCACTGCCGTGGGCACCTTCCGGCCCACCTCTTCCGCATGAGACGGGCCCGAGAGCACCACCACCGGGCACTTCTCCCCCACCTCCTGCTCAATCACCTGGGACAGCACCAGCGATGTGTCCCGCTCGATGCCCTTGGACACAGTCACCAAAACTGTGCCCTCCGCCACAAGCTCTTTCAACTTTCGGGCCGTGGTCCGCACCGCAAAAGACGGCGTGGCCAGCACTACCATCCCGCAGTCCTTCACACAGCTCATATCGCTGGTCAAATGAAGCTCCTCCGGCAGGGGCACACCCTTCAGCATGGGGTTTTCCCGGCTTTCCCGCAGGCCCCGGCTCTCCTCCTCCGTGTAGCTCCAAAGGGTCACCTCGTGACCGTTCTCCAGCAGCACCAGCGCCAGGGCTGTGCCCCAGCCGCCGCTGCCCAACACTGAAACCTTCATGTTTCCTCCTTTTTCCGATGCAGGCTGAATTTATTCTCCGTCCCACTCAGCAGCCGCTTGATGTTGGCCCGATGCTGCCAGACCACCAGTCCCCCGCAGAGGAAGGCCAGCAGCACAATCAATGGGTTCGGATAACAATACCAGCTGATAAAGGGAAAGCTGGCCCCAGCCCACAGGGAGCCCAGGGAGACATACCGGGTCAGAATCGCCAGCAGCAGAAATCCGCCCCAGACCACCAGAGCGATCCGCCAATCCATCATCAAAGCAACGGTGCCGCCGGACAAAATGCCCTTGCCGCCCTTGAACTTGAACATGCAGGGGAACATATGGCCCAGCAGGCAAAACAGTCCCGCCCAGTATTTGCCCAAAACAGGGGCATTCAAAACCAGACCAAAGGCCCACGCGCCAATCAGAACCGCAATCACTGCCTTCAATACGTCACAGAGAATGACCACCAAGGTCAATCCGCCGCCAAAGGTCCGGTAAAAGTTGGTCAAACCGGCGTTTCCGCTGCCGTGGTTACGCACATCATCCCGCAGAATATACTTGGACACAATCACCGCTCCGTTGAAGCAGCCCAGAAAATAGGACGCCGCTGCCACAAGGGCGAAAACAAGGACAACAAGCGCCATTGCGGAGCCAATAGGAGCAAAGATGAAATCATTGGTTGCTTCCGGCATCGTTATCCCTCCTTATCGCCCTTCTGCCGGATGGTCAGCCGCACCGGCGTGCCCTCCAGGCCGAAGGTGTTGCGGATCTGGTTTTCCAGGTATCGCTGGTAGGAAAAGTGGAACAGCTTGGCGTCGTTGCAGAAGCAGACGAAGTGAGGGGGCTTGACGCCAATCTGAGTCATATAGTAAACCTTCAGCCGCCGTCCCTTATCCGTGGGCGGCTGGACCCGTGCTGTGGCGTCCGCCAGCACCGAGTTGAGCATGCCGGTGGTAATACGCATGGACGCTTGATCGTTCACGAAATTGATGAGCTCAAACAGCCGGTCCACCCGCTGGCCTGTCAGGGCGGAGATGAACACCACCGGCGCATAGGTCATATAGCTCAGATCCCGGCGGACCTCCTCCCGCATCCGGTCCATGGTCTTGTCGTCCTTCTCTATCGCGTCCCACTTGTTGACCACGATGACGCAGGCCTTGCCCGCCTCGTGGGCGATGCCGGCCACTTTTGTGTCCTGCTCAGTAACGCCCTCCTGGGCGTCAATCATGATGAGGCACACGTCGGATCGCTCAATGGCCATAGTGGCCCGGAGCACGGAAAATTTCTCAATTCGGTCATCCACCTTGGACTTTTTCCGCATACCGGCAGTGTCGATGAACACATATTTCCCGTTTTTGTTCTCAAACCGGGAATCCACCGTGTCCCGCGTAGTGCCCGCCACATCGGAAACAATTACCCGCTGTTCCCCCAGAATACGGTTGACCAAAGAGGATTTCCCCACATTTGGCTTGCCGATTATGGCCACCTTAACGGCGTCGTCCTCCTCCTCGTCCCCATCCTCCGGCGGAAAGTACGCCAGGCAGGCGTCCAGCAGGTCGCCGGTGCCATGTCCGTGGATGGCGGAGACAGCCACAGGATCACCAAGCCCCAAGTTGTAAAACTCATAAATATCCGGGTTGGTCAGTCCTGTAGCGTCCATTTTGTTGACGGCCAGCACCACCGGCTTGCCGGATTTGAGCAGCATGGTGGCCACATCCTGGTCGGATGCGGTCATGCCGGTCTTGATGTCGCAGACAAACACCGTCACAGTGGCGTTCTGAATGGCGATTTCCGCCTGCTCCCGCATGAAAAGCAGGATTTCATTGTCAGTGTCTGGCTCAATGCCGCCAGTGTCCACAATGGTGAAGGTACGGCCGTTCCACTCACACTGTGCGTACAGCCGGTCCCGGGTGACGCCAGGGGTGTCCTCCACAATGGACAGCCGCTGACCCGCCAGACGGTTGAACAGCATGGACTTGCCCACGTTGGGCCGGCCCACAATGGCTATCATCGGTTTCATATGGTTCCTCCTCGCTCTCCTTTTCTTGAAAGAAAAGGAGTAAAAGAACGTTAGGCAAAGCCTCTCTTAGCCTCTTTTGCAATCTCTCTATCAAACACGTTTGGAGTTCTTTTTGCTTCTTTTTCTTTTAAGAAAAAGAAGCGAACCCTCCGCCCGCGGGCGGATTATAACGGTAATATTCGTCTTCCGGTCCTACCCACTGGACCTCTCCGCCCTCCTCGGACGGCTCCCACTCAAATATGGCGCCGGCCAACGCCCCGCCGTCCTGCTCCACCGCCACGATGGGCACGCCAAGGGCTTTTTCCGCCTCTTCTACTGTCACATCATCCAAAAAGACGTTCTCCTGGTGCCGGAGCATGTTGACCGGAATCAGCAGCCGCTCCCCCAGGTCCTTCCCTTGGAGCTGCTCAATTAAGTCCCGGCCTGTCACCAGCCCGGAGACAGTAATCGTCTCCCCAAAAAAGCGGTTGACAATGGGGTACACCCGCCCAGGCAGCTCCCCGCAGCGGGCTCCAGCAGCCGCCAGCAGCCGCTCCAGCCAGGGCGCGGCGGAAACCCCGTCCGCAATGGAAAAGGGCCGCACAAGCTTCCCCTCCCCTGGCTCCGCCAGCAGAAGGGCGCTTCGGAACTCCGATTCCAGCAGCCGCAGCATTCCCACGCCGTTTTCCAGCTGGGTAAATTCCTCATAATAGTCCTCTTCTGGCAGTTCCCGTTCCGCCTTGAGATAAAATTCGTCTGAGCACCAGAACAACGATGTGCCGCGCCCGGCCTTGCAGCGGGCGGCGAATCCTTCCACCTGGTCCAGCAGTGCCGCGGCCTCCCCCTTTGTGTAGGTGCTCAGGGGCGTGAGGCCTTCCCGGTATCGGGTAATCCCTACCGGGACCACGGAAACGCTGCCCACACCGGGAGCCATATCCGCCAGGTCCTCCATGGTCCGATCCAGGGCCGGGCCATCGTTGACGCCAGGGCATGCTACGATTTGGCAGTTCATCACAATGCCCGCCGCCGCGAAGCGGCGCATAACCTCAATGCTCTCCCCCGCGTTCCGATGCCTGAGCATACGGACCCGGAGGTCCGGGTCCGTGGTGTGGACAGAGACATTGATGGGAGAAATCCGCAGGTCGATGATCCGCTGGATTTCCCGCTGGGACAGGTTGGTCAGGGTAATATAGTTGCCCATGAGGAAGGACAGCCGGGCATCGTCGTCCTTAAAATACAGCGTATCCCGCATATTGGGGGGCATTTGGTCCACAAAGCAGAAAATGCAGTTGTTGGCGCAGGAACGGGCCTTGTCCATGAGGTAAGTCTCAAAGGTGAGGCCCAGGTCCTCCCCCTCCGCCTTGCAGAGGCGGACGGTGCGCTGCTCAGCCCCTGTGCTCAAGGTCAGAGTCAGGTCAGAATCATAGGAATAGAACTTGTAATCCAGCACATCCACAATGGAATGGCCATTGATTTCTGTGAGAGCTTCTCCCGTGCGGAGGCCCGCCCGCTCCGCCGGGCTTCCGGGGTCGATGGATTTGATTTGGCCGCGCACGGGCAGGCCCCCTTTCTTAAGTGGTTGGTTGGAATACGCCGTTCAGCTCATCCGGTCCTTGCCGGAACCGGACAGCGCTTCTCCCAACAGCTGCTTTTGAACTCGCGCGAAGGTTTCGTAGCCATTCTCCCTGCAAGCCGGGCAGGGGTTGACCAGCGTGTGGATCAGCCCCTGCTTATACGGACAGTCTGGACAGGGCGGTTTGATTTGCTGAATCAGCTTCTTCAGCTCCACTGGAACCGCCCCCCGTCAGCCTTCGTATCCCTTGGGATAGGAAATATCAAGAATGGGACGGCTGTTCGGACTGGAAATCTTAACCTGCATAATCCGCTCGTGGCAGGCCATGAGCTGATCCCGGATTAGTTCCAAATGTGCCCTGGTTTGGGGCACAATATACTTCTTAGAGCCAACCTCCAGCAGTTCGAGATACCAGTTGACCACCTCCAGCTTGTGCAGGCAGTAGGACGATATCATCATCTTGTCATTGGCATCCCGAATCGCCTCTGTCTCAATCTGAATATAGGATACCAGGTCCGCCGGTATTTTCTTCAGTTTTTTTGCCATACATAGATCGCCTTCTTTTATCAGATGGTCAGCGCATGACCTCAATCATCTTCTGACAGGCCTCCTTCTGGAGCTCGGCCATAGTGGGAAGGTTCGCAATAAAATCGCTGTGGACGTCCCGGCAGATCCGTTTCAGATTCTTCTTCAGGCCCGCCAGGTCCGCGATACCCGTTCCAATCATCTTCAGCAGCTCCGGAACTGACGTATCATCGCCGGACACGAAGTCGTCTCCGTCTATGTAGCCCTTCTTCGCCATCCCCGGGAACATCTTCGCTATCAGCGCGTTCCCATCAATCGTGTCCATCCATTCACCCACGGTCCAGAGGAGGCAGTCGTCAAAAGCCAGCTGGGCTTCCTCCAAAAAGTCGCCTGTCACCGCGCCCCGGTAAGAGGCGTAAAGCTGAGCGGCCGGACGCAGAATCCGGGTAAACCGCTGGTCGGTCTCCCGCTTGACCCGTTCCAGGTCCTCATTCATCTGTTCCTCCAGCTGAGTTATCGTACCATCAAGGTACTCGTCCGCTTCGAGCTCATCCTGAAGGAACTTGAACAGGGTCTTCAGCCGCACCACATCGTCAATCAACCCGTCCGCCCGGGCCAGGGTCTGGTCCGCCACGCTGACCATCGCGTTCCGCAGGGTATAGGCGTAATCACTGGACACCTTGTAGGCGATGTCCTCCCAAAGCAGGTCGAACACCCGCCCGGAGATCGCCTCCCGCCCTCTGGGCAGTACAATGGTGCCGTTCCGTTTCTTCTTGCCGGTGCACACCACCTCGAAAATCTCGATCTGGTCCGAACCGCCCAGCAGTCCAGTAATCCGCTCCCGCATGCGGCGGATGGTGTCCTCCTCACAAACGTCGCAGTGGGTCAGGATGATGTGGATGTGCTGGGTCAGCTCCTGCTGGAGCGTCCGGATGAACTCCGCCTCGAAGTCTTCAAACCTGTTGGCCATGGACACACAGTAAAAAATGGTGTGGAACCAGTTAAAAATATCCTCGCTCTGGTTCCGCTCCTTGACGCCCGTGATGATCTCATTCAATTGTTCGTACGCGCCGATGGCCTCCAGCCCCTTGGTGTCGTAAATCTCAATGGGATAGCTGCCATCCTCGATTTCGTAGGGAATGAAATACTCCATGGTAACCGGCAGTCCAGCGGCGGACTTTGCCACCTGCTTTCCCAGGAAATAGTTGATAAACGCGGACTTCCCCACTCCTGTCTTGCCCAAAAGCAGAATCTTTGCCGCATGTTCCATGCGGAAACGCCCCCTCTGTCTCTATTTGTGCGTGTCGATGTACTGCTGGGTATAGGATGCGATGGCCTCTGCGCTGAACAGCGTGGAGGTATCCACCTCCTCGCCCCTGGCGATTTTCTTGCAGCTCTCGTAGCAGATGGTCGAAATGGCGAAGCCCAGAGCGGTGGTGATCAGAGCGGCCACTCCCGCGTTGATTGCGCCGCCGATGAGCTGCCCGGTTATGGGAACCAGCTTGAGCAGTCCGCCGGCAAAGGACCTGCCCAGGTTGGTGACGACGATATTACTGATGACGGCTTTGGAAACTCCGCCCAGATTCTCCATGCCGTAAAGGTGGATGAGATTGACTGACATCTCCAGCTGGAGGGGCACCAAGAGGGCGGCGTCCGCCACGGGGATGGGTGTGGCTCCAATGGTGGCGGCCGCTCCCGCGTGAACGGCGATCCGCGCGGCGGCGGCGTTCCACTTCGCGTCCAGGCTGATCATCTGGGAGGCCACGAACGCCTCCTTCAGCTCCTTGTCGTCCAGCTGGTCCGCCGACCAGGCCATCAGCTTTTCCAGGTCCAGCGGCAGGCTGGGGTCTGTGGAAACCTCGAACATAGGCACGTTATTGCCAATCTTCTCGGTGATGACGTTTCGGAAAATCTTCGCGGTGGTCCCGTCCTCGTCGTCCTCGTCGCACTTGGTCGCTATCACAACAACCCGGCGCTTCAGCTCCGGGTCTTCCCGCAGGAGCCTCAAAGTCTCCAGGTCGTAGTCCTGAATCTTTTCTCCGGCCACCGAGACGCAGAACCAGATGATGTGAATTTTCTCCAGCGGGTCCTTCTTTCTGCTCTCCGCCATCTTGGTCTTGACCGACTCGAAGTACTTGGAAAAGGAATCCCCGCCTCCATCCTCCATCTCATATCCCCGGCTGTCAATCAGGTTGACCCCCAGGCCGTACTTCGCGCCCGGATAGGTCTCAAACCCTTCGGTCCCACGGGCCACGTCGTTAACTCGGGCCAATTCCTTTTGAAACACCAGATTGATGAGGGAGCTCTTTCCACAGCCCGTCGCGCCCAACAGCATAATGTTGGGCAGAAGCTTCTTTTGGGCAAATTTCTCCCACTCATTCCGGATGAAATCCTCGTATTCGTTCGCCATTTGCAGGCACCCCTCTCTGTTTATTTTTTGATGAGTTTTTTCAAGCCCTTTTTACCTGCCTTGATGACGAGCTTTCCGACCTCGCGCTCTATTTTGTGCTCCGTCTTTTTCTTCAGTTTATCAATCGCGCCCATCACAATTTCCTCCTTCTGTTTGCCCAACAGGCGATTTAATTATCTCTGATACGCCGGAACCTCTCCCAGCTGGTAATACTGATCTCCCTTGTTTTCCTTGTGGTGCTTCCGCCAGAGGCCCCGCTTTTTCAGTTCCTTACGCAGCTTCTGCCCCTCGGTCGGAAGGCCAATCTTTTCGGCGGCGTTGACTACTTTGGTTACCTTCCCCGCCCGGCGGACCAGGCAGGTCGTGATCCCGAAGGCGTTGCCGCCGGCCACGTCGTTTATCTGGCTGTTGCCTACGTGGGCCATCTGGCTCTTCTCCAGGTGCCTATTATTTAAAGATTCCTTTTATGGCCCCGACGCCTGCCTTAATAACCATTTTTCCGACCTCCCGCTCGATTTTCTCTTCCCCTTTTTTCTTGATCTTCTCCGCTTTTTTCTTGATCTTTTTCATCGTGCCCATCGTTCCATTTCTCCCTTTCTCCGTCCCACGGACAGTGATTTCTGATATGCCGGAAGCTCTCCCAGCTGATAATACTGGCCGCCCTTGTTCTCCTTGCGGTGCTTCCGCCAGAGGCCCCGCTTTTTCAGTTCCTTACGCAGCTTCTGCCCCTCGGCCGGAAGGCCTCTTTTTGGCGGCGTTGACCACTTTGGTTGCCTTCCCCACCCGGCGGACCAGGCAGGTCGTGACACCGACGGCGTTGCCTCCGGCCACGCCGTCCATCTGGCTGTTTCCTACGTGGGCCATCTGGCTCTTCTCCAGGCCGAACCGGTCCTGAAGCTTTTGAAAGTTCTTGGAGAAGGGCTTCTTGGCCTCCGCGATGGTGCCGTCAATATCAAAGGAGAGCAGACGAATACCCGCATCCTTCAGCTTCTGGTAGTCAATGGAATAAATGCTGTGTTGGTACACGCCGGGAACATAGTTCCTCCGCAGCTCCTCGCTGGACATATCTTCAAACTTGCTCATAATTCCCCTCCCACTGTTCTGTGGCGATTTATCAAAAGCCAGTCTTATTTGTTGAGCATATCATAAAATACCCCGCTGTGTCAACGTTCCCCCAGCCTCAAACGTAAATCTCCTCCAGTGTATCCAGAGACAGGCAGCCCAGCCGTCCACTCTGAAACGCACAGCCGCAGTCAATGTCGATGGACGTACTGTTCCGAACGATTTTCGCTGGGCCCTGCCATCTTCCGGCGTGGAGCAGCTGGACCGGCGTGTGTCCGAACACGAGAAATTTGTCCGGGTAGTAGACCGTATTTGGCTTTGGCCGTCACCACAGAATTTCGTCCTGCCCATAGTCTTTCAGAGGCCGGTTCGGAGAAAAGCCCTTCAGGCCATCGTGAAGCAGCACGAATCTCCGTCCACCCGCCTCCAGCTCCCAGTAGAGCGGCATCGACAGCAGATAATCCCAGGCCCGCCGCATCTCCCCTGCGGACAGCTGGAGGAAGCCGGTCACGGACGCCTCTCCGCCGTTCTGGAACCAGAGCTCCGCTTTCCCTTCCCAGTCAGGCCCCCCGGCTCCCAGCAGGCCGGGCAGCGCCTGAATGGCCATGGCCTCATGGTTTCCCAGCAGTCCCACCACATTGGACCGTCCAGCCATGTCTAGAAGAATCCGGAAGCCGTCCGGCCCTCTGTCCAGCACGTCCCCCAGAACATAGAGCGTATCCTCCGGCCCGAAGCAGATTTTCTTCAGCAGGGCCTGATATTTGTCATAGCAGCCATGGAGGTCTGATATGGCGTAACGCATCGTTCTCTCCCCTTTCACTGTCCAGTATAGGCGAAGCTTTGACGCTTTTGGTATGCTGCCAGCAGACATTTGCGTTTTTTAGCTTTTCATATGGGGCATCCTTTGATATAATCAGAAGCCAGGAAAGGGGGCGCCAGCATGAAGCGTTTCAAAAAGTCCACAGCCACCAGCCGCCAATTCAGCGCCACATCCGCCGCACTGGACAACGCACTCCAGTCCGCTGCGGATATCGAGGATTATCTGGCCAGGCACGCGGGGAACCTGCTCTCGCAAAGCCTTCCGGAGCATCTGCAAATGCTCCTTTCCCAAAAGGGGCTCCGGCGGGCGGACGTGGTGCGCGGATCTCTGCTGGATCGGACCTATGTCTATCAGATTTTTTCCGGAGACAAAACGCCGTCCAGAGACAAGCTGATTGCCCTTGCCTTTGGCCTGGGCCTGTCAGGCCAGGAAACCCAGACCATGCTGAAGCTCTCCGGCAACCGGGAATTGTACGTCAGGGACCCTCGCGACGCCCTGATTCTGTTCTCGATTCGCCGCGGAAAGACAATTTTTGAGACCAATGAGGCCCTTTCTGACCACGAATTTTCCCTTTTGGGCGTTTGACGCTGGAGACGCTGATATTTTAATGGTTGAGGAACGGAACCAGTTGTGGTATAATATACTATTAGAACAGTTTACGGAATTGTGTATCTCATAAAGGGAGAGATTCAATCATGAATATTGTTGTATTGGCCGGCGGCCTGAGTACAGAGCGGAACGTTTCTCTGTCCTCCGGCGCCAAGATTTGCGCTGCCCTCCGGGCCAAGGGGCACCGGGCCGCGCTGGTGGATGTGTTTCTCGGCCTGCCGGAAGGGTTTTCGGAGGACTACTTTGACCGTCTGCCAGAGCTGAAGCCGGTCAGCGTCTCCCGGCAGGCGCCGGACCTGGACGCGGTTCGGGCCAGCCGGGTGGACGGCAGCAAAAGCCTGTTCGGCCCCCATGTGCTGGAGCTGTGTCAGAAGGCGGACGGGGTGTTCCTGGCCCTTCACGGGGAGTGCGGCGAGGACGGCCGGATTCAGGCCGCTTTCGACCTGCTGGGCATCCCCTACACCGGCTCGGGCTATCTGGGCAGCGCGATTGCCATGGACAAGAGCATGACCAAGGCCATGATGGCCGCCCACAATATTCGGACCCCCTCCTGGGAGACCGTCACCTATGAGGAGGCGGACATTCCCGCCCTGGCGGCCCGGCTTCAGACGCCCTGCGTCGTGAAGGTGGTCAAGGGCGGCTCCTCTATCGGGGTGGTAATCGTCCAGAAGCAAAGCCAGCTGGAAGGCGCCCTCCGTTCGGTGCTGGCGCTGGACAACACGGTGGTCATCGAAGAATACATCAAGGGCCGTGAGTTCACCTGCGGCGTGCTGGGCGGCCGGGCGCTGCCCTCGGTGGAGCTGGTGCCCCAGGTGGAATTTTATGACTACGAAAGCAAGTATCAGCCTGGGGCCACCTTGGAGATCTGCCCCGGCCGGGCTACGCCGGAGCTGGAGGCGGAGTTAGGACGGACGGCGCTGGCGGTTCATCAGATGCTGGGGCTGAAAACCTACTCCCGCTGTGATTTTATGGTGGATGAGCACAATGTTCCTTGGTGCGTGGAGATCAACACCCTGCCCGGCATGACACCCACCAGTCTGGTGCCCCAGGAGGCCGCGGCGGTGGGCATCTCCTACGAGGATTTGTGCGAGTACATATTAATGGATGCGTTTCGTTGAGGTGAAGAACATGGAACCGATCAAGTTGTCTGAGCTGCTGAACGCAGTCAAAGGAAAGCTGCTGGGCGAGGCGGCGGATTTAAACACCGAGGTGTCCACTGTGGACACGGACAGCCGGAACATTCATCCCGGTTCCCTGTTCATTCCCCTGGTGGGCGAGCGGTTTAACGGCCACGCTTTCATCAACAGCGCCCTGGAGGCAGGCGCGGCCGGCTGTATCACGGCCCGAAGCAGGGACGGCTACCTGCCCGGCAAGTTCTATATTAAGGTAGATTCCACCCAGAAGGCCCTGCGGGATCTGGCAGCCTGGTACAAGGCCCGGTTTGACATTCCTTTTGTGGCCGTCACCGGCAGCGTGGGAAAGACAACTACCAAGGACATGGTGGCCGCGGTGCTGGGAGAAAAGTACAAGGTGCTCAAGACCGAGGGGAACCTTAATAATGAGGTGGGCTTGCCCCTGACGCTGCTGCGGTTGAACAGCAGCTATCAGATTGCTGTGGTGGAGATGGGTATGAACCATTTTGGAGAGATTGACTATCTCACAAAAATCGTTCATCCAGATGTGGCGCTGATTTCCAACGTGGGTGACTCCCACATTGAGAATCTGGGGAGCCGGGAGAACATTTTAAAGGCAAAGTGCGAGATTTTCAGCGGCATGACCGGGAATGGTTTGGCCATTCTCAATGGAGACGATCCCCTGCTCCGGACGCTGGAAGGAACCCTTGGGATGGAAACTCTTTGGTGCGGCCTCGGGGACAATTGCGGCTACCAGGCAACAGAAGTGGACCAGAGCGGAGAGGCGGAGGTAAAATGCACCCTCCGAACCCCTCGGGACGCCTTTGCCTGCGAGATTCCGGGACTGGGCCAGCACATGGTTTACCCTGCCCTGATGGCGGCGGCAGTGGGCGAGCGGTTCGGGCTGACCTCGGAGGAAATTGTTCAGGGTATTCTACACTTTGAGCCCACTAAGATGCGGATGAACATTCTGCACCGCCAAGACGGGATTACGATTTTAGATGATGCGTACAACGCCAATCCCCAGTCCATGCGGGCGGCAGTGGAGGTGCTGTCCAAGAACAAGGGACGGCCCCGAATTGCCGTTTTGGGCGATATGTTTGAGCTGGGTGCGCTGTCACAGGTGCTGCACACAGGGGTAGGCGAGTATTTGGGCAAGTCCGGTGTGGAATATCTTGTCGCTGTGGGTGAGCAGGCCCGGCACATTGCGGAGGCGGCTCAACGTGGGCTTTGCGCTCAGGTCCGGCACTGTCAGGACAAGGAGGAGGCAAAGGCGGTGCTGAAGTCCCTGGTGCAGCCAGGGTGTACGGTGCTGCTGAAGGCCTCCCGAGGAATGTACTTTGAAGAGTTGACCGATTATGTAAAGGAATTGACCTTGCCAATTTCTTGAACAAGGTCAGGCGCATTGAGGCGCAGAAATAATTCCATTTCATTCATTATCTCAAAAGGGAATCGAGCGTTCCTATGCCCTGTTTATTGGATAACCTGCAAACTTGGAAGGCGGAGCAATGACAAAACGGCGGGAGCCAAGCTCCCGCCGTCGTTCCGAGTTTGGACGGAGAAACGGATTGCCGCGCCCTCAACAGCCCTTCTCTGTTTTGGAAAAGGACCGCGCCAAGGTCTCCCGGAATGGCGGATAAACCACGCCTTTTTCCGTGATAATGCCGGTCAGCAGCTCATGGGGCGTCATGTCAAAGGCCGGATTCCAGGTTGCTACCCCCTCCGGCCCCGTCTGGACGCCGAACAAATGGCTCACTTCTCCGCCCTCCCGCTCTTCAATGGGAATCCTGCTTCCGTCTGAAATGGACAGGTCGATGGTGGATGAAGGCAGGGCTGTGTAAAACGGGATGCCGTGGTGCTTGGCCAGAACAGCTACCGAGTAGGTGCCGATTTTGTTGGCGAAGTCCCCGTTGGCTGCCATCCGGTCACAGCCCAGTACCACCATATCCACCTTGCCCTGAGCCATCAGCGCTCCAGCCATGTTGTCGGTAATGAGAGTGACGGGAATCCGGTCCTTCTTCAGCTCGTAGGCGGTAAGCCTGGCTCCCTGCAATAAGGGCCGGGTTTCGCCGGCGTAAACCATTTCCACTTTCCCCATGGCATGGGCCGCCCGGACCACGCCCAAGGCGGTTCCATAGCCTCCGGTGGCCAGCGCCCCAGCGTTGCAGTGAGTCAGAATACGGGCATGGCTGGGAACGACAGCCGCGCCGTAATGACCCATGGCCTGGTTCATGGCCTCGTCCTCGCGGTGAATGGCAGCAGCCTCCTCCTCCAGGGCGGAGACACTGGCCCCGGATTGGACCAGGCGATTCATCCGGTCCAACGCCCAAAACAGATTGACCGCCGTGGGACGGCTGGCCGCCAGAAAGGCCCGGGCGTCCTCCATCCGGCTTTGATAGTTGGGAGAACCGGCAAATTCCTTCGCTGCCAGCACCATGGCATAGGCGGCGGAAATGCCAATGGCCGGCGCGCCCCGGACTACCATGGTTTGAATGGCGGAGGCCACCGCCCGGTAGTTGGTGTAGCGAAGCCAGTATTCCTCTGCAGGGAGGCGGGTCTGGTCCAGAAGATAGAGGGCTTCCCCGTTCCAAGTGATGGATTCCATATAGATCCTCCTTAAATATTATTATCATATTGTTAAATGTATAAAGCGCTTGGGAGTACAGATGTTTTTCCTATGACGCTGAATCCACATAAGGAAAGTATATCACACATTTCAGTTCAAGTACAGAAACAAACAGGAGACAAGACATGATCGACATTTCCGTGTCCAACGT
Source organism: Oscillospiraceae bacterium (assembly GCA_022793095.1). GTDB lineage: Bacteria > Bacillota > Clostridia > Oscillospirales > Oscillospiraceae > JAAWCD01. Next base: position 8,214 of record JAAWCD010000018.1, on the reverse strand, counting down.
AGTGAAGGAATTTCAGGTGGGCAGCCGTGTCCTGGACGGCATCACCTTCACCGTTGACCAGGGCGAGCGGGTAGGCCTGCTGGGCAAAAACGGCGCAGGCAAGACCACGCTCTTCAAGCTGCTCACCGGAGAATACGAGCCGGATGAGGGCGGCATTGTCATCGCCCCCAGCAAGCGGCTGGGCCTCATTTCCCAAATTCCGGTGTATCCGCCGGAATACACCGTGGAGGACGTGCTCAACGACGCCTTTCATCGGGTTCAGGCCATGGAACAGGAGCTGAAGGAGCTGGCGGTCCAAATGGCGGAGGACCCCACCGGAGCAGTGATGCGCCGGTTCGACCGGGTGACCGCTGCCTTTGAGGCCGCGGGGGGCTACGACACCGCCACTGAGCTCAATAAAATCTGCAACGGACTGTCCATTCCGGACTCCATGCGGAACCAGCTCTTCTCCTCCCTTTCTGGCGGGGAGAAAACCCGGGTGAACCTGGGCCGGCTGATTCTGGAGAACACGGATATCCTGCTGCTGGACGAGCCCACCAACCACCTGGACCTTCACGCCACCGAATGGCTGGAAGAATACCTCTCCAGGTTCAAGGGCACCGTACTAGCCATCTCCCATGACCGTTATTTTCTGGATCGGGTGGTCCAGCGGGTGGTGGAGATTGAAAACGGACAGGCGGAATTCTATTCCGGCAACTACACCTTTTACGCCATTGAAAAAGAGCGGCGCTATGAGGAAAAGCTCAAGCAGTACGAGAAGGAACAGGCCAAAATCAAGCAGCTTCAGGAAGCGGCTGACAAGCTCCACCTCTGGGCCTTCATGGGCAATGACAAGCTCCACAAACGGGCTTTTTCTATGGAAAAGCGGATTGAGCGGCTGCGGAAAACCGATAAGCCCGCCAAGGAGCGGGTGCTTACCATGGGCTTTGGGGAACGGGAGTTCAAGGGCGACGAGGTGCTGGTAGCCAAGAGCCTGGAAAAAGGATTCGATGGGCGGACACTGTTCTCCGGCCTGGATTTGGAGGTGGAGGGCGGTGAGCGCATCGGCCTCATTGGCGACAACGGCGCGGGAAAGTCCACCCTCATCAAGCTCATTATGAAAGAGGAACTCCCCGACAGCGGAAAACTGCGGCTGGGGCCCACGGTGAAAATCGGCTATCTGCCTCAGGTGGTCCACTTCGACCACCCGGAGCGGAATCTGGTGGACACCATGATTTACGACCAGGACTGCACGGCTCAGACCGCGCGGAACCGGTTGGGCGCCTTCAACTTTCGGGGCGAGGACGTGTTCAAGCCCGTCTCCGCCCTGTCTGGCGGCGAGCAGTCCCGGCTGCGGCTGTGCATGCTGATGGATGAAAAAATCAATCTGCTCATTCTGGACGAGCCCACCAACCACCTGGATATCGCCAGCCGGGAGTGGATTGAGGGCGCGGTGGAGGGCTACGACGGCGCGTTGCTGTTTGTCTCCCACGACCGTTACTTTATTGACCGGTTCGCCACCCGCATCTGGGAGCTGAGCGACGGAAAAATCCACGACTTCCGGGGCACCTTTGCCGAGTACCGGGAGGCCAAGGCAAAGCAAGCCGTCAGCTTGCCAGTCAAGGCGGAGCCCCCCAAGGAAAAGAAGGAGAAGCCAAAACGGACTGGCGGCACTAAGAATCTGGAAAAGCAGGTGGCCGCTGCGGAGCGGGACATCGCCAAGGCCGAGGAGCGGCTGGAGGGTCTAAAGGCGGAGGCGGAAGCGGCCGCGTCGGACTATGTGCGGCTTCAGAAAGTGTATGATCAGCGGGAGCAGCTGGAAGGAGAGCTCTCCCAACTCTATGAGCAGTGGGAGGATTTGTCCGCTCAATTGGAGGAGGCAAGAGGATGAAGAAAAAGATACAGCCCGGAAAAAGCCATCCCAAAATGATGACCGCTTACCATCCCTACCGGGGCAAGCGCCACCTCCTTCGCAGCCTGATTCTGACGTTGCTTTTGCTGGGTATTTTGTGCTTTGGGGTGCTGGAAGTAATCGTGCTGGCCGGAGGCCGGGACACGATGTTCGGAGCGCCCAAGGTGATGATTGTGCTGGGCGCCAAGGTGGAATCCTGGGGGCCGTCGGTGCTGCTGCGGGACCGGCTGGATGAGGCTCTGGATTATTTGGAGGATCATCCGGATCTGACGGTGGTGGTCAGCGGCGGCCAGGGCTCCAACGAGCCCATGACAGAGGCCAGGGCCATGCGGGACTATTTGGTGGAACACGGCGCGGCAGAGGATCGGATTCTATTGGAGGAGCGGTCCCACAATACCTGGCAGAATCTGAAGTTTTCTTACGCGCTGCTGCGGGAGCAGGGGTATGAGGAACAGATGGATTCGGTTTTGGTCGTGTCCAACGGCTTTCATCTGGCCCGGGTCCGGCTGTTGTTCCCACGGGTGTGGGAGAACGGGACGCTGTCCACCCTGGCCGCACCCTCCAGTCATCTGGGCGGGGCGGTCTACAGCTATCTCCGGGAACCCGCTGCCCTCATCAAGTCCTTTGTGGTGGACCGATAAGGACGCACCTCTTTTCTTGAAAGAAAAGAGGCAAAAAACTTCGTCTGGCGCACTGCGGCAGTCCTGCCGGAAGCCATCTCCCCTCTGAGGGACAGCAAAAAATTGAGCTTCTCACAAAAAATTCATGTTTCGTTCATAAAGTTATGATAAACTACTATATTAGGGAAGTGGACATATCCGCCCGCGCTCCCCTTCCCTGTTTCTCTGCGCGAATGAAATCTGACCCCTGAAAAGGAGATACAATATATGCAGCCGACACTTTGTACCCGGTGCCATAAAAATGTAGCCGTCATTTTTGTGAGCAAAATCGAAAACGGCGTCACCAAGCACGAAGGACTCTGTCTCAAATGCGCCCGTGAAATCGGAATCAAACCAGTGGACGATATGATGCGGAAAATGGGCATCACAGATGAGGAGCTGGACAGCATCTCTACCGAAATGATGTCCGCCTTCGGCGGCGCGGAGGGCATGGAAAGCCTGATCTCCAGCCTCACCAGCGGAGAGGAGGAGGAAGACAGCGACAACATGGACGAGGACGGCAAGACCGCCACCTTCCCCTTCCTGAACAAGCTGTTCGGCGGCGGACCCGCTCCCTCCAAGGGCGAGGGCGGCGGTGAACGTGCGCCGGAGCCCCGGGAGAAGAAGCCTATTAAGCGGAAGTTTTTGGAGAATTACTGCATTTCCCTGACCCAGAAAGCCCAGGAGGGCAAGCTGGACGGCATTATTGGCCGTGAGGAGGAAATCGCCCGTGTGGTTCAGATTCTGAACCGGCGGCAGAAGAACAACCCCTGCCTCATCGGCGAGCCTGGCGTGGGCAAGACCGCTATCGCGGAGGGCCTTGCCATCCGCATTTTCAAAGGAGATGTGCCCTACAAGCTCCAGGACAAGGAGGTCTATTTGCTGGACCTCACCGCCCTGGTTGCGGGCACCCAGTTCCGAGGCCAGTTTGAGAGCCGGATGAAGGGGCTCATTGAGGAAATCCGGAAGCTGGGCAACATCATTCTGGTCATCGACTAGGTTCACAACATTGTGGGCGCGGGCGACGCGGAGGGTTCCATGAACGCGGCCAATATTCTGAAGCCCGCCCTCAGCCGGGGGGAAATTCAGGTCATCGGCGCCACCACCTTCGCGGAATACCGCAAGCATATCGAAAAGGACACGGCGCTGGAGCGCCGGTTCCAGCCGGTGACGGTGAACGAGCCCTCCATTGAGGATTCGGTGAAGATTATTCAGGGCATCGCCCATTATTACGAGGAATACCATGGGGTGACAATCTCCAGCGAGGCGGCCCGCCAAGCGGTGGTCCTCTCTGAGCGGTATATTACGGACCGGTTTTTGCCGGATAAGGCCATCGACCTGATTGACGAGGCCTGTTCTGATGTAAACCTCCATAACCGCGCCCTGGCCCGGCGGACGGAGATTGAAAAAGAGAAGGCGGATCTGTCCAAGGAAAAGGAAGTGATGCTGGCCGCCGCCGCCGAGGCGGACGCCAAGCGTCAGAACGCCATTGCGGACAACGAGCGGAGGCAGGGCGACCTGCGGCGGGAGCTGACTGCTCTGGAGCAGGCTTGGTCGGAGATTGCCGACGGAGTTTCGGATAACGAGGCGGAGCGGCAGCGCCGTCTGGACCAGAATCAGCAGCGTCAGGACAAGATCCGGCAGGGGCTGGATCAGCTGGCGGAAAAGCGCGAGGCACTGACGGAGCGGACCAGTGAGAAGGCCTTTGCCCGGCTGGCGGAGCTGCGGAGCATGGATCTGCGGCTGGATCAGGAATTGGAAACGCTGAACAGTGAGCCAGTTCCCAATCTGACCGTGGAGCACCTGGCCCGTGTGATTGAGCAGTGGACCAAGATTCCTGCCAATCGGATTCAGGAGGCAGAATTTGCCCGGCTGTCGGAGCTGGACCAGCGTCTGAAGGGCCACATCATTGGGCAGGACGAGGCGGTAGACGCAGTGACCGCCGCCATCCGGCGCAACCGGGTGGGCATCTCCCCCAAGCACAAACCGGTCAGCTTCATTTTCGTGGGCTCCACCGGCGTGGGCAAGACAGAGCTGGTCAAGCAGCTGGCCCAGGACATGTTCAACTCACCGGAATCCCTGATCCGTCTGGACATGTCGGAGTTCATGGAGAAACATTCTGTATCCCGATTGATCGGGTCGCCTCCAGGTTATGTGGGCTATGATGAAGCTGGCCAGCTGACGGAAAAAATCCGCCGGAAGCCCTATGCGGTGATTTTGTTTGACGAAATTGAAAAGGCTCATCCGGACGTGCTCAATGTGCTGCTTCAGATTTTGGACGACGGCCATGTGACCGACGCCCACGGGCGGCAGGTCAACTTTGAGAACACGATTATTGTGATGACCTCCAACGCGGGCAGCGAGGCCAAGGGCAGCGGCTCGGTCGGTTTCGGACGGTCGGCCAGCGAGCAGGGCAAGGAAAAGGCCATGAAGGCGCTGAACAGCTTCCTGCGGCCGGAGTTCATCAACCGGGTGGATGAAATTGTGTACTTCAACCACCTGTCGGAGGAGGACTTCAAGGGCATCACCCGCATTATGCTGGGCGAGCTCACTGAGGCCATGGCTGAAAAGGGTATCCGCTTTACCTATGACAGCGCCCTGTTGGACTATCTCACCCACAAGTCCTATTCCCTGACTTACGGGGCCCGGAACCTGCGGCGGCTGATTCAGAAGGAGCTGGAGGACGCCATTGCCGTCAAGCTCATCAACAGCTATCTGGATCCGATTACCGTCCTGAACGCCAGCGCCGAGGGCGAGGCTGTCACGTTGACCGCCGGATAATGTTGTTCCTACTTTTTCTTGAAAGAAAAAGCAGCAAAAAGAACTTTAAACTGTGTTCTATTTCTATCTGTGCGGCTCTGCAGGGACCGATGGCCTCATCGGGCTATTCCTCCAGGTTTCGCCAATCCGCGGTAGAATCAGTTTAAAGTTCTTTTGGTTCTTTTCTTTCAAGAAAAGAACAGAAAAAGAGGAGGTTCCCACCTGATGGAAACAAAACAGGAATTCACCGCTGACGAGCTGCGCTATCTTCGGATGCTGGCCCGCCAGTACCCCACCGTCCAGGCGGCCAGCACGGAGATCATCAACCTGAACGCCATTCTGAGCCTGCCCAAGGGCACGGAGCACTTCATCTCGGACGTTCACGGCGAGTATGAGGCTTTTCTCCACATCCTCAATTCCTGCTCAGGTGTAGTACGGGAAAAGCTGGATTTGCTTTACAGCAACAGTATTCCCCGAGCCGAGCTGGACCAGCTGGCCACGCTGATTTATTACCCCGAAGAAAAGCTGGAGCAGCTGCGGCGGGAAATCGCAGATATCGACGAATGGTACCGCATCACCATTCACCGCCTCATCGAGGTCTGCCGTTTGGTGGCCGCACGCTACACCCGTTCCAAGGTGCGTAAAGCCCTGCCTAAAGATTACGCTTACATCATTGACGAGCTGCTTCACACCAACCAGGCCGAGGCGGACAAGCGGGATTACTACGAAAACATTATCAGCACCATCATCGACATTGAGCAGGCCCCCAGTGTCATCACTGCCATGTGCCAGCTCATCAAGCGGATGGCCGTGGACCACATGCACCTGGTGGGCGATATCTTCGACCGCGGCCCCCGTGCCGATATCATCATGGATTCCCTGCTTCACTTCCACAGCGTGGACATTCAGTGGGGCAACCACGATATCCTGTGGATGGGCGCCGCCTCTGGCAGCCGCACTTTGGTGGCCACTGTGCTGTCCAACTCCATCCACTACAACAATTTGGAGGTCATTGAGACCGGTTACGGCATCTCTCTCCGGCCCCTGTCCGTGTTTGCCAACGAGGTTTACCGGAACTGCGACGTATCCCGGTTTGACGTCAAGCTCACCGGCACAGCGGAGGAGTGTACGGAAAAGGACAAGCTCCTCTCCGCCCGAATGTACAAAGCCATCACCATCATCCTCTTCAAGCTGGAGGGCCAGAAGCTGCTCCGGCACCCGGAATATGGCATGGCCGACCGGCTGCTGCTGGACAAAATCGACTATGAGAACAAGTGCGTCACCATCAGCGGCGTCACCTATGAGCTGGAGGACTGCGACTTCCCCACTGTGGATCCCAAGGACCCCTACACCCTTACCCCAGAGGAGGATGCTGTTATCAATCAGCTCACCGCCTCCTTCCAGCGAAGCGAGAAGCTTCAGCATCACATCCGGTTCCTCTACTCCAAGGGCAGCCTGTACAAGATTTTCAACGGCAATCTGCTCTTCCATGGCTGTATTCCCCTGACGGAGGACGGCAAGCTGATGTCCTTCACCATTGGCGGAAAAGAGCGGAAGGGCAAGGAATTTCTGGACTACGCCGATGCAGCTGCCCGGAAGGCTTACTACTATAAACCGGGTTCTCAGGAGCGTCAAATGGGCATGGATTTCCTCTGGTTCCTCTGGGCCGGACGGAACAGCCCCATTTTCGGCCGGGACCGGATGACCACCTTTGAGCGCCGCCTTATCAAGGATGAATCCTCCTGGTCGGAGCCGAAAAATGCCTATTACACCCTCTATCAGGACCCGGAGATGTGCGATTTCCTGCTAAAGGAATTCGGCTTGGAGGGCTCCCACTGTCACATCATCAACGGCCATGTGCCGGTCAAGGCCAAAAAGGGCGAGAGCCCCATCAAGGGCAGCGGCAAGCTGATTGTCATCGACGGCGGCTTCTGCGCGGCCTATCAGCCCACCTCCGGCATCGCGGGCTATACCTTGATTTACAACTCTCAGTGCCTGCGGATTATCTCCCACCAGCCCTTTGCCGGCCGGGAAAAGGCCATTCGGGAAAACCTGGACATCACATCCACCTCCAATATCTTCGAGCGCATGGAGTCCCGCCAGCGGATTGCCCAGACGGATATCGGCCGTCAGCTTCAGGCCCGGATTGACGATCTGCGGACGCTTCTGCTGGCCTTCAAGGCCGGTGCGGTGACAGAGGATCACGGCTGAAAAAAGGGCTTGACTTGGACCCGGCTCCAGGTGGTATTCTGAATGGGAGAAATAGTTCTGGTTGTCAGGACGAAAGGAAGCGTATTCCATGACCATTACCGAAGTGAGCAAAAAGTATGGCCTGTCCGCGGACACCCTGCGCTATTATGAGCGTATCGGGCTGATTCCCAACGTGCCCCGCAGCAAAAGCGGAATCCGGGACTATGACGAGTCCTCCTGTCAGTGGGTCGAGCTGATGAAGTGCATGCGGGCCGCCGGAGTACAGATTGAGGCGCTCATTGAATATGTGGCTCTGTACCAGAAGGGCGATGAAACACGGGAAGCCCGCAAGGCTCTTCTGGTGGAACAGCGGCGGCAGCTGATGGAGCGCATGGCGGACATGCAGGCCTCCCTGGACCGGCTCAATGTGAAGATTGAGCGGTATGAGAATTTGCCCTGATATGCAGCGTATGTTTAAGGACATGGCTTACAGTCCCCGGACAGAAGGATTTCCTTCTGCCTGAGCGCTGTAAACCATGTCCTTTTTTGATTGGTATCACTTAGGGAACCAGCCTTAGAGCCTGTTCAAAATCTCCGGGTGCGCTGGATGGGCCGGAATTTTTTCGTCCGGCAAGGAAAAAAGCGCAGGAATACTGGATGTATTCCGAGCATGTTTGACGCAGCTGGACGGAAAAAGGCCGGTTCAGACGGTGT
>JAAWCD010000017.1 GCA_022793095.1 Oscillospiraceae bacterium | reverse complement strand
GCTGGACATCGACCTGCCCGGCGTCCACAAAGAAAACCTCTCCGCCGGGCTGAAGGACGGCTACCTCTGCATCAGCGCCACGGTGGAGCAGACCCGCAACGACAGCGTCCAGAAGGAGCGGTATCTGCGCCGGGAACGCTTCATCGGCTCCTGCCGCCGCAGCTTCTATGTAGGGGACAAGGTCAAGCAGGAGGACATCCACGCCAAGTTCGAGGACGGCATTCTGCGCCTGTTCATCCCCAAGGTAAGCCAAGTGGCGCAGATAGAACAGAAAAATCTGATTGCCATTGAGGGCTAAAAAGGATCGACCGCAGTGCCGCATAAGACAGCGGCACTGCGGTTTCCGAATAACAGAAAACCGAGGCCCCTTGAGTTCAAGGGGCCTCTTCTTCAATTTTTTCTACATTGTCTTCAAACTGCTTAATCCACTCTTTGCATGCCCATTCAATTTCCTTAATGCGGGACCGCCCGTAATATTCTCCAATATAGCTCATTTTGCGTGCAATTTCTTCATCCATAACCATTGTAAATTTTACATTCACAGCATCCACCTCACGGGTATTCTACTCCATTAGTATTCCGAAAAGGTTTGTTTGGTATTGATTCAATACTGAATTAGCGGTAAGAACATTCATCATAACAGAAAACCGAGGGCCCTTAAGTTCAGGGGTCCTCGGTTTTCTCAGCCGATAAAGTAGTGGTTAATCAAACATCATCAGTTGATGCACAGATATATTGAGTGATTTTGCAATTCGGAAGAGCGCCACAATAGACACAGGATAAGGCTCTGTTGATTCAATATGACTGATGGTAGAATAGCTTAAGCCGCTTCTCTCTGCCAACTGTTCCTGACTCAGGTCCGCCTTTTTACGAAAAAACTGTACCCGGTAGCCCATGTTTTTTAAGAATTGCGCTTCATCTTCTGCGTATTTCTTTCTAGCCAAGAAAAGGCACCACCTTTTCATATGGAATCTGACTATTATATTACGCAGATTTCTGCTACATTTGAATGTTGTATATTAGTATTATATTGTAGTATTATCGAAAGTATGATAGAATGAAGCAATAACCCGACGGCTATTTAGTCTTAAAAACAGATTGGGGGTATTGCCAATGAGCATTCTATACCTGACAGCACATAACGGGGCGGAGTCACTTTCTCACCAGGCCTATCTTTCCAAACTGGATTATGAAATCATCAAAGCGATTCACGATGGCGTCCCTCCGGAAAAGATGTCCAAGGCTTGGGGCATCTACCCTCCCGAGATAGCAGCCCGGTATGCCGGCGCAATCAAGCGTCTGGAAACGCTGTCCAAGCTGGTCGCTGATACGAACTCCATCCCATGGATTCCGGACCACCGCATGTAGGGCCCGATGACCTCATCGGGCCCTACGTTGCAGCCACAGAATGACAAAAAAGGGGCCTGGAATCTCCGAAGGGGATTCCAGGCCCGTCTGTTTTTTTGCGTGGAAAGAGAAAGCCGCGCCCTGACAGCGGGATTGACAGAAGAAGCGGCAAATGATACTCTAATCCTGGAAGCTTTTTCTGCTGGACTGGAGGGAGCGGAATGGATCAACGCAAACGGACGATTCTTTACCACTATACGGACTTTCAGGCGGTTGACGGAATTCTTCGCTGTGCTCAGCTTCGCGTCAACAACGTCCTGCGGATGAACGACTCGGCGGAAATGCGCCATTTTATGAACCGGCTGTGCAGCGCTGTGGTGGAGCGCCTGCGGCAGACCGGAAAGCCGGACCGGGTGCCTGAAATACAGGCCCTGTTCCGGGAGGAGATTAAAAAGGAGTATTCCGCCTTTGCCGCCTGCTTCTCCTTCCACCGGGACGACGCGGCCCAATGGGAGCGGTACGGAAACAGGGGACGGGGCATCTGCATCGCCTTTCAGCGGGAATACCTGCAACGAATCGCCAGGGGCGCGCTGTCCCTTCAGCTGGTCTTTTATCAGAATGACATGGCGGGCCACCCCATGGTGGAGGAGTTTTGCCGCCTGGTGGAGCAGGGCGCGGAGCTGTCCAGCGAGAATCCGGAGATTAAAAAGGTGATGCGGGAGGCGTGGGCCTGTTCGGTGTCCTTCAAGCATCCCTCCTTCTCCTCGGAATATGAAATGCGGCTGGTGGTGGCCCCCTTTGAGCGGGGGGATTTTGACATTCAGCCCTGTTACCATGTGACCAAGGAGCGAATTAAAAAGTATTATCCCCTGGACCTGCGCTCCATGTGCCGGGAAATCGGAATTGGCATCGAGGATTTGATTGCGGAAATGATTATCGGTCCGGATTCCACCCAGTCCAAGGCGATTTTTCAGGATTATCTGCGGGACAACGGCCTGCATACCCTGGCTGGCCGGGTCACGCTGTCAGACTGCCCCCTGCGGGGACTTGTGTTGTAAAGGAGCTGAGTAAAATGCCCCAGTTTGACCCCCAGCGCTACCCCTATTCATCCCATCGGAATGTGATCTACGCCCGCCGTGCCATGGCCTGCGCGTCGGTCCCTCAGGGAGCCCAAATCGGGCTGGACGTGATGAAAGCCGGCGGAAACGCCGTGGACGCGGCAGTGGCCATGGCGGCTGCCATGCCCCTGCTGGAGCCCACAGGCAACGGCCTGGGCTCTGACTGCTTCGCCCTGGTGTGGGTGGAGGCGGAACAGAAGCTGTACGGCCTCAACGCCAGCGGAACCGCCCCTCAGGCCCTCAGCGCGGCCCTTGTGCGGGAAAAGGGCTGGAGCGCGATGCCCACGGAGGGCTGGATCCCCACCATGGTGCCGGGTGCTCCCGGCGGTTGGGCGGAGCTGAATCGCCGGTTTGGGCGGAAGCCCCTGAAGGAGCTGTTTGCCCCTGCCGTTTCCTGGGCGCGGGAAGGGGTTCCCGTGCCGGTGAATGTGGAACGGCAGTGGGGGGATGCCCAGCGTATTCTGGCGGCTATGGAGGAGAATCCCGCGCCCCACACCTATTGGCGGCAGGTCTTTTTGAAGGGGGACGGCAGTTTCTACCGGGCCGGGGACCTGTTCCGGTGGCCGGAGTACGCCCAAACGCTGGAGGAGCTGGCGGACACCGGCTGTGGTAGCTACTACCGGGGGCCGCTTATGGAACAGATGGTGAAATTCAGCCGGGAGACCGGAGGATATTTCGCGCCAGAGGATTTTCAAAGCTACCGCCCGGAGTGGGTGGATCCCATCACGGCGGATTACAAGGGGTATACTGTATGTGAGATCCCGCCGAACGGCCACGGCATCACGGTGCTGATGGCGCTGAACATTCTGAGCGGGCTGGAGCTTGCGGCGGAAAAGGACTGCGCGGACACCTACCACAAAATTCTGGAGGCTATCAAGCTGGCCTTTGCGGATACGAAAACCTACGTGGCTGACCCCAAGTACATGAGAACCCGGGTAGAGGATCTGCTTTCCATGGAGTATGCCGCCCGGCGGCGGGCGCTGATTACAGGCCGGGCGCTGACGCCGGAGGCCGGAGATCCCTCCTGCGGGGGAACCATCTATTTGTGTACGGCAGACCCGGAAGGGAATATGGTTTCCTTTATCCAGAGCAATTACACCACGTTCGGGGCGGGCGTCGCCATTCCGGGCACGGGAATTTCCCTGCAAAACCGGGGCGCCAACTTCTCCCTGGACCCGGACAGCGACAATTGCCTGGCTGGGGGGAAGCGGTCCTACCACACGATTATTCCCGGCTTTCTGATGAAGGGGGGCAAAGCGGTGGGGCCCTTCGGGGTCATGGGGGCCTTTATGCAGCCCCAGGGTCATGTGCTGGTGGTGGTGAACACGGTGGACTATCACATGAATCCTCAGGCGTGTCTGGACGCGCCCCGCATGCAGTGGCTTGGAGGGAAGCGGGTCCAGCTGGAGCGGGAGGTTCCCGCCCATGTGGGGCAGGAGCTGGCGGCTATGGGGCACGAGGTGGAGGTGTCCAACAGCAACCTGGACATGGGCCGTGGGCAAATCATCTGGCGCACAGAAAACGGACTGCTGGCCGGCGGCACTGAGCCCCGGTGTGACGGAACCATCGCGGCCTGGTAGCGGCGGTTCTTTTTCTTGAAAGAAAAAGAACCAAAAAGAACTTCAAACTGATTCTATTGCCAGGCTTTCGGCAGAACCAGTTTCAAGTTCTTTGCTAAGCTTTCTTTCAAGAAAGCGAAAAAAACCGCCCTGGAGGGCGGTGAAAACAGGCGGAGCGCCTGGGATTTTAGGTTGGAGGTCCGGCAAATGCCTGACGCCGGACCTCCTGGAAACGTGCTTAGAAAAGAGAAGAGAGGGAGGTTTGTTGCCTGTTCCTGACGATGTTTATATTACCACGGTCCCGAGGGAAAAGGGTGACGAAATTGGAAACCATCCGTAAACGAATTGTGAACAAACAAAAGGGAAAAGGGAGAGAAGAGAAATGTGCCGGTTGATTGTGCTGGACGTGGATGGCACGCTGTTGAATTCCGAGGGCATGGTATCTCCGGAAAATATTCTGGCAATTCAGGAGGCCCGCGCCAAGGGCGTGCGGGTCGTGCTGGGCACAGGCCGCAGCGCGCCGGAGGCGGCCTATTTTACCGCCCTGACCGGCTGTGACAGCCGGGCGGTCTGTTTAGGCGGCGCGGCCATTGCGGATATGAAAACCATGGGCCATCTGGAGCGGTGGGATATGGCGCCGGACACGGGGGTGGAGGCCCTGAAAATCGTTCAGTCCGCGCCGCTGGCCCGCATGATTTTCGCTGGAGAGGTCAATCTGATGGATCCGGACTCGAACCACTATTTTGAGGCGAACTATCCTTTTGACTGCTTCCACAATCACAAGATCGTGACGGAAGATGTGATATCCTATCTTTCCGAGCACCGCCTTCCCATCACCAAATTTTACTCAGTGGGCGCGCCGGAGCAGTTTCCGCCGCTGCTGGAGCGGCTGCGGGCCATGCCGGATCTGGACCTGACCAGCTCGAGCAGCGACAATTTTGAGGTGCTGTCCAAGGGGGTTAATAAGGGCCGGGCCCTGGCGGTTTTGGCGCGGATGTGGGACATTCCCATTGAGGAAACCGCAGCCATTGGAGACAGCGGAAACGATCTGGCCATGCTTGAGGCAGCGGGTTACCCGGTGGCCATGGGAAACGCCGGCAGGGAGATCAAGGAAGCGGCCCGCTATGTGACAGACACAAACGACCGGGACGGCGTGGCGAAGGCCATCCGCCATCTGATTGGCTGATGCCCGGAACGGACGCGGTGCTGCTGGGTGAGGTCTTCATGTGCAACAACGGCAACCACGACAACCAGTTCTATGAAGAGTATGGCTGTTTCCCCTCTATTGAAGAGGACGATCCGCCCTGCCGCCTGCTGTGCAGCGAGTATCCGTCCTTTTCTTGAAAGAAAAGGACCAAAAGAACTTCAAACGGGGCTCACCTGCCGGCCGTGCGTAGCTTAACGTTCTTTTCGCTTCTTTTTCTTTTAGGAAAAGAAGCGAAAAATGCGGAGCCCGCTAAATGCGGGCTCCGCGCAATTGTTTACTGCCACCATTGCATGGAACGGATGTAAGGCTCCTTCATCAGCGGCGTGAGCAGTTCTCCCAGCGCCTCAGGCGGACAGGGCAGGCGTTCCAGCGTCAGCTCCGCGGTGAGTGCGCCGTCCGTCCGGTTATATTTCACGCTGTCGGGCAGCAGCTGAAGCTCCTTCAGTGCGGTGCTCAGCCGGTCCGCCGCATCTGGTTCCTCAGACAGCCGGACCATCAAAAACGCACTTGGATGGTAGAGAAGGGGGACATTGAGATGGAGAAGCGCCTGAATGAGCACGATGAATAGGGTGCTGAAGGCGCTAATCAGGTACAGTCCTGCACCCACCGCCATGCCAATGCCCACGGTAGCCCAGGCGCCCGCAGCGGTGGTCAGGCCGCTGATGCCCTTGTCCCGGGTAAAGATGATGCCCGCGCCCAAAAAGCTGATGCCGGTGACAATGCTGGCGGCCACCCGGCTGGGGTCCAAACCAATGGCGCTGTGGCCCAGCATGTCAGAGAAGCCGTATTTGGAGACCAGCATCATCAGGCAGGCGGCGAAGGAGACAATCAGATGGGTCCTCACGCCGGCTTCCTTGAGGCGGACCTCCCGTTCCAGTCCAATCAGGCCGCCGAACAGGGCGGAGAGGAACAGCCGCAGAATGTATTCCAGTTGAGCGGCGAGGAATTCCAAGCTCATTCTCCTTCCGAAAACAGATATGCTCATTATATGCGACTGCCGTGGAAATGTCAAATCGGGCAGCTGCCTTTTTCACGGCAGCCGCCCGATTTGCTCACAACATTCTCAAAATTTCCTTTTTCAGCCTGGCGATGATTCGCTTTTCCAGCCGTGAGATATAGCTTTGAGAGATCCCCAGGGAGTCTGCCACTTCCTTCTGAGTCCGCTCCTTCTGACCGCCCAGTCCGAAGCGCATGGAGATGATACGCCTTTCCCGCTCGTTCAGCGTCTCAATCGCCGCGGAGAGCAGCTGACGGTCCACGTCGTCCTCGATGGGCTTCATCACCAGATCGCTGTCTGTTCCCAGGATGTCGGACAAAAGCAGCTCATTGCCGTCCCAATCGGTGTTTAGCGGCTCGTCAAAGGAGACCTCGCCCTTTTGGTTGGCGTTTTTCCTCAGGTACATCAAAATTTCGTTTTCGATGCACCGGGAGGCGTAGGTAGCCAGCTTGATATTTTTTTCCGGATTGTAGGTGTTGATCGCCTTAATCAGGCCGATGGTTCCAATAGAAATCAGGTCTTCGATGTTGATGCCTGTGTTCTCGAAACGGCGGGCGATATAGACTACCAGGCGAAGGTTTCGTTCAATGAGAACCTGCTTGGCTTCCTCATCTCCCTCACCCAGCCGCCGGATGACAGTGTTCTCCTCTTCCCGGGTGAGGGGCGCGGGCAGCGTGTCGCTGCCGCCGATGTACATGATTTTGCCCGGGTCCAGCAGGCCCAGACGCGCCAGCAGCTGCCGCCACCGGGCTTGAAGCCGTTCTATCCAAACTCCCATATGTATTCTCTCCCCTTTCTCTTCTTTTTCTTGAAAGAAAAAGAAGCAAAAAGAACTTTAAGCTAATTGGAATTGAGTAAAATGTGATAGCCGCCGCCGTCTGACACTGGTCCTGGTGACAGCGCCACAAGTCCTCCCTTCTGTTCCCGGCCGCCAATGGTGATCCGGTCCACCCTCAGGGCCAGCAGCATACCGCAGTCCACTCCCACAGCCCGATAGGGCAGCAGCCGGAAGCGTTTTGGCTCCCACAACGCCATCAACCGTTCCAGCCCGATCACCGGTTCCCGAAGGTCCTGCTGTGTCAGCCGCACGCCCGCCGGCAGCAATCCACGGAGCGCCTCCGCCTCCGCCACCGCCACCGGCCGGTGGTTTACCGGGTCGGTCAGTGTGTGGCCGGTGTCAATCAGGGCGGTCAGCGCCACCTTGCGGCCCTCCAATTCCAACGTCACATCCACTAGGTCCCCGGCGGCCTGGGAGTGCCTGCCCATCCGGCGGGAGGCCAGGGTTAGGAGCACGTAGCAGCCTGCCGCGGACAAAAGCAGCACCTTCACGTCCATTCCGGTGGCTGGAATTCCGTTTTCCAAGCTCAGTCCGGCGCCCCCCAGTAAGGAAACTGCCAGGATGCCCCCGCCCAGAGCGCAGGACAGCGCCAGAAAGATGAGGCAGAGCCGCAGCAGGCGCCGTTCCCCCCAAAAGGCCGCCAGCACCATGAGCAGGGCGGCGCACAGCTTGACCGGCGGCAGGGCCAGGAAGGTCCAGAGGAAGCAGCCTGCCGCGTATCCGGCTCCTACCAGCGCGCCCAAAGCCAGGCGCAGCCGGGAGAATG
The DNA here is from genome assembly GCA_022793095.1 of Oscillospiraceae bacterium. Classification (GTDB taxonomy): domain Bacteria; phylum Bacillota; class Clostridia; order Oscillospirales; family Oscillospiraceae; genus JAAWCD01. The sequence continues at coordinate 878 of JAAWCD010000017.1, read as the reverse complement.
GGCAGTCCGCTGCCTTGGCTGTGGCCAACAGCAGCAGGTAATCCAAAATGAAGTTGAGCAGAAAAAGCGAGTCGAGATAAACCACCGTCATTCGGGCTCCCCCTCCTTTGGCAGGCGGCAGGTACAGGATAAGCATACGGCATGACCGCGGAAAAAACGGTCAGAATTGGTTCTCCAGTTACAACAGTTTTTATCTGTTTTGGGGTTGGGACTGCGGCAGGCGCCCTTTCGTTGTTTGGACCGCAGTGGATTTACAATGAAACAAGCCGCTCCATGAGGAGCGGCTTCAGGCTGTCGAAAAAGCAGAAATTTAAAATAGGAGGACAAAACGGCCAGGGCTTCGCGTGGGGGGATCGTGTGAAAGGGGGGCGAAGCCCCCGCTTTCGCGTGCAGCCGCCCGCCCGCAGGCGGCTGATTTCGCCAGAATGACGAAATCAGCTTCAGGCTGTCGAGAAACGCGACAGCCTGAAGCCGATCCTTTTCCCCCAGAAATCCTGACGGAGTTCAAGGGGAACTGGCGATCAGCCGCGAAAAAGATACAAGAAGGTTGCGTGCGAATAATTTTGAGATAGGCTCTAAGTTGGGCAGTAAAATTGGGATATTTCTTAAGAAAGTCATGCTGAGTCAAAACTCTATATGCTTGCCGGATAAAACTCGTTGTACTTGCATATGAAGATGCGCTTCTGATTCTTCTTGCCATATAAATCACCCCACTTGTTAGAGAGTTTACCACACTTGTCTAAGAGCCTGTTTAAAATCTCCCGGCACACCGTCTGAATCAGTCTTTTTCCGTCCAGCTGCGTCAAAAATGCTCGGAATACATCCAGTATTCCTGCGCTTTTTTCCTTGCCGGGCGAAAAATTCCCGGCCCATCCGGC
>JAAWCD010000016.1 GCA_022793095.1 Oscillospiraceae bacterium | reverse complement strand
GGCAAAAAGCTCTACCCTTTCAAGCAAGACGGCATATGTTGCAAACATGATGAGCAGCACCTCGAAGTTTGAAAAAGAACTTGGCGAAATCGGCGCTTCATCGCCCCCATCTGCATCAGCACCATCCAATTGGGGGCCACGGTGGACTACGCCATTTTGATGACGACCCGTTATAAAACGGAGCGCATCAACGGAGCGGATAAGAAAAAGGCGGTTCATACCGCCCTGTCCACCTCCATATCGTCCATCCTGGTGTCCGGCATGGGGCTGTTCGCCGCCACCTTCGGCGTGGCCGTCTACTCCGAAATCGACATCATCAGCTCCATGTGCATGCTCATGGCCCGGGGCGCGGTCATCAGTATGCTGTCCGTCATCTTCGTCCTGCCCGCCCTGCTGCTGCTGTGCGACAAGCTCATCTGCGCCACCACGGCGGGTATGAAGCAGTCCAAACATCCTCAAATTTCTAACGTGGAGGTATATGCGAAATGAAAAAACCTGTTGTGAAAGCTCTCTCGATCACGTTGTGCGCCGTTTTGGCGCTGGGCGGCATCGGCGGCTTGGCCTATGCCGTGAACAATACCAATAGGTCCGGCTCCAAGCCCGTTGACTCCGCCCCTGTGGACAGCGGTGTGAAAAGCGCCGGGTCCTCCTACAACCCCAGGGCAGAAAAAAATGCGAAGGACGAGACCGTGTACGTCCTGGTCAAAGCCGACGGCACGGTGCAGAAGATCATCGTCAGCGATTGGGTGAAGAACACCCAGGGGGATGGGCTGCTGAACGACGTGACCGGTTTGACTGACATCGAGAACGTGAAGGGAAACGAAACCTACACCATGGGCGGCGGCAATTCCTGCGTCTGGGACGCCCGGGGAAACGACATCTATTACCAGGGCAATATCGACAAGGAACTGCCCGTGTCCATGGCGGTGTCCTACACCCTGGACGGCCAGCCCATCAGCCCCGATCAGCTGGCGGGCAAGAGCGGCAAGGTGACCATCCGCTTTGATTACGTCAACCGCCAGTACGAAATGGTGGACATCGGCGGCAGGCAGGAGAAGATTTACGTTCCCTTCGCCATGCTCACCGGGCTGCTGCTGGACAACGACGTGTTCACCAACGTGTCCGTCACCAACGGCAAGATCATGAACGACGGCGACCGCACCGTGGTAGCGGGGCTGGCCTTCCCCGGCCTCCAAGAGAGCCTGGGGCTGGACCGGGACGCCCTGGACCTGCCCGAGTACGTGGAGATCACCGCCGACGTGAAAAAGTTTGAGCTGGAGACCACCGTCACCATAGCGGCCAACGAGCTGTTCAACGATGCCGCCGCCAAAGCGGAGGGCAATGAGGATTTAGACGGCCTGAACGGCCTGGACGGCAAGCTGGATGAGCTCACAAGCGCCATGGTCCAGCTCATCGACGGCTCCTCCCAGCTCTACGACGGGCTGTGCACCCTGCTGGACAGCTCCAAGGAATTGACGGCGGGCATCGGCCAGCTGGCGGAGGGAGCCGCCCAGCTCAAGCAGGGCGCGGGCGATTTAAGCACCGGCGCGGCCCAGCTCCAGGCCGGAGCGGCTTCTCTCAGCGAGGGATTGGGCCAGCTGGTTCAGAACAGCGGCACCCTCAACGGGGGCGCGGCCCAGGTGTTCCAGAACCTGCTGGCCACCGCCAACAGCCAGCTCCAGGCGGCCGGAGTTCAGGCCCCGGAGCTCACCATAGAGAATTACAGCCAGGTGCTGGACGGCGTCATCGCCTCCGCCGGGGACTCCCCCGCCGGACAGCAGGTCGCCGCGCTGAAAGACTCCCTGGACAGCTACAACGGGTTCTACCAGGGCCTGCAAAGCTACACCGCTGGGGTGGCCCAGGCCAAGGACGGGGCCGGGGAACTGAACACCGGGCTCGGCACGCTGAAAGGCGGTGCGGACAGCCTGTCCGCCGGAGCTGACCAGCTGTATAACGGCATCCTCACCATGCAAAACAGCGCCCCCGCCCTCGTCGACGGCGTGACCCGGCTCCGGGACGGGGCCATGGAGCTGACAAACGGCCTGAAGGAATTCGACAAGCAGGGCGTGCAAAAGCTGGTGGACGCCTTCGGCGGCGACCTGGGCGGACTGATGGACCGGGTGGACGCCCTGCGGGAGGTGTCTGAGCGCTACAATTCCTTCTCCGGCATCAGCCCCGAGATGGACGGCCAGGTGAAGTTCGTGTGGCGTACTGCGGAGGTGGAGGTTCAAGAAAAGCAGGGATCATAAATATAAAAATAGAGAACAGTTCGATTTTCAATGACAATTTCCGTTTCTAAATAATTATAGTTTATAATACAAGAGGGAAACAACCGCGAATAATCGGTTGTTTCCCTCTTGTAATGCTCTGAACAGTTATTTGGTTGTTGTCCTTATGGGGGGGGGGGTATCCTTGCGCGCCCGACGTTTTTTCCCGCCTCCCGGCCCCCTGCCTCTGTCGGTAGGCCGCCCGCTTGCGCGGGCGGATCAGGACGGGACAGCTCTGCGGAGGATTAGGTAGTAAAGCCGGGCGTCACCGCCGCCCGGAATCTATAGAAAGGAGAAACAGCAGTAATGATTGGCTATTTTGTCGATTTGTCCCCTCTTGATTTCCAAGAGAGAACCGAGCTTGAAAAGCGGCTGGCGCACGGCTGCTGGGAAGTTCATCCCGATTACTACTCCTGGCGGTTCAAAATCTTTGTAGAAGATTCTGTTGACCCGCGTACTCGTTGCTCGATTCCCGCCGCCTGCTCTGTTACGTTTGCGCCTCCTCTGTGACCTCACGGCGCAGTTCAACCCTCGGTGCTGCCGGATCGTATTCCAGTACGATCCGGCATTTCTTGTCCGGCAGGATAAATCTCACCAGTTCAGGCATAAGCGCTTCAAACTCTGTGAAAGAGGTATCCCCCGTCTTTTCCCCCTTCTTTTTCCGCTCGTCCTCCATGCGTTCAAGGAAACTGTGCAACACAGTTTCATACCCATTCCGCATGACAATTAGCTTCTGGTCGGCTATATCCCTCACCCCCTTTCACTTGTTTTTATACTAACAATACATAACCGTCGGGGGAGTGACAGCATTTGCGGCAACGGCCCCTTGGCTTTCAGGGACAGGTCTTTGTTCTGCAGGTGATGGTTTGACATCACTGTGTACCCCTTGTTCCTCTCAATGCGGAATATTGACATGGTTCTCCGCTCCTTTCGGTGTCTGGACATGAAAAAACGCCGCAGACTTTTCATAATTTACGGCGTTGGCCGGGGGGCAGAAACGGGCGGTGACGGGGAATGATTTACCTCCGGGAAATCCCCTTCTGGGCCTGCAATCCTGAAAATTGCAAGAAGGACCGGAAACATCAGATACATCGTCATGCACTATACCGCCAACAATGGGGACACCACAAAGAAACTGCCAGTATTTTGCCGGAACCATCACAAAGGCTGCCGCTCATTACTTTGTGGATGAGCAGGAGGTCTGGCAGTCTGTGCGGGACACGGATACCGCATGGCACTACGGACGGAGTGGCGGAACGATAACGGCATCGGGGTGGAGCTGTGCAGTGACAAGGTAAATGGACAGTATGTGATTACGCCGGAGGCAGTTAAACGATTCGCTCCGGTTTTGGATGGAAATATTTAAAATCGAAAGTATGCCTGGATAATCCGTCATACCCCGCACATACTACGCCAAACAATAACTTGTTTGGGAGGCTGCGTATGACCACGAAAAAGCTTGGAAAACAGACGTTCGCGCTGGCTTCGCCCCCCTCCATCGCCGGCCATGCCAACGCGGTGGGCAAAAAAGAGGGGGAGGGTCCGCTGGCCGCTTCATTTGACCTCATTCAGGAGGACACCACCTTTGGCGAAAACTCCTGGGAAAAGGCGGAATCCACCATGCAGAAGCTGGCGCTTTCCTCGGCGCTGGACAAGGCCAGCCTGGCCGCTTCCCAGTTGGATTTCATCTTTGCCGGGGACCTGCTCAACCAGTGTGTGGGCAGCTCCTATCATGTCCGGGATCTTGGGGTTCCCTTTTTCGGAGTATACGGGGCTTGCTCCACCATGGCGGAGTCCCTTTCGCTGGCCGCGCTGATGCTGGATGGAGGATATGGGGAGTGGGGCGCTGCGGTAACCTCCTCACACTTCTGCTCGGCGGAGCGGCAGTACCGGACGCCCCTGGAGTACGGAGGCCAGCGCACGCCCACCGCGCAATGGACCGTTACCGGAGCGGGCGCGGTGGTTCTGGCTCGGGAAGGGCAGGGGCCCTATGTCACCCATGTGACGGTGGGCAAGGTGGTGGACAAGGGCATCAAGGATGCGAACAATATGGGTGCGGCCATGGCCCCCGCCGCCTACGACACGATTTCCGCCCATTTTCAGGATACACACCGGACGCCCTCTTTTTATGACCTGATTGTCACTGGCGATTTGGGCACTTTGGGGAAGGAGATTGTCACCGACTTTTTCCACCGGGACGGCATCGACCTGGCCGGGCGTTACAACGACTGCGGAACGATGATTTATGACATTGAGGGACAGGATGTCCACTGCGGCGGTTCAGGCTGCGGCTGCTGCGCCTCGGTGCTGACTGGGTATCTGCTCAACGGGATGCGAGCGGGGCGGTGGAAGAATCTGCTTTTCTGCGCCACTGGCGCGTTGCTCTCACCCACCTCGATTCAGCAGGGAGAGAGCATCCCCAGCATCTGCCACGCAGTGGCGATTTCTACGGAAAAATGATGGTTTGCTTCTGTTTTTTGAAAGGAACAGAAGCAAAAAGAACACTAAACTGGACAGAAATGATCTATTGAAACGAAAAGCAGCACAATATTGATTGAGGTACAGCTATGGAACTGTTAGGCGATTATTTACGGGCATTTTTATGCGGCGGTTTGATCTGCGTTATCGGCCAGCTTCTGATTGACCGGACCTCCCTGACGCCAGCCAAGATTCTGACCCTTTATGTGGTGGCGGGCGTTGTGCTGGGGGGCACAGGGCTCTACCAGTATGCAGTTGACTGGGGCGGCGCGGGAGCCACAGTACCCCTCACTGGATTCGGGTATAATCTGGCCAAGGGCGTATCCAAGGCGGTGGCAGAGGAAGGCACGCTGGGGGCCTTCATGGGCGGACTCACCGCGTCAGCGGGGGGGATTGCTGCGGCGATTCTCTTCGGCTACCTGGCGGCGCTAATCGCCAAGCCGGGCGACAAGGCATAAAAACAGTTAGAGCCTGTTTAAAATCTCCGGGTGCGCTGGATGGGCCGGAAATTTTTCGTCCGGCAAGGAAAAAAGCGCAGGAATACTGGATGTATTCCGAGCATTTTTGACGCCGCAGGACGGAAAAAGGCCGGTTCAGACGGTGTGCCGGGAGATATTAAACAGGCTCTTAGACGAAAAGGGGCGGACAGCTTTGCTGTCCGCCCCTTTTCGTCTAACCAACCGGCAGAATTGACATTTCTGCGGTAAAATGCTATTATTTAAATCACTTTAAGGGAGAGGAATGATAGCGAGATGGATTCATGGCAGCCTCTGATTTCGTCCCTTATGGGCCTTCTTTTCGCGTTTACCCTGACTGGGTGGAGCTATGGCTTTGGCCCTGTCATTTGGGTCCGCCGGGCGGTTGGCCGCAGCCGTGCCCGCAGGGATGACCGTGACCGCCGGGATCTCATAGAGCGGGTGCGGCAGCTTGTGCCCCAGGCCAGGGACGAAAACACCATCTTTTCTATCCATGTGGAGACCTCCACCCGGGGCGGAAGCCAGTTCAAGATCACTACAAACGTCTATCACTACAGTGTTTTTGTGGCGGAAACAGGGCGGCTTTGGGTTATTCCGTTCTACTTTGACCGGAAGGAGAAACGCTACGAGTTGGGAAATCCGGTGTCCCTGAGCCGGGAGCTGGTCCAAAATGTGGAGATCACCGGACGGCCAGGGAAACAGCAGACCGTCACGTTCTGGCTGAAGCGGGAGGTGGGACTGAACCAGGTGGTCATGGTGCTGGAGCCCTTTCTCTTCCGGAAGAACCGGTTTTACCCCTTTGACCTTTTCCAAGAGGAGGCCTGCGAGCAGGCCATGTCGGCGGCAGAGTCAATCGCCTTTTCCTGCGGTGAGCCAGAGGAGGACATGGAGGGGGAACGCAGTTACCCCCCATCCGGCAGCCAGTGGAACATGTCCGCGGCACACATACCGCTGAAGCGGCGGTTCCGTGCTTATTTCTTGAAACGGTTTGTGGTTTCCCTGGTCTGGACTGTCCTTTGGTGTGGGGCCTGGGTGGCGGGAATCGAGTTTTTCTATGGCCCCGGCGAGGGACTGATCAGCCAGATGCCCTACCTGATGGGGGGACTAATAGCGATTGGCATGGTGGGTCTTTTCGCCAGCGTTGGCCTTCTGATTGCCCGGCTGGTCTCCCTGCTGACCTTTACCGGAGCCCTCCGGCGGTCCATGGGAGAAAAGGGAGACCCTTACGCCATCCTGGAAGAGGATATTCGATACCGAGTGATGGACGTTTCAGATATTTATCTGGGCTGTGACTGGATTGTGTTCCCCGGCCATGCCATGAGGCGGGACCAGGTGACTGGAATTTACCTGGAAAAGCTGTCTCAGAGCTATCTGTCCCGGAAGACCCGCGTCCGGGTTTTCGACGACAGCCGGCGGGACATGATGTACCTGGACTTGGCCCCCAGACAGCACCCGGACCAGGTGTACGCTTTCCTGGCCGGGCGGCACCCCAGGGCCAAAACCGGAACCTGGCAACGCCGGCAGAGCGTCCAGACCATCGCTGATTTTCAGGCGAAGCGGGAGGAGGCTCCTGCGCCGCTGGGAATTTCCCGGTGGGACAGAAGCCCGATTCTGGAGGAGAACTACATCCGCGGAGCGTACGAGCGGTGGATTCTTACAACATACTGCGTTTTTGTTGCCGCTGACCCGTATTGTGACGGGGATTTTTCCCGGGTGGGTGGCTATGAGCGCACGGAGTACCAGAAGCGCTGCATGCTTGGCGTGCTGGAAGACGCCTGGGATATCCGCAGCCGGAGGGAGCTGCTGGAGACGGTTGGGCATCTGGTTCAGACTGGCCGGCAGCGGCGGGACGGCTGGCAGCTGGGCCGGGCGCCCATGGTGCTGGGTTTTGGATACATCGGAGGGCTGATTTGCCGGGCGGAGCTGCTGGAGTACTCCCTGGGTGCGGCAAAGGCCATTCAGGAGAGCTTTTCCAGCTGGCAGGAGCTGTTTGACAGCCACATGCTGGGCTTTGAGGCTTGGGCGAAGGGGAATCAGCGGATGATCGACCGCCGCCGGGAGGCGTATCAAAGGGTGCGGAAGGACCCGAGCTCTTTGATGAATACAGTCGATTTCCATGCGAATGTGGAACCTCTTTGCTGGGACGTCATGGACCGGCTTGGCGTGCGGCGCTGAACGGCTGGCAGATAAATATAATTTGAGCCGCGCGGTCCTCTGACCGCGCGGCTCTTTTGTGGATAAGCTTTAAGTTGTTTCGTCCTCGCGGAAATAGAAGCCCGCCCCGTCAGACTGGTACATTCGGGCCGGCATAGGAAAGGGGGGATCCATTGGCGTCAGTTCCCCACGCCGCAGCCGCTCCAGGCAGGCCGCTTGCCGGTCAAGCTGCTCCTTGCCCAGGGGAAACTCCCCGTGGGAGGGGTACAACAGGTCGAAGTCCCCGCTCAGCTCCTTCAGACGGTGAAGGCTGGCCTGATAGGCGTCCGGATTCCGTTCACTTCCGAAAAGAAACACCGGCCGGCTGGAAACCGCGTCCCCGCAGATCAAAAAACGCTCCGCCGGGTTCAGCAGCGCGATGCTGCCGCAGGTGTGCCCTGGAATCAGAACCACCCGGAACCGCCGTCCCCCCAGGTCCAGGACCTCGCCGTCCTGAAGAGGCATGGGCGCGGCCGCCCCCGGCTTCCCCATCCGGGCGTAGTGGGCAAATTCCGCCGGGTGCATCCAGGCATGTGGAAACTGGCTGTTGCAGCCAATGTGGTCCTCGTCGGCGTGGGTATTGACCAGAAGGACCGGCAGGCTGGTCAGCCCTTTTACCAGCGCGGCCAAATCTCCCGCGCCGGTGGTGGAGTCCACCAGCAAGGCCCGCTCACGGCCCGCGAACAGGAAGGCCCGGACAATAGAATCCTCAATCCGCCAGCTGTCCGGCCCAATCCCAATGACTTCATAGGGCGCTTTCTTCATGGCTCCTCCTCCCAATGCAGGCGCACGCCATCCGCGGCCAGCGCCCGCTGAAGCTGCGGAAGATCTGCGCGGGTGAAATCACTGCCCAGAGCGGCGGCAGTGCCCGCTGCCTGGCCGGTCACCGCACAGGGCGGAATGACCCGCGTCACGTTCCACATCTCGTCTGTCACCGAAATATCCCGTCCCGCCGCCAGCAGGTTCCGGATTTCTCCGCAGTGCAGGGCGCCGAAGGGAATCTCATAGGCCGGGCCCCTCCGGCACCAGTCTCCGGTCATGCCGATGCTGTCCGGCTGAAAGGTCCGATCCTCTGAGCCGTCCATGGTTCGGACGCCCATCAGACAGCGGGACATCCGGACCAGAGGAATGGTGGACATGGTGACGGGGACCAGGGCGGGACTGCCCTCACGCCGCCGCAGAATGTCGGCAAACATCTTTTCGTGTCCGGCCTGAACAGCCTCGCTCAGTTCCCAGCCGTCCACCCCGGAAAACCGGCAGTCCGGGTCCAGACTGTCCATTTTTTCCGCCTGATAGCCGCTCCGGCCTTCGTCCTTGTCCGGCACCACGTCGGCCAGGCCGAACATGTTCAGGCTGACGGCCCGGCCGTCAAAGGAGTAGTACCAGCTGGCCAGGCCGTTCCCTCCAGCCTTCCGCCGGGTGGGTGCGCCAGCCAAGGCGCAAAGGTCCGCGTCTCCAGTGCAGTCGACAAAGGACTCCGCCTCAATGGCGGTCCGTCCCGACTTGTTTTCCACCAGAACCGCCTGGATAAGGCCGTCCTCCACTGTCGCCCCTACGGCCAGTGTGCCATACAGGATGCGGACGCCTGCCTGCCGCAGCAGCCGTTCCGCGTCCAGGGCGAAGAGCTGGGGGTTGAACTGGGCGGTGAACCGGTTTTCTGTCCGTTCCTCCAGGGTTCCTCCCTCCAGCCAGGCCTTTGGATAGTTCCCCTCATGGGTGTGGCGGATGGACAGGCGCAAAAGCTCCTCTCCCATGCCGTAAATGAGCTGGTGGCCCCGGCCGTCGCAGAGGGGCAGGTAGATGGTGATGAGGCCCAGGGTGGCCATGCCGCCCAGAGCAAACTGGCGCTCCAGCAGGGTGACCTGCTTTCCCCGGCGGGCCGCGGCCAGGGCCGCGGCGATGCCGGCCACGCCGCCACCGGCGACCAGCACCTGAGTCCGCTCCGCCACCGGCGTCTTCCGTTGGGCCTCCAAAATATAGTCCATGCGGGTTCCTCCTTCCCCGGCCGGAAGGGCCGGCCGGCACTGTTCTGACTCTATTGTACCGGTCCGGCCAGAGGAAAACAATCCGACAATCTATGGGAGAATCCCGGAGCATGCCCCACGATTTGACGGCCTGCTGCTATTCACAATACCGCTCCATCAGCCGCAGGCATATCATCAAATACAGCCGGGCATCATAATCCTCCAGGTCCACTCCCAGAAGCTTCCGAATCCGGGCCATCCGCTCCAGAAAGGTGCTGCGGTTGATATAGAGTTCCTTGGCGGACCGGGTGGCGTTGCAGCCGGTCCGGAACCAGGTGTCCAGGGTTTGCAGGTAGGAGGCTCCCTTTTTCCGATCCCACTCCCGGATGGTGAGCAGCCCTTCCGGACACAGGGAGTCCACCTCAATGTCTCCGGGAATATTGCTGAGCATGTAGGACATCAGATAGTCGGTAAACCGGTACACCGGCCGGTCCGGATGGACAGAGGACCCCACTTGGATTGCGGCGCGGGCCTGATGATAGTAGTTTTTCAGCTGCATGACGCCACGGAAGGTGCGGCTGATTCCAGCCTGAAGCATGGTTTCTTCCAGGAAGGTGTGGAAGGCATCCTGCGAATCCCCTGGCCGGGCGGCAAACTTGGAGCAGTTGAGCAGCACCGCGATGTCGGTCTGATGCTCCACCGCCAGGGCGCAGACCAGGACGGCTTCCAGCTGCTGGCACAGGTAGGAGACCGAGCGGATTTTCTTGTCCGACTCGTGGACGGAGATGTGGCAGACCGCGTACTCGTCCTCAAGCTCCCAGCCCACGCTTTTCAGAGACTGACTCAGGTCTTGGGCGGACACCATCTCCCCGCTGAGCAGATGGGAAAAAGCGGCGGCCGGCGGCAGGGCGGAGCTGTGAAGGAGATAGAACCGCTGGCGGTAAAAGCCGGTGACAATCCGGGCCAGCCGGTTGAAGAGGGTCCACCGTCCATCTGTGATGGGGGACTCCTTTTCCGTCAGAGTGAAGGTGCCGCACAGCTCCTCGTTGATGAAGATGTGATGGGTCAGAATGTCGTGGTCGAAGTAGAGGCCCCGATAGAGGAAGGTCTCCCGGTGGTAGCGCATCCGGGTGTACTCCGGATCCTTCTTGAAGCGGGTCTGTACAGAATAGGGGGTGCGGCCGGTCTGGTCCATCACGTAGGCGTGCTCACTGGTGGTGGCCATCACCCGGTAGTTGACATCCAGCATCAGGAAGAAATTCCCCTCAAAAAAGGGCTGGCTCCGCTCCAAAATCTCCTGAATTCCCGTGTCATGCTGGGCGATATCCTCCATCTGGAGCTCCCACCGCCGGAAGGTCTCGAAAATGATCTGCACCTGATTGAACAGCTCACTGACCTCCAAGGGCTCCTCCGCCAGAATGCAGCCAGCCTGGCTGTCCAGGTAGCCTGGGGGAAGCTCACCCACTGAGACGATGCAGCTTCGCTCCGGCGGAATGGCTTCCGGGTCAAACTGACTGCCCTGACCAATATAGATCTGATTTGGCTCCAGCTTCATGCCCGGCCGGTAAAACAGCGGCGGATTCAGGTGTTCATCCCGGACCACAGGCCCGGTCCGGCGCACGGGAAACGCCTTTTGCAGCTCCTCAAACAGCAGGCACGCGTTCAGATACATGGCGCACACCCCTTTCACAGGTTTCTACCCTACAGATTGTAGTATTCCACCGGAATTTTGTCAATGTATTGTTGGCTTGTTTTCTTTGATGTTTTTGTTTAAACTGGTCATGTAATTCAGAAATACCCTTCTGAATTTTAACAAAATCCACAACTGTTTCCAAGGCTGAAAAGGAGGAGAATGGGCATGGTCCAGTACAAGGAATACGGCTTTGAAGGGCGCACCGCCATTGTGACGGGGGCAGGCTCCGGTATCGGGGAGGCCACGGCCATTGAACTGGCCAAGGGCGGGGCCAAGCTGGCGCTGTTCGGCCGCAGCGCGGAGAAGCTGGAGAAGGTCAAGGAGGAATGCGGGAAGCACACCGGCTCCGTTCTGGCCCTGTCCGTGGACGTGAGCTCGCCGGATTCGGTGAAGGCGGGCGTGGGACAGGTGCTGGAGGCATACGGCCGGATTGATATCCTAATCAATAACGCAGGCATCGAGTCCCGGCTCAAGCCAGGGGAGACCTTTTTCGGCACCCTGTTTGACCAGCTGGACGAGGAGACCTACCTGGACTTCTTTCGGGTCCACGACTACGGCCACTATCTGATGAATCTGGCCGTCATCCCCAGCATGCGGGAAAACCACTTCGGGCGGATTGTCAACACCACCTCGGTCACTGGCCTCCACGGAAATTACAGTACCCCCGCCTATACGGCCTCCAAGGCAGGGGCCATCTGCCAGACCAAGGCCTTTGCCATGAAGTACGGCCGGGACGGCATCACAGTCAACGCCGTGGCCCCCGGCATGGTGGACACCCCCATGAAGATTGACGCCACCCCCAGGGAGTATGAGATTGTAGCCAACAAGACACCCTTGGGCCATGTGGCCTCCGCCCTGGAAATCGCCCGGTGCATCCTGTTCTTCGCCCAGGAGAACCTGTTCGTCACCGGACAATGCCTGACCTGCGACGGCGGCAGCGACTTGGCCTGAGCCAGAAAGGAAGGAAAGCTGTTATGAGATGTAAAGCGGCGCTGCTGCCCAAGATGGGCCCCTATCAGAATATTGTCGTGGAAGAGGTGGAGGTGGCCGAGCCCTCGGAGTACGAGGTCCAGCTGAAGGTTATGACCTGCACCATCTGCCACAGCGACATCCACGCGCTGACCGGTGAGCACGGCGCTTATGAGGGTCCGGGCATGGCTGGCCACGAAATCGCCGGCGTGGTCACAAAGATTGGCCCCAAGGTCACCTACGTCAAGCCCGGCGACCGGGTGATTTGCAGCGAGGTCCGGGCTGGCTGCGGTCAGTGCGAACCCTGCCTCAAGGGGCACCAATGGTTCTGTCAGGACCACGCCATGACCACCGAGCTGTTCCGCATTCCTGGCTGCCACACACGGCTCAATGGGGAGCGCTGTATTCAGACCTGCTCCGGCACCAGCGGCTTTGCCGAATACTGCAACGCCCATGAGTCCATGCTCTGCAAGCTGGACAGCGACATCCCCTTCGAGGTGGGTTCCGCCCTGGCCTGCGGCTTTATGTCCGGCTTCGGCGCGGTGCTCAACCGCTGCCAGGTCCGGCCCGGCGAGTCCTTCGCCGTGTGCGGCTGCGGCGGCGTGGGCTTGTCCGCCATCATGGGGGCCAAGTACTCCGGAGCCTGTCCCATCATTGCCATTGACACCATGCCGGAAAAGCTGGAGGCAGCCAAAAAGTTTGGAGCCACGCACACTCTCAACCCCAAGGAGTGCGATGTGATTGCGGAAGTGAAGAAAATCACCCGGGGCCTGGGAGTGGAGCACACCTTCACCGCCGTGGCCGGCAAGGGCATCAAAAAGCAGATGTGGGACATGACCGCGGGCTGGGGCCAGATGGTCATTGTGGGCCACGGCCACCACGACGACGAGTGGTGCGGGGATATCAACTACTTTGACTTCCTTCGGGGCCGCAAAATCACCGGCTGCGTCATGGGCGGTGTGACGCCCCGGCGGGATATTCCGAAGTACATGGAGATGTACCGCGCCGGTCAGATTGACATAGACGCCCTGCTGACCAACCGCTTCACCCTGGACCAGATTCGGGAGGCCCTGGAGGACTCCTGCCGGGGGGCGCTGAAGGATGTGGTCTACATCGGGTGCGATATTCCGGAGGATTTGGCCCACAGGCCGTAACAGATGGGACGGATTGGTATGACAAATGTAAAATTGACGGACGAAGAGAAGCGGATGCTTCAGGGCGAGGGCGGCCCGGTGCGCCGGATCTGCATGGAATACTTGGTGGAGATGTGCGAAATGTCCGGCGCGGAGCGCCTCATCGACCTGGACGGCACCGGCGATTTCCACACCCCCGGCCTGACCATGTCCCCCTACTATCAGATTTCTCTGGATGATCTGCGGGACCTGGCGGAGGGGGGAGGGTACTTTAAAATTCCCACCTTCGCCAACAAATCCCCCTTTCCCGAACAGCCCCCCATCCACGGCTGGCAGAGCTGCAACCTCTGCTCTTACCGGCAGGCGGACGTCCGGCAGGACGATCCCGCCTTCCACCAGCGGGCTATGCACGAGGCGGAATTCGAGCTGCTGCGGAAAATGGGCATGATGACCACGCACTCCTGCGCCAACTACCTGACCATGACCTACTGGCCCTCCATCGGCCAGCACTGCTCCTGGTTTGAAAGCTCTCAGATTCCTTATTGTAACGCGGTGCTGGGGGCCCGCACCAATTTTGACGGCTCCTTTGCCACCTGCTTTTTGGGCAAGGCCCCCTACTACGGCCTGCACATCACGGAAAACCGCTACGGAAGGGTACTGGTTCGGACGGACCGGCTGATTCAGACCGACTTGGAATGGGATGTGTTTGGCTACGCCGTGGGCTGTGCGGTCAAGTGCGGCGTTCCCGTGCTCACCGGCACGGCCAAGCCCACCACCACCCAGTTCCAGAAGCTCAATTCCGCCATCCACACCGGCGGCGGCGTGGAGATGTACCACATCCCTGGCAGCACGCCGGAGGCCCCAACCCTGGAATTTGCCTTCGGCGGGAAAAAGCCGGAAGAAGAGGTGCTGATTGGAGAGCGGGAGCTGAGGGCCGCCTACGGCTACCTGAACTATCACACCTGCGATCAGGTGGATATGGTCTATTTGGGCTGTCCCCATCTGAACATGGTGGACCTGATGCGGCTGGTGCAGCGTCTGGACGGGAAGAAGGTCCGGATTCCCTGCTGGGTGATGACAGCCCCCTGGCTGTACCACGCGGCCCAGGAGATGGGCTATGTCAAGGCCCTGGCCAGCGCTGGTGTGACCCTGATGTCCGGCGCTTGTCTGGCCGCCATGGGCGCGGTGCCCGAGGGCGTGCGCTCCATTGCCGTGGACACGGCCAAGCAGGCCAACTACGTCACCGGCTGCTACCCGGACGAGGATGCCCGGCTTCAGGTGTGCTACGGCACCACAGAGGAGTGTGTTGCCGCCGCCCTCACCGGCCGCTGGCAAGGGGAATGGAGGTGAAGGAGATGGAAAAAATCCGGATTCGCGGCCGCGCCGAATACCCTGGCCGTGTGGAGGCGGAGGCGCTGGTCTCCCCTATGCCCCTTCAGGGCTTTACCAATGTGAATCCAGACCAGGGGTACACCACGGAGCGGAACCACCCCCTGTTCAAGGTCTGCTATGAGGGAAAGGTGCTGGTGTTCCCCTCTCAGCGGGGGTCCGGCGGCTTTCTGAAGTACGGACGGGGCCGCAAGCCCGCCGCCTTCGTCCATACAGAGTTCAGTCCGCTGAATGTGCTGTGCAATCTTCAGGCCCATATTCCATCCATGACCGACTTCGAGAGGGACCCCATGGAGGTCATTGAGACCGGCGATCTGGTGCTGGTCAACGCAGATGAGGGCTACATCGAAATCACCAAGAAAAACCGCTGACCCGGCTGGGACCTTCCGCAGCCCGGCCCCCTGCCGGGCCACCAAAATCAATGTGAAAAGGAGAAATTGAAATGAAGCTCAAACAGACATTGGCGTTCCTGCTGGCCGCGCTCCTGCTGGGCGCTCTGTTTACCGGCTGCAGCGGCGGCGGCAACCCGCCCCCAGCGTCCAATCCGCCCGCCGCGACGCAGCCCGCCGCCCCGAACGGCAGCCAGTCCAGCGGCGGCGAGGTGGATAAATCCGACTGGGTTACGCTGAATTTGACCTACGCCACCTTCCTGGCGGCGGACGCTCCGGGCCAGGACGGCATCGACCTGCTTCAGGCCAAGTGCGATGAGCACATGGGCGAGGGCTACGTCAACATCGAGACCTATGCCAACGGCACCCTTCTGGGCACGGCGGACATTTTCGACGGCGTGGTCAACGGCGTGGCGGAAATGGGCATCGTCCTCAGCTCCACCCTCACCGGACGGCTGCCCGTCACCATGGTGGCTGACACCGCCGGCCTGTACTACGCCAGCTCTCAGGCCGGCTGCCGGGCCATGCGGGACTATATTGACCAAGTTCAGCCTGAGGAGCTGAAGGACGTGGTGGTTCTCTTCCCCATCAGCACCACACCTCAGGCCCTGTGCTGCACCAAGGAGATCACCTGCCTGGAGGACCTGGCCGGCATGCAGATTCGGGCCACCTCCTCCGCCGCGGACGCGGTGAAGTCCTGGAACGCGGTGCCTGTGTCCATGGCCATCGGCGAGGTTTATGAGGGCCTGCGGAACGGCCTTGTAGAGGGCTGCATCAGCTCTGTGGGCGCGTTCGGCAACTCCAAGTTTGAAGAGGTCGCCAAGTACTGCCTGGTGACACCCTTCATCGGTTCCAGCAACCTGGTAGTGCTGAACCGCGGTACCTATGAGTCCATGCCCGAGTCCCAGCGCGCCGTCTTCGACCAGTGTGTGGATGAGACCTTCGAGGAGTTCTACAGCACTTATATTGAGGATTTCTCCAACGATCCCAACTCCCAGCTCTATCTGAACACCATTGAGAAGATCACCTTCCTGGAAGGGGAGGAACTGGACAAGTTCACCCAGGCCGTCCAGGACCTGCCCGCCCAATACGCCCGGCAGCTCAACGAAATGGGCTATGAGGGCGACAAGCTGGTGGAGCTGTTCAGCTCCCTGCTGGAGAAGTACAACGCGGAGTATCCCCCTGTACCGGATAACTACTATATGTGGATGAAGGACTGAGCATGTCCCGGACTCCCGCCGCCCCGGCGGCGGGAGTCAAGGACCCTTTTCGGGAAAGGAATACTTTATGGAACAATACGAAAAAACAATGAACCGGATATGGACGCTTACGACGTACCTCTCCAACGTGTTCCTGTTCGCCATCATGATGCTCGTTGTGGTCAACGTCGTGGCCCGCCGTCTGTTCAACGCCCCGATTTTCGGCGTGACGGAGCTGGCGTGCTACGGCTCCCTGGCCTCCGCCGCCTTTGGCTTGGCCCAGACGGAGTGGATGGACGGCAATGTCCGCATGACCCTGATTCTGGAATCCACCAGTGTGAAGTCCGGCTGCTTTCTGAACCTCGTTGTCAATTTGGTGGGGCTGTGCGGCTTCTCCTACGTCAGCTATTTTCTAATTTTGCAGGCATTCAGCCGTCTGACCAACGGGCAGCTCAGCTCTGAGCTCCGATTCCCCATGTATATCGTCACCGGTATCCTGGCCCTGGGCTTCCTGCTGCTCACCCTGGCCATTCTGGCCAAGCTGATCCTCTACATCCTGCGGATCAAACACAAATGCTATTCCATCGAGGCCCCCGGCGCTGAATCCAAACCAGAGGAGGAAGGAAAATGAGCCCTGTCACCATTGGCGTTCTCGGTCTGGCCATCTTTCTGCTGCTGATGTTCCTGGGCCTGCCCATCCCCTTCAGCATGCTGTTTGTGGGCGTGGCGGGCCTGGCCATTTTGAAGACCCCCGCCGCTGCCGCACAGATCATGGTGGGCGAGATTACCACACAGTTTTCCTCCTATGCCATCACCGTGGCCCCACTGTTCGGCCTCATGGGGTTTCTGGCCTATTACACAGGCATAGGCTCCAACCTGTTCCGGGTGATTGACAAGTTTCTTGGACACTGGCGTGGCGGACTGGCCATTGCCACTGAGGTGGCCTGCGCCGGATTCGGCGCCATCTGCGGTTCCGCTCCCGCCACCATCGGCACCATGTGTGCTGTGGCCTACCCGGAAATGCGGAAAAATGATTACTCTCCCACCATCGCCGGCCCTGCCATCGCCTCCGGCGCCAATCTGGCCGCCCTGATTCCCCCCAGCACCACCTTCATCATCTACGGTCTGGCCTGCGACACCTCCATCGGCGGCCTGTTCATCGCCGGCATCGTGCCTGGCGTTCTGCTGACCCTGTGCTTCGCGGTGCTCATCTGGGTCATGGCCAAGCGCCATCCCGAGCTGGCTCCGCCTTCTCCCAAGGCTTCGTGGGCGGAGCGCTGGGAGGCGCTGAAGCATGGGTCTGTCATTGAAGTGGCTATTATCTTCTTGCTGTCCATGGGCGGCATGTTTACTGGCCTTTTCACTCCCACGGAAGCGGGGGCCATCGGCGCCTTCGGCACTCTGGTCATCACCCTGGTTTCCAGGAAGCTGGACTTCAAACGGTTCCTGGCCGCACTGAGCGCCTCAGTCCGGCTCCAGGCCATGGTTTTTGTCCTCATGGCCTGCGCCACTGTGTTCAGCCGCTTTCTGGCGGTGTCCACCATTCCCACCCAGATTGGAAACGGCGTGCGGACCATGCTGGAAAACGGTGTGCCCCAGCTGGCCATTCTCCTGGTGATTATTTTGATTTATTTCATCATGGGCATGTTCACTGACCTCATCTCCATGACTTTGCTGACCATCCCCATCTTCCACCCCATCGTCTGTGATGTCATGGGTTACAGCACCTACTGGTTCGGTGTGCTCATCGTCCTGCTGGTGGCCATCGGCAACATCACGCCCCCTGTGGGCGGCGGCATCTTCATGGTGAAGGGCTGCGTCCCCTGGGACAAGGAGGCCACCATCTCCAAAATGTTCGCCGGAGTCTGGTATTTTGTCATCGCCCTGTTTATCAGCGTGGTCCTCATTATTGCCTGCCCCCAGTTGGTCACCTTCCTGGTGGACCTGATGTAGAAAAAGGAGGAGCTATGAATCACTACGACAACGGCCGGGCCCTGATGGAGGCGGTTTTCCGGGGAGAGGAGACCGGCCGCCTGCCGCGGGACGGCGTGGACTATCTCAACCTCATGTTCATGCCCGAGTATCCCCAGGCCCTGGAGGGCCGGGGCGGCTATGACCCTTTCGGCGTATACATGGAACTGACTCCGGAGGGGTTTACTCCTACCAAAGCGGTTATTGACGATGTCGAGGACTGGGAGGACGTGGTTTTTCCTGATCCCGCAGCGCTGGGCATGGAAGAGGACGCGAAAAAGGTGCTGGCCGGCTTTGACCGGGACCGGATGATGCTCCGGATGGATATTCCTTACGGTCATTTTGAGCGCCTCTGGTCCGTGGCCGGCTTTGAGAATGCCCTGGTGGGATTCTACGCCGCGCCTGACGGGACCCGTGCCATGCTGTCCAAGCTTACGGACTACTTTATCGAAAAGTTCCGCCTCATCAAAAAATACTATGATGTGGACATTTTGGTCAGCCATGACGACTGGGGCGGCAATGACAGCATGCTGTTCAGCCCGGAAATGTGGCGGGAATTCATCAAGCCGGAGCTGAAGCGGCTGGTGGACGCCACGCACGAAATGGGCATGTATTACGAACAGCACTCCTGCGGCCACATTCAGGAGATCATCGGTGACCTCATAGAGCTGGGTGTGGACGCACTCCAGCCGCTGATGGCCTCCTGTAACGACATCCCATGGATCAAGCGTACTTATGGGGATAAGCTGGTTCTGTGCGGCTGCTGCGATACTCGGGGCATTGTGGACCAGGGAGCCAGCGAGGAGGATGTTCGCCGGAAGGCCAGGGAGTCCTTTGAAACCGGCGCGCCCGGCGGACGCTTTATCCCCAGTCAGGTAGTGTACGGCCTGGGGAACGAGTGGAAGCGGGCCGTCATTGAAGAGGAGCTGCAGCAATACGAGGAAACTTACCTGCGCGGCTGAATAAAGAACAGAGAGGCCAGGTTCCTTTGGAACCTGGCCTCAGCTTGCCGAAGGAGTCTGCCATCTGGCCGGCGTTTCTCAATAAATGTTTTGTGAGAACCGGCAAAACCTTGTGAAACAGCGCATTACGCCGCATTTCCTGGCAACAGACCACCCCAATTACTACGAATTTACTACCAAGGGATGAGCTTTGATACGGCGAAACACCGGGAAATGCGGACATACGGTTTTGCGCCGCCCTTTGAATTACCCTCTAAAATCACATACCGCCCGACTGGATAGGCCGTCTTTTCTGCATGGGAAAGGCGGCTTTTTCTATGCCCGTACATAGCCGTCTGTTTCGCCGCAGGCGGTAAACGCCGTCCTCCGTATAGGCGATGCCGCGGGACTCCAGATAGGCGGCGATCTCGCTGCGGCCCATCCGCAGGTCTTTCTCGGAGATCACGACAAAACCGCTCTTGATATGCCGCCCGGAACCCTGCCAGCCCAGCCACCAGCACACAGCATTGAGAAAGAATAAATGAAAACTGAATACGACGCAGACGCGGCGTTTCTCTATCCCTATACGGGAGAACAGGAACGCCGCTTTTTTTGTGCGCCGAATAGGCAAGACAAAACCCCCAGTTATACTGGGGGTAAGTAAAAAAAGCTTTAGCAACAGAATAACCCTCCTATGTTTGTTATGATAAAGATGGTCTGGCAACCACGAAAAAAACATAGGAGGGTTCTGCAATGAATACAGATATAAGAAGTTTATCACATTCGAAATGGAGATGCAAATACCATATTGTATTTGCGCCCAAATATCGAAGACAGGCAATATATGGAGAGCTAAAAGCTGATATCGGAAAGATACTGAGGACGTTATGCGAGAGAAAAG
>JAAWCD010000015.1 GCA_022793095.1 Oscillospiraceae bacterium | reverse complement strand
TCTCCACTTCCATTACTGTTTGGACCACATCTCGGAACATCTCTTTCATTGCCGTCATGATCTCTGCCGTGCTGGTGAAATGCTGGCTCTGAACGTACTCTTTTAATAATTCTTGTGGCGCTGCAGGCATGTTTCTTCGACTCCTATCTTGAATTGGTTCTTGTTTCCATTCTTGACAGAGCCGATGCTTTTCATTCCCGCGGTTTTTGTCGTTTACACAGATTTTTCGGCGGTCTCCAAGCGGCGTTGTGGACGCATCCTTTATTGGTCTGGATTCAACTCCCGTGGCCGCAAACACAAAGCAGAACAGCTGCCGCCAACAATACCCTTCCCCTTTGCGCGTGTACCTTCTTGGGCGACAAGGGCTATGATGCGAAAGCGGTCTACAATTTGGTGAAGGATGTTTATCAGGGAGAAGCTGTTATCCCGCTGAACAAGCGCAATACGAAGTCCCCGGAGAAGCTGCCTGCCGGCAACCCTATTTGTGATGCGGGCCTTGCCATGCACAAGGACGGAAAAACAACGGATCATGGACGCACCCGCCCAAAATTCTGCTGCCCCTTCCGCCAGTCCAACAGTCCAAAAATGGCGTTTGTCCCTGCGGCCATAAAAACTGGAACAATGGGAAGAAAAACAGGGGCTGTACCAAATACAAAACGATTCCCACAGACTATAGGCTTTCCATTGACCGCACTTGTCTCTATTTCAAGAGAACCTACGCCCTGCGAATCGAGTGCGAACGCTACAACTCACGCTTCAAAGCCTCCGGCCAAGAACGCTTGTGGCTGTGCAGCGCCGTCAGCGCCGCCAACCTCAATACCTTGGCGCATATCTCCGCTTTGGCTGTTGCTCTGGCTGCTGTTTTGTCCGGCTCTCACTCCTACCGCTCCGCCAAACTGCTTCGCCGTTCCGCTTGAACCACTCGCCCTCTTGATGGTACAGTCCCTTACTGCGCTTGATCTTTGCGCCCATATACTGCTGCTATGCCCTTTGACCTCAATCCCGCCCTGCTTAACTCAACGTTTTGCTCATCTCTCAAATATGATGGAAGGACACGAAAATGACGGCCGGATACCCGGCCGTCATTTCAGCGTAAGCGGATAAACGCGAACAGCAGGAGAATGACCAGAAAACAGAGGTTTGCCGCCGTAAAGCTCCGGAAATAGGCGCCCTTTACCGCGCCCTCCTCCCGGATGACAAGCTTGTAGGAAATCAGGCTCGCCATGGACGCGATCAGCGTGCCGAGCCCGCCGATATTGACGCCGGCAATCAGGGGGGACAGGTTATCGGTGAATCCTGACAGCAGAAGCGCGGCCGGAACATTGCTGATGATCTGGCTGGCGGCCACGGCAGTGAGCAGCTCATGGCCGGAGACAATCCGCTGTAAAAAATCATGGAACGCCGGAAGCCTCCCCATATTGCCGGTAAACACAAAAAATCCGGCAAAGGTCAGAAGCAGGCTGTAATCAATCCGCGCGAAGGCGGACCGGTCTATGAGCAGCAGCCCGGCGATGGTCACGCCAAGCGTCAGTCCGCAGGGCACCACCCTCGCCACGGTGAGCAGCGCAAGGACAAACAGCGCCAGACAGCCCGCGAGCGGGACCGCCTTGCCGGAGAGGCGGACTTCCCCGTCAAAGGAGACCTTGATGGGCACATTACAGCTTCTGGTCTGAAGGGCGCTCCAGATCAGGATGAGAACCAAGGACACCAGCGTATACGGCAGCATCAGCAGAAGAAATGCGCCAAGGGAGAGCCCCGCCCTGCCATACAGGTAGAGATTCTGGGGGTTCCCGATGGGGGTCAGCATACTGCCGAGGTTCGCGGCGATTGTCTGCAATACGACGGCGGGGACAATCAGCCGGCGTTTGGCCTCCGCTCCAATCAAGCTCAGGACGGTGAACGTAAAGGGCACAAAGGTGATGAGCGCGACGTCATTCGTGACGGCCATGCTGGAAAAGAAGCACAGCAGAACAAGAATCCACACCAGCTGCCGCGTTTTTCTCACCCTGCCCAGGAGCGCCTGGGCAATCCACTGGAAAACGCCGGTCTTCTGTAAGCCTGACATGACGCCCATCAGGCAGAACAGGAGGGCCAGGGTGCGGAAATCAATATATGAGATATATTCAGCGTCCGGAGGCACGAAAAGCATGGACAATACCGCCAGCGCCAGCGCGGCGCACAATACCGTTTCCCGCTTGATAATGGGAATGATCTGTTCTCTCATCCGAGTTCTCCTTGTGAACAATGCTCTGTCTCTCTGCCACATTATAGATGATTCGCTCCTGATAATCAAGACACAAGGAAAGGGCCCTGCCCTTTCACCCCCCGCGCCGCCCGCCCAAAACGGCCCGGTTCAAGCTGGCACGGAACTTGCACTGTATTGGCTCCGTCAGGGGAACATCCCCACAATGAAAGGAGAGTATGACTATGGAAAAAATCACATCTGAGCTCCGGGTGCGGATGTCGGCCAAGGATGCCCACTACGGCGGAAATCTGGTGGACGGCGCTCATATGCTTCATCTCTTCGGCGACGTAGCCACTGAGCTGCTGATTCGCATGGACGGGGATGAGGGCCTGTTCTGCGCTTACGACAATGTGGAATTTTTGGCGCCTGTTTTCGCCGGAGACTACATTGAGGCCAGGGGTGAGATCGTTTCGGTGGGCAACACCTCCCGAAAAATGACCTTCACGGCTCATAAGGTGATTACCGCCCGGCCCGAGATCGGGCCCTCCGCCGCCGACGTGCTGGACGAGCCGGTACTGGTCTGCCGGGCCAGCGGAACCTGCGTGGTCCCGGCCGCCAACCGCAGAAAGTAAACAGCCTGTAAGGACCTGGCATTTCTGCCAGGTCCTTTCCTGTTCCCAGGATGAAAACTGTGCTATACTAGAATGAAAAACCGGCTTTCGTTGAAATAGGAGGTGCCCCATGACGGCAGATATCTTTGGCCTGGGCCGTTCCCTGGAGCCCAGCTTCTCCTTGGCCCAGCAGGCCTGGAAGGTGGACAACACTATGGAGCTGCGGCCCGGCGAGCTTCTGGTACAGGTCAAAATCATCAGCATCAATCTGGTCAGCTTCAGCGAAATCTGGGAGGAGACCGGCGGGGACGACGCCCTTCTTCGCAGCCGGGTGCTGGAAATCATCCGGGCCAGGGGAAAGCTTCACAATCCGGTGACCAACACTGGCGGCATGCTCTACGGCGTCGTGGCCGGTATGGGCGCGGCCTATCCCAACCATTACGGCGTTCAGGTGGGCGACGAGATCATCTCTCTGGTCTCCCTCTCCATCACCCCCCTGATCCTCACCCGCATCCTCAGCGTGGACTATGAGTGCGCCCAGATGGAGGTGGAGGGTCAGGCCATCCTCTACGCCAGCTCCCCGGTGGTTCAAAAACCCTCCGACATGCCCCTCCGGGTGGCCATCTCCGCTATGGACGAGGCGGGGGCCCCTGCGCGCACCTTCCGCACTGTGGAGCGGAACCAGAGCGTGCTGGTGCTGGGAGCCAGCGGCCGCACCGGCCTGCTGTGCGGCTACGCCGCGCGGGACAAAATGGGGGAGAGCGGCCGGCTGGTGGGCCTGGTGCGGGACCGGGAAAGCCGGGACCTGCTGGAGCGCTACCAGCTCTATGACGAGGTGCTGGCCCTGGACGCCACCAACGTGCCGCGCCTCGTGGAGGAGGAGGGGGGAATCGCCCGCCAGTTCGACGTGGTCATCAACTGCATCAACTCCGCCAACACGGAGCTGGCCAGCCTGGTGGCCGTGAAGGACAAGGGGACGGTCTACTTCGCCTCCCTGGGCTGCGACTACAAATTTGCTGCCCTGACCGCGGAGAGCATCGGCAAGGAGGTCACCATCCTCCCCTATACCGGCTTTCTGGAGGGCCACGCCGCCTACACCCTGGGTCTGCTGCGCCGGTTCCCCCGGATGCGGGACGCCCTTCAACAGCGGTTCGAGGGGGTGGAGGCAGAGCGGGTCCGCCGCCAGCAGGAGGAACAGTGGGCCGAAGAACATCAAGACGCCAATGTGGGAGGCTACATCTTCCGCAGCAAGGAGTCCAAGTTCGTCCTGCGTCAGGCCCTGAAGGTGGCCCGGTACAGCTCCAACGTGATGGTCTGCGGCGAGTCCGGCGTGGGCAAAGAGATTATCGCCCGCATCATCCACCAGAACAGCGAGCGCAAGAGCTTCCCCATGGTCAAAATCAACTGCGCCGCCATTCCCGAGCCCCTGCTGGAGTCGGAGCTGTTCGGCTATGAAAAGGGTTCCTTTACCGGTGCGGGTGCCAAGGGAAAGCACGGGCTCTGGGAAACAGCCCAGAACGGCACCCTTTTCCTGGACGAGGTGGGGGAGCTGCCCCTCTCCATTCAGGCCAAGCTGTTGCGGGTCATTCAGGAAAAGGAGATCGTCCGGGTGGGCGGCGTCACCCCCATCAAGGTCAATGTGCGCCTCATCGCCGCCACCAACCGGGACCTGGCCGAGATGGTGCGTCAGAACCGGTTCCGGGAGGATTTGTACTACCGGCTCAACGTGTACCCCATCACAGTGCCGCCCCTGCGCCGCCGCCGCGCCGACATCGTGCCCCTGGCGGAGCACTTCATCCAGCGGTACAACCGGGAATTCGGCCTGAACAAGGCCCTGGGCTCCAAAACCCTGGAGTTTCTGGAGAATCAGCCGTTTCCAGGCAATATCCGGGAGCTCCAAAACCTGATTCAGCGGCTGATGATTACCACTGACTTCCAGATTATTGAGGTCCGGGACGTGCTGGCCGCCCTGGCCTACGACCAGAAGGAGGATCACAGCCACCCGGCGGAGAAGCCGGCGGGCCCGCCGCCCCAGCCCTTCCAGGAGGAGGGCCTTTCCCTCAAGGAGCTGTTGGCCAGGCAGGAGGAGGCCATCCTCCGGGCCTGCCGGAAGCAATACCGCTCCACCCGGGAAATGGCCCGGGCCCTCCAAATCAGCCAGCCCTCGGTGGTGCGTAAGCTCAACCAGTACGGCATCAGTGAGAACGGCTGATTTATTTTTAAATCAGAAGCGATACAAAAACGAATCTTAGATTTGTTTTTGTATCGCTTTTTTGACCGGGCGGCGCCCTCACGGAGGAAAAACCGGCGGAAGGAGTTGGCATTTGGCTTGCATTTTATCAGGGCCAAGGGGGCGCGGAGGACCCGTCCCCAAAGGAGGGAGCTTATGCGAGGAAATATCTACGGCAGTCATCGGGTGATTTCGCCCCAGTGCTTGCTGCCCCAGGCGGCGGAGCGAATCAGCAATGACCCGGCCATCTGGGACAATGAGATTCTCATTGACGTCATCGCCCTTCAGCCCACCGCCACCGCCTTCGGACGGATTAGCCGGGACTGCGGCGGCGACACGGACCGCATCGCCCAAGCCATTCTGGACCTTGTGGCGGAGCGGGGCAAGTTTCAGGACCCGGTGAGCAAGTCAGGGGGAATTCTCATCGGACGGGTCAAGGAGATCGGCCCGGACCTCCAGGGCCGGGGAGATGTGGCGGTGGGCGACAAAATCGCCACCCTGGTTTCTCTGTCCCTGACCCCGCTGAAGATCTATGAGATCACTGGCATCGACCTGGACACAGAGCAGGTCCGCTGCCGGGCAGACGCGGTTTTGTTTGAGAGCGGCATCTTCACCAAGTTGCCGGAAGATCTGGGCGAACAACTCAGTCTGGCGGTCATGGACGTGGCCGGAGCGCCTGCTCAGGTGGCCTTCCACGCCAAGCCCGGGGATACCGTGGTGGTCATGGGTGCGGGCAAGGCCGGCCTTCTCTGCCTGGCTGAGGCAAAAAAGCGGGTCTCGCCCACAGGTACCGTGGTCTGCCTGGAGTATTCTGAGCGTCAGTGCGAGACAGTCCGGCGGCTGGGCCTGGCTGATGTGGTTCTCCAGGCCAACGGACAGGAGCCCCTGACCGCCCTCGAAGCCTATGAGAAAGCCCTGGGGGGACGGCTGGCCGACTTCACCGTCAGCACGGTCAGCGTGGCGGACACAGAGCTGTCCTCCATTCTGGTGACCAAGGACACGGGCCGGATCTACTTTTTCAGCATGAGCACCGACTTTGTCAAGGCATCCCTGGGGGCCGAGGGAGTGGGCAAGAGCGTGCCCATGCTTATCGGAAACGGCTACTGCCCCGGCCACGCTGAAATCGCCTTCGACATTGTCCGCCGGGAGGCGGGCCTTCGGGCCTATTTCACGGAGCGCTACTGCAAATAGAGCGAAAGGAGATGAGGAAAACGGAAAAACTGATGATAACCGCGGCCATCTGCGGCGCGGAGGTGACCAAGGAGCAGAATCCGGCGGTGCCCTACACCGTGGAGGAAATCGCCCGGGAGGCCAAGTCAGCCTACGACGCCGGGGCCTCTGTCATCCACCTCCACGTCCGCTGGGACGACGGCACGCCCACTCAGGACAAGGGCCGGTTTCAGGCCTGTGCCAGCGCCATCCTGGACCTGTGCCCGGATGTGATTCTTCAGCCCTCCACCGGCGGCGCGGTGGGCATGACTGATGCAGAGCGGCTGCAATCCACCGAGCTGGAGCCTGCCCCGGAGTTCGCCACCCTGGATTGCGGCACCTGCAACTTCGGCGGGGACGAGATCTTTGTCAACAGCGACAACACGGTGATGAATTTCGCTCGGGTCATGCGGGACCGGGGCATCAAGCCAGAGTTGGAGGTCTTCGACAAGGGCATGATCGACATCGCCCTGAAGGCCGAGCGAAAGGGACTCCTTCTGCACCCCCTCCACTTTGACTTTGTGCTGGGCGTGCAGATGAGCGCCACGGTCCGGGACCTGGTATTCATGGCGGGCAGCCTGCCCCCCGGCTCCACCTGGACTGCCACCGGCCTGGGAAAGCACGCCTGGACCATCGCCGCCGCCGCCATTGCCATGGGCGGCCATGTGCGGGTGGGATTTGAGGATAACCTTTACCTCGAAAAGGGCGTGCTGGCCAAAAGCAACGGGGAGATGGTGGAAAAGGCCGTCCAACTGGCCCGGCTGCTGGGCCGGGAGATTGCCACCCCCGCCGAGGCCCGCCGCATTCTGAGTCTTGCTGAGAGGCAAACAAATTAAGTTTAGGGCCGCCCTTTTCAAAGGGCGGTGGGGTCTGGGGCAAAGCCCCAGCGGGTTTGGGCGGAGCCCAACCGCACAAAAGAACCAAAACCACTGAACGACTGAGAGGAGAACATTATGAAATTGAAAAAGCTGATTGCTCTTGCTGCGTCCGCCGCTCTGGCCCTGTCTCTCTTTGCCGGATGCTCCCGTCCCAGCGACAACAAGCCCAACGACAACCCGCCGCCCGCCAACAGCGGATCTCCTGCGGAAAACACCAGCGCGCCCGACAGCGCCGGCCCCATCGTCATCAAGATCGGACATACCGACTCCTCCACCCGCTCCACCCACGTCTGGAGCGTCTGGCTGGGCGAGTGGCTGGAGGAGAAAGCGCCCGGCCGTTTCAAGGTGGAGGTCTACCCTGACGGACAGCTGGGCGACTCCCCGGACATGGTGGCCGGTGTGAAGCTGGGCACCCTGCAAATGGAATTTGACCTCTCCTCGGTGGTCAGCTCCATGAGCGGGCCCGCCTCCAGCTGCATCGACCTGCCCTTCCTTTACCCCACCTATGAGGACTGGGTGGAGGGCACCTTCGAGAACGGCGGCCTGGAGCTGTTCAACGAGACCCTGGCCGGCTCCGGCTACTACTGCATCGGTATGTACTACAACGGCATGCGCTCGGTCATCAGCCGCACCGGCAACTATCACAACTCCGACGACCTCAAGGGCCAGAAAGTCCGCATCGCTCAGGATGAGCTGAACATCGAGATGTGGACCGCTATGGGCGCGAACCCCACCCCCATGTCCTGGGGCGAGGTGCTGACCTCCCTGTCCACCAACACCATTGACGCTCTGGACCACTCCCTGGGTGTGTTCAACGACTTTTCCATCCACGAAATCGCCCCCTATGTCACCATCACCAACCACGCCAGCTCCCCCTTCCCCATTGTCTGCTCCTTGGACTGGATCAACTCTTTGTCCCCCGAAGACCGGGCCCTGCTGGAAGAGGGCGTGACCCTGGCCTGCCAGCAGCAGCGGGATGAGGAGCGGGCCAACGAGATGGACTATATTCAGCGCTTCACCGACGAGGGCGCCACAGTGGAGTACCTCACTGACGAGGAAGTCGCCGCCTTCATTGAGTCTGTCCAGCCCGTTTATGACAAGTGGCGCGAAAAGGTGGGCGATGAGATGGTGGACCGCTGGCTGGCCACCGTGCCCCAACACTGAGAGCCTGTGATTCCGTCCATGGCGCTGAGCGCCATGGACGGGAAAGAATCGGAGATTCTTTCCCGTCCATTCACCTGATCCGCCAGTCTCCATCCAGGATGGCTGGGCGGGAGGCTGACATTTCCTATTCCCTGGCAAGCGTGAGAGGAGGGTTCTGATATATTCGCGCTATATCGGATATGCCTATGAAAAAAGAAAACCGCGTTATCACAGTGCTGAACCGGATTGAAGAAATGATTCTGGTGGCCATGTTCGCCCTGATGGTGGTGATTATCTTCGTACAGGTCATCATGCGGAAGGCGGACCACTCCCTGTACTGGTCGGAGGAGCTGGGCAAGTTCCTCTTTGTCTGGATCTCCTGGCTGGGCATCAGCATCGGCCAGCGGGAGGGTGAGCACATCAAAATCACGATGCTCACCGGCCGGCTGCCCTTCCGGGCGGCACAGGTACTGAATATCCTGTCCGACCTGATTGTCATTGGCATCTGCGCGGTGACGCTCTATTACGGTGTCTTCCTGGTGATTACCCAGCGGGCCACACCCTATTCCGGCATCAAGATCAGCACCTCCTGGGGCTATCTGGCGGTAGCAGTGGGCTGCGGGCTCATGATTCTACGCAGTCTGGCCAGTGTCAGGAACTCGGTGGTGCTGCTGGTGAAGGGAAAGCCGGAGGCCGGGTCTGACAAGGAAGGGGGGCTGGAGCTGTGAGTGAAGCGATTCTTGTCCTGCTCATCCTGCTGGTGGTCATGCTCATGATTGGCGTACCAGTGGGCTTCGCCATTGGAGGAGCTACCATGATTTCCATGTTCTACTGCTCCGACCTGAACATGGTGGTCAACGCCCAATACTGCTACTCCGGCATCTTTTCCTTTACGGTCATGGCCATTCCCTTCTTCATGCTGGCCGGGTCGATCATGTCCACAGGAGGCATCGCAAAACGAATCGTTGCCTTCGCCTCGGCCCTCATCGACTTTGTGACCGGGTCGCTGGGCTGCGTGTCCATGCTGGCCTGCATGTTTTTCGGGGCCCTGTCCGGATCGGGCATGGCCACCACCTCGGCCATCGGCGGCATGATGATTCCCGAGATGAAGGAGCGGGGGTATGACCCCTCTTACGCCGCCACCCTGGTTTGCTTTGGCGGCACGGTGGGACCCATCATTCCCCCCTCCCTGTCCTTTGTGCTCTACGGCGCCACCACCAAGACCTCGGTACCCGACCTCTTCAAAGCGGGAATTCTGCCCGGTATCTTCATCGGCTTGGCCTTCCTTGCAGTCAACATTGTTGTCTGCAAGCGCACAGGAACCGACCTGCGGGAAAAGAACTCCGAAGATCTCTCCCTGGGGCGGTTCTGGCTGAACCGGCTCAAACGGCTGTGGATCTCCGTCAAGGAAGGCTTTTGGGCACTGCTCTCTCCGGCCATCATTCTGGGCGGTATTTACAGCGGCATTTTTACCCCCACTGAGGCGGCCGCCGTCTCTGTGGTCTACTCCATCGTTGTGTCCCTGTTTGTGTACCGGGATATGGACTGGAAGGCCCTGTACAAAACCTTTGTCAGCGCCGCGGTGCTCAACGGCGTGACCTCCTTCCTGCTGGGCTACTCTACCGTGTTTTCCACCTTCATGACCTTTGAACAGGTTCCCCAGATGATTACCCGCTTTTTGACCACCGTGTCGGACAATCCTGTGGTGGTACTGCTGCTCATCAACGTCATCCTCTTGGCCATCGGGTGCTTTCTGGACACGGTGCCCGCCATCATCATCATGGCGCCCATGCTGCTGCCCACTCTTCAAATGTTCAACATCAACCCCATTCATTTCGGCGTGGTCATGGCGGTCAATCTGGCCTTCGGCTTGTGTACGCCGCCCTATGGCTGCAACCTGTTCGTGGGTGCGGCAGTGGCAAAAATCAAAATGGAATCCATGTTCAAGTGGATCATCCCATTTTTCATTGTGTCCATTATTCTGTTGCTGATTTTGACCTATGTTCCGGCGATTTCCCTGGTATTTGTGTGAGCTGTCAGACAGGCCCGTTGCCAGGGCTTGGGCGGCGCCGGCAAAAATCAATCAAAGTGGGGCGGCTCCAGTCAAGAGCTGCCCCGCTTTCGACGGTTTGCGGAGTCCGCGGGCCTCGAGTCCAATGGCCGCCAGTCGCCTTCCTTTTGCTTCCAACCTTGAACAGTAAATACACCCTCGCCCTGCCGCTCTACCGGCAGGAGCAGGAGCTGGCCCGCTGCGGAGTGAGCATTTCCCGCCAAACCATGGCAAACTGGGTGATCTTTGTACATAAGCACTACTTTGAGGCTCTTATCCAAGCGCTGCACGAGGAACTGCTGGGCAGCCAGATCCGGCATGCGGATGAAACCACTCTGCAGGTGCTGGGGGAGGACACCAAAAAGTGTTATGTATGGGTATACCGCACCTCCGGCGACACGGAGCTGCCAGTCATTCTATATGACTACCAGCCCAGCCGGGCCGGGACCTGTGCCAGCGCCTTTTTGAACGGATTTTCCGGACTGCTGCACACAGACGGCTATGAAGCGTACCACTGTAAACTGCCGCCGGAAATCACAGTAGCAGGCTGCTGGGCGCACATGCGGCGAAAGTTCACGGATGCGCTGAAAAGCCTGCCAAAAGAAATCCGTGAGAAGCACTCCGCGCACAAAGGTCTGGAGTATTGTAACCGGCTGTTCGCGCTGGAAGAGGAATACACCAAAGATACTCTCTCTTTCCAGGAACGGCATGATGCCAGAATCCAGCGCTCCAAACCAGTGGCGGAAGAATTCTTTGCCTGGGCCAAGGCGGAAGAAATGACAACCCCCGTGCCGAAAACGATGTACGGCACGGCGTTAGGTTATGCCTTGAACCAGAAGGGCTGGCTGATGAACGTCTTTCTGGACGGACGGCTGGAGCTTTCCAACAACCGGGCGGAACGCGCTGTGCGTCCGTTCGCCATTGGCCGGAAAAACTGGCTGTTCTGCAATACTCCAGCCGGGGCCGATGCCAGCGCCGCCGTATACTCCATTGTGGAAACCGCAAAAGCAAACGGCTTGAGACCATTCCGCTACTTGAATTTCCTTCTGGAGCGGTTACCCTGCGGATGCCCCTTAGAGAACTGCCTGCCTTGGTGTGCTGA
>JAAWCD010000014.1 GCA_022793095.1 Oscillospiraceae bacterium | reverse complement strand
CTGGATGGGCCGGAATTTTTTCGTCCGGCAAGGAAAAAAGCGCAGGAATACTGGATGTATTCCGAGCATGTTTGACGCAGCTGGACGGAAAAAGGCCGGTTCAGACGGTGTGTCAGGAGATTTTGAACAGGCTCTTAGGCGTGACTTCCGCGCCGTCCACCACGCCCTTGATGTTAGGGAACCACTGATTTCATCCACGCGCACGTCTTGACGGCGAAATTTCCGCCTGGACTTCGTGAAAAAAGTTTGAAATCTTTTTGGATTCCTGCAATTTTTGTCACTCGTCAGACAAAAATTTCGCTCGCCAATCCGCACACGCCGGTGAAATCAGCGGTTCCTTAGCGTACTCCACTTCAATGGTCCGTCTGGTGGCAGTACTGGCGGCCAGGGCTGAACCGGCCATCAGGCCGGCCGCAACCAGCAAGGTCAGGATGCGGTGAAACCTCTTTTGGGATTTCATTGAGACGTTCTCTCCTGTCTTTTCCCCAATTTTGTCCATAATGCTTCTCATTTCTCATGGGATGAAAAGCGCCGTCTCTTCTCGATTTTAGGAAAGGATAGAAAATTTGTCAACCGCCTCAAACCGGCTGGTTTCAATGACTTGACTCTTCCATTTCCGGATGCTATCATAATACAAAATAATAAAGAAGCGGCAGATCGCTTTTTTATGAGGAGGAAACCTGAACATGCTGCGAGATTCCGATTCGTTTTATCTGCCCAACTTGTACACATTTCAAAACGGGAACACCTTCATTGGCAGCTTTCGGGGCCTCCGCTTCCGAGTGGCCCCGGACAAGGAGGGCGAGGCGCCCACACTGTCGGCCCTGGTCTGGTACGGGGAGTACTGTCTGGAGCTGAGCGATGTCCAGGGGGAGTCGGCCTTCCCGCTGACGGAGGAGGGCCGGGAAGCGCTTCTGGACTGGTTGGAGGCGGAATTCATCCGGTTCCAGGCCCAAAACGGCGGAAAATAACCGAATATGACCGAAAGCGCACCTTGCATCCCGGCGGCGGCTATGGTACAATTTGAGATAATTTATTCTTCTTTTCTTGAAAGAACAGAAGCAAAAGAGCTTCAAGCGGCGCGCCCACGCAACATGTTCCATAGAATCCGTTTTGACGTTCTGTTTGCTTCGCAAAAGCGAGTGCCGTTCAATCTTTCAGGAAAAAGAAGCGAAACAAATGGAGTGTGATCGTTTCCCCATGGAAAGCGGCAGTATTGGCATGTTAATCGCGTTGGTTCTTCTGGTGGCCGGTTCGGCCTTTTTCTCCTCGACGGAGACCGCCTTTTCCTCTCTCAACCGCATCCGGCTGAAAAATCAGGCGGACGAGGGCAGCAAGCGGGCCGCCGCCACTCTGGCGCTGGCGGACGACTATGACCGCCTTCTCTCCACCATCCTGATTGGCAACAACATTGTGAACATCGCGGCGGCGTCCATCTCTACCGTGCTGTTCACCCAGCTGCTGGGCGGGGCCAGAGGCCCCACCGTGGCCACCGTGGTCCTCACCGCCGTCATTTTGATTTTCGGTGAGATTTCCCCCAAAAGCCTTGCCAAGGAGTCCCCAGAGGCGGTGGCCATGGCGGTAACGCCGGTGATCCGGGCTTTCATGGTCCTGCTCAAGCCGGTCAACGCCCTGTTCACCCTGTGGAAAGGGCTGCTTACCCGGCTGTTCCACACCAGCGGCGGCGACGCCATCACGGAGGGCGAGCTCATCACCATGGTGGACCAGGCGGAGACCGAAGGCGGGCTGGACCAGCGGGAAAGCCAGCTCATCCGGGCCGCCATCGAGTTCAATGACCTGGAGGTGGCCGAAGTGCTGGTGCCCCGGGTGGATATCGTGGCCGCGGAGGACACCGTAACCGCCGCCGAGCTGGCCGCTTTGTTTGCGGAGAGCGGATATTCCCGCATTCCCATCTATCACGAGACCATTGATAATATTGTGGGTGTGGTCCATGAAAAGGACCTCCATGCCGCCCGCTATCGGGGCCGGGAAACGCTGGACGGCATTGTCTCACAGGTGCTGTGCACCACCGCTTCCACAAAAATTTCCGACCTGCTGCAAATTTTACAGCGGAGCAAGGCACATATGGTCATCGTGGTGGACGAATACGGCGGTACCGAGGGCCTGGCCACCCTGGAAGACATCCTGGAAGAGCTGGTAGGCGAAATTTGGGATGAGCACGACGAGGTCGTCGAAGAGTTTAAAAAGCAGGAGGATGGATCCTATCTGATTTCCTGCTCCGCCAACCTTACCGGCCTGTTCGACCTGTTTTCCATTCGGGGAGAGTGCGACTGCACCACCGTGTCTGGCTGGGTCATGAGCGAGATAGGCCGGGTGCCCGTGGCGGGAGACCGCTTTACCTATGAAAATCTGGACGTTACCGTCACCAAGCTTCAGCACCGGCGGGTGCTGGAAATTCAGGTCCGGGTTCTGCCCAGCGGGCAGGAAGAATAAAAAAGGAGCGAAGCATCCATGAACAAGATCGCAATGACCACCCCTCTGGTGGAGATGGACGGGGACGAGATGACCCGCATCCTGTGGCAGCAAATCAAGGACGAACTGATTCTGCCCTATGTGGAGCTGAAAAGCGAGTACTATGACCTGGGCCTGCCCAACCGGGAGGCCACCGGCGACCAAGTGACCATTGACTCCGCCAACGCCGCGAAAAAGTACGGCGTGGCCGTCAAGTGCGCCACCATCACCCCCAATGCCCAGCGAGTGGAGGAATACAAGCTCTCTCAGATGTGGAAGTCCCCCAACGGCACCATTCGGGCCATTCTGGACGGCACCGTGTTCCGGGCTCCCATTATGGTCAAGGGCATCAGCCCGGTGGTGAAGAACTGGAAGGAGCCCATCACCATCGCCCGCCACGCCTACGGTGATGTGTACAAGGCCGCTGAGATCCGGGTCCCCGGTCCCGGCTCCGCCCGGCTCATTTACACCTCCGACGGGGATGAGGTCATCGAGGAGCACATCTATGACTTTGAGTGCGCCGGCGTACTCCAGGGCCAATACAACAAGGATTCCTCCATCACCTCCTTCGCCCGCTCCTGCTTCCAGTACGCCTTGGACACCCGGCAGGACCTGTGGTTCTCCACCAAGGACACCATCTCCAAGAAGTACGACCACACCTTCAAGGATGTGTTCGCGGACCTCTACGAGGCGGAGTACAAGGCCAAGTTTGAGGAAGCCGGCATCACCTATTTCTACACGCTCATTGACGACGCGGTGGCCCGGGTCATCCGGTCCAAGGGCGGCTTCATCTGGGCCTGCAAGAACTACGACGGCGATGTGATGAGCGATATGGTGTCCACCGCCTTCGGCTCCCTGGCCATGATGACCTCCGTGCTGGTCTCCCCCGACGGCTTTTATGAGTACGAGGCCGCTCACGGCACAGTCACCCAGCACTATTACCGCCACCTGAAGGGGGAGGCGGTGTCCACCAACCCCATGGCCACCCTGTTCGCCTGGACTGGGGCCTTGGCTAAGCGGGGCGAACTGGACGGCAGTGCAGAATTGATGGACTTCGCCCACAAGCTGGAGGCGTCCGCCATTGAAACCATTGAATCCGGCACAATGACCGGCGATCTGGCTGCTCTCTGGGAAGGAGAGCAGGCGCCGGAGAAGGTGTCCGGCCTGGAATTTCTTCAGGCGGTCCGGGCCCGGCTGGAGGCCAGGCTGTAAAAGAGCGTTCAGACCAATCTCAAGCAAAACGCGCCGGTATCCAAGGGGATACCGGCGCGTTTTTTCTCTTTTAGCCTGCGTTTCATCGTATTGGAAGCGGCGGTGTCAAGAGCGCTATGTGCTGAGCACAAAAAGCTTTCTACTTTTTGGCCTGAGTATACAAAGACAGCCTTTCTCTTCCAATGATATGATAAAAACAGCAAATCCTGACAAACGAGAGAAAGGATGAGACACCATGAAAAAGCAAATGCGGAACCTGCTGGCGGCTCTGCTGGCGGCGGCCATGCTCACCAGCGTGCCCGGCGGCGCGCTGGCGGCGGAGGGTGCGCCGGACCTGCCTCCGGAGGGCTCCTCCATGGGTGCGCCCCCCGAAGGCGGCCCTGGCGGACCTGGTGGTTCTGAAGGCTCTGCCGGTCAGGAATTCGCCACCTTTGACGAGGTGAAGGAAACCGCCCTCCTGTCCGTGGATGGGGAAAAGAAGACCGTCAGCGGCCTGGACAAGCTGCCGGAGGGCGCCCTCAGCGAGGGGGGCGTGCTGACTGCCGGGTCCGCTTCCGGCCTGATGCTCACCGGCGGGGAGCTTCAGAACGGCCTCACGCTGGATTTGGGCCAGGGCTCCTTCACCATCGGCGGCGACGAGACCTTTTATGAGAAGGACGGCAAGTCCTACAACTGCGTGATTACCGCCGCCTCCGGCGAGGGCAACAACGACAAGGGCTATGAGGCCGTCTACGGCGTGGGCGCGGGCCTGAACAGCGGCGAGCTGCGCGTCAAGAACAGCTACATTGCCTCTGAGGGTCCCCGCTCCACCCCGATTTACACCTTCGGCACCGAGGCGCCCAACGCCACCTCTGTAGTGCTGGAGAACTCCACCCTGAAGGCACACAGCGATTCCATCTGGATGCCCCCTTCAAGCTGCTGGCCGGCGGCGCACGGGCTACCCTGCTCATGACCCGGAACAACAGCTGGATTTACGGCTCTGAGCTGCTGTCCAACAACTGGGGCGCCCTCTCCCAGGACTCTGTGGACGCCTACACCTACATGGTCAACAGCATGGGCAAGTCCACCGAGGGCGGCTACGCCGCCTATCTCACCTACGGACTGCGGTCCTATGGCTCCCAGTTCTACGGCGGACAGTACGGCCTCTTTATGTGCGGCGAAAGCGACGCCCTCACCGACACCGGCGCCGCCGCCCTCACCGACGAGGCCGCCATGTCCAAGTCCCCGGACTTCCAGGTGGACAGCGAGGCCAAGTCCATCGTGGCCGCACCCTTTAACGCCATTGTGGTCCACAACAGCCTGCCCAATCTGGACATGGTGGCCAAGGGCGTGTTCAAGAACACCACCCTCTCTACGATGAAGGAGGATCTGCCCGAGGACGTGAAGGCCATGGAGGCGGACGACGAATTTTTTATGCCTGGTGTGGACATTCTGGGCTCCGGCAAGGGCTGCGGCGTGTCCTACTTCTACAACCGGAACCTGTACGGTTCTCTGGTCCTGATTCGGAGCATGAACGCCGGCTTCACCTTTGACAACGTAGAGGCCAAGCCCTCCAACGGCGTGCTGCTCCAGAGCGTGGTCACCTACGACCCGCCCATGGCCTCCGGCTATCTGACCCCCGGTCAGGGCGATGAGGTGCCCGGCATCACCGCCACCTTCCTCAACGGAAGCTACGAGGGCGATATCCTTCATGAGGACTATCAGCGGCGGATGCAGGTCACGGTGGGCGAAAACGCCTCCCTGACCGGCGAAGTGGTCTCTGGCACCTGGGCGGACTGGAACGGCAAGTGGAGCGGGGAAAACCTGACCGCCGCCCTGAAGGAGGACGGCTACACCCCCGAGGTGTTCAACAATCCCGACTGGGTGGCCGACGTTCAGGCCAACCTGATCCGGGCTGAGGACACCGCCTATGAGGGAACGGAAAACTACGGCGTGGACCTGACGGTTGCCGCAGGGGGAACCTGGACCGTGACCGGCCCGTCCACCCTGTCCAGCCTGACCATTGAGGAGGGCGGCCAGCTTTTGGGCGAGGATGTGGTCCTCTATGTGAACTGCGGCGCTTCCAACGAACACTGCGGATACTACATTGCGGCCGAGGGCGTGGAAGTAATCGACCTGCTGGTAGATGAGCTGGCTCCCGGCACCTACAAAAATGTATCGATTTTCACCGCGCCCGATGATTCGGATGGTCCGCCCCTCTTTACTGACATGGAGGAAAGCGACTGGTTCTATACGCCGGTCAAAGCCTGCATAGAGGCCGGGATTATTTCCGACATTCGTGAAGCGGACGTGGTTGTGTGCTGGATTGATGCCGCCAAGGCCATTGAGAAAGCGGGCGGTACGGTTGGCGAAACCGGGAATCCCCGTGAAACCTTGTCACGTGCTCAGCTGGCGGAGCTGATCTGTCAGGCCAAGGGCCTCACTTCCACAGAGGGAGCGAAGGAATTCTCTGACATCAAGGGCGACGAGCCCTGGGCGGAGCAGGTGGCCATGGCCTCCGCCGCGGGTTATGTCTCCGGCTATGGCGGGGCCTACCATGCGGACGGCCCTGTGACCTGGGCGCAGCTGGCTCAGGTGATTTATAACATGTATCTGAAGTAAAAGCAAAAACCAGCCCCGATGTTTGAGCAGCTCAAACATCGGGGCTGGTTTTATGGTTGGGCTCCGCCCGAGCCCGCTGGGGCTTTGCCCCAGACCCCACCGCCCTTTGAAAAGGGCGGCCCTAAACTTTATTTAAGGAACTGCCATTTGCGCCTCCGGCCCGCTCCAGAATCAACTGGGCCGTGATGCTCACCGCAATTTCAGCAGGAGTCTCCGAACGGATCTCCAACCCAATGGGCGCGTGAACCCGCTGGAAGTCCGTGAACCCCATCTCCTGAAGCTTGGCGGTGAGGGCCTGGGTCTTCCGCCGGCTTCCGATGACCCCGATGTACCGGACCGGGGTTTTCATCACCTGAGCCTGGATGAGGAGGTCGTCTTTGTGTCCCCGTGTCATGATGACCACATAGTCGTCCCCGGTGAGCTCCACTGCCTCCAGCGCTCTGGCGTAGTCGATCAGCCGGACCTCCTCCGCCTCCGGAAACCGTTCGGGCAGGCAGAATTCCGCCCGGTCCTCCAGGACTACGCAGCGAAACTCCACGGCGGCCAGGGCGGGCGCCAGCTTCTGAGCCACATGACCGCCGCCGAAGATGTAAACCCGGCCCGGACGGACCAAAGGCTGACAGCAGAAGGTCCGTCCCTCCGCCTCCAGCCGTTTGGCGTGGACGGGCAAACGCTCCAGCAGGCTCCGGGGCACATCCCCCACCAGTCCGCTCTGGACGCCGTACACCGCCAGCGCCCACGGCTCCGCCGTCTCCGTCATCAGCCAGGAGCGTTCTCCCCTGTCCAGCAGCTCCTCCGCCCTCTGGACCAGGGCCAGGACCGCGGGGTCCCCTGCGGTCAGAGGGCGGAAAACCACTTCCATCTGTCCGCCGCAGACCATGCCCAGCTCTCCGCCGGGACCCAGGGAAAAGCGTTCCCGCCGGACCTGGCCGGAGCCCAGCATCTCCTGGGCCAGCCGCTCGCTCCTGCGCTCCACCATGCCGCCGCCCACGGTGCCGGCAGCCCGGCCCTGAGCGGTCACCAGCATATGGGCCCCCGGCCCTCTTGGGGTGGATCCGCCGCTGTCCACCACGGACACCAGCACCCCGTTTTCTCCCAGGTGTTCCTTGAACTGCCTCATAAACTGCCGCATCGGCTTCCTCTCCGTTTCATTTGATGACGCTCCAATTGCTCTGGTCCTCCCCTGCGGGCAGGAGGGTGAATTCATTCTTCCGGAATCGGATCAGCCCCTCCTGCCGCATCAGGCTCAGCTCGTGGGACAGGGCGCTCCGGTTGACGCAGAGATAATCCGCCAGCTCGTCCCGGGTAAAGGGAATCTGAAACTGGCAAGCTCCCCGCCGGCCCGCCTGCATGGTGAGATAGGTGAGAATCCGGTCCCTCAGCCCCCGCTGGGCGAGGACCGCCAGGCGGCTGTGCTTTCGCATGTTCTCCTGAGCGAGCAGGGTAAGCAGGTTTTTCCACACAAGCATCCGCTCCGCCTCCGGCAGTCCCCCCGGCTCCATCAGCGCTTCGTCCGGAAAAATCAGCACCTGAACCGGCGCAGCCGCCAGGGCACAGTAGGGCGACCGGCGGCTTTTGGTGCAGATTAAGTCCAGGCCCAGCACATAGGAGGGGAACAGATTCTCCATCAGACTGCTGGCCCCGCTGGAAAACTGCTGTACAATCTGAACCCGGCCCGTCAGGAGGATGCCAAACCAGTCTACCCGCTCTTGGACGGAAATGAGGGCCCCGTTTTTGGGATACTGCCGCAGAACGCCCCAGGGCAGCAGCCTCTGACGGACAACCTCTGCCGGAAGCCCTGCCAGCAGGGCGCAGCGCTCCAGCGCCGGCCAGTCCTCCATGTTCCCGCCTCCTTGCTTCCTTCGACTATACCACACATGATATCGCAAATATGTTGTTCTGACAACATATTTTTTTCATCCCATCCAGTATAATGCCAGAGAGGAAGTGAGCGTGGATGGATCTGGAACAGGGGCTGAACATCCGGCCCGGCGTGACCGCTGTGATTGGCGGAGGGGGAAAGACTACCCTTCTGCGGGTGTTAGGGGAAGCCCTGGCCCAAAGGGGAGAGCGGGCGCTGCTGTGTACGACCGCCAAATTTCTGCCCTTCCCTGGGCTGGAAAACCTGGTTTCCCCTACGGAGGAGGATATTCAGGCCACATTCCGGCGTCATCATCTGATTGCGGCAGGAGCCCCCGTGCCGGGGACCGGCAAGCTGGCCGGGCTGGAGCTGCCCATGGCGCGGCTGGCGGCGCTGGCGGACTATGTGCTGGTGGAGGCGGACGGCTCCGCCGGACGGCCCATGAAGGCCCACGCCCCTCATGAGCCAGTGATTCCGGCGGAAGCCAATCAGACCGTTCTGGTCATAGGTGCTTCCGGGTTCGGTCAGCCCATTTTTCAGGCGGCCCACCGGCCGGAACGGTACGCCGCGCTGGCGGGCGTCTCCCTGGATGCGGAGGTCACGCCGGAAATCGCGGCGGCGGTAATTGACGCGGAGGGGTTTGCTGACCGGGTGCTGGTCAACCAAGTGGAAACAGCAGAGCAAATCGCCGCTGCCCGGCGGCTGGAGGAACTGCTGGCCTGCCCTGTGCTTTCGAGTGCGCTGAAGGGAGAGGGAGTATGATGCTGATTGTCGTGCGCGGCGCAGGAGATATCGCCACCGGAATCGCCCTGCGGCTCTGGCGGGCCAAAATTTCGGTGGTCATGACCGATTTGGAGTGGCCCACCGCCATCCGGCGGACGGTCTGCTTTTCCCAGGCCATTCCCCTGGGGGAAACCACGGTGGAGGACGTGACCGCCCGGCGGGCGGAAGACGCCGCCCAGGCCAGGGCCCTGCTGGCCCAAGGTGTCATTCCCGTTCTGGCCGACCCGGAGGGCCGGTGTATTCCGGTCTTGCGGCCGGACGGGGTGGTGGACGCCATTCTGGCCAAGAAAAACCTGGGCACGAAAATCACCGGCGCGCCGGTGGTGGTGGGCGTGGGGCCGGGCTTTACGGCAGGCGTGGACTGCCATGCTGTGGTGGAAACCATGCGGGGCCACTATCTGGGCCGGGTCCTCTATCACGGCTCCGCCCAGCCCAACACCGGAATTCCCGGCCTGATTGGCGGCTTCGCCGGAGAACGGGTGCTCCGGGCCCCGGCGAAGGGGCTCTTTCACCCTCGAAAGGAGATTGGCGATCGGGTGCAGGAGGGGGATACCGCGGCCACCGTGGACGGCGTGCCCATGCTGTGCACCTTGGATGGGGTGCTCCGGGGGATTCTGCCCGAGGGAACACCGGTTTTTCCAGGGATGAAAGCCGGAGACATTGACCCCAGGTGTGAAATCGCCCACTGCCACTGTGCCAGTGACAAGGCCCTAGCCGTGGGCGGCGGCGTGTTGGAAGCCCTGCTGGCACTGAGCGGCGCTGTGGCGGCCGAAAATAAAGTTTAGGTCCGCCCTTTTCAAAGGGCGGCGGGGTCTGGGGCAGATCCCCAGCGGGTTTGGGCGGAGCCCAACGTTCACAACCAGTCTTCACTGTGAAACGGAGCGTAATCATGGAAGAAAAAATCACTTTTTGTACAGGCGGCGGCTGCACAGCCAAGCTGGGGGCCGGGATTCTGGAGCATGTGCTGGCCCGCCTGCCCAAGGGGCCGGCGGACCCGGACCTGCTTGTGGGCTACGACAGCCGGGACGACGCGGCGGTCTACCGGGTGTCGGAGGACCTGGCAGTGGTCCAGACTCTGGACTTTTTCCCGCCCATGGTGGACGACCCATACACCTTTGGCCGCATTGCCGCGGCCAACGCCCTCAGCGACATCTACGCCATGGGGGGTACGGTAAAGACGGCGCTGAACATTGTCTGTTTTCCCGAACAGATGGATTTGAACCTTCTGGGGGAAATCCTGCGGGGCGGCTCGGAGAAGGTTATCGAGGCGGGAGGCACCCTGGCCGGAGGGCACTCCATCGCGGACAGCGGCGTGAAGTACGGATTATCTGTCACCGGCCTGGTTCACCCGGACAAAATTTACCCCAACAACGGCGGGCAGCCAGGGGACTGCCTCATTCTGACCAAAAAACTGGGGGTGGGCATCCTCTGCACAGCCCACCGGGTGGGCGAGGCTCCGGCAGAGGCCATGGACGCAGCCATTTCGTCCATGACCACTCTGAACAAGTACGCCGCCGGGTGCTGCCGGGCCTATGACATTCACGCCTGTACGGACGTGACCGGATTCGGTTTTCTGGGCCACCTCCACGAGATGATGGACGGCCGCCTCTCCTGCCATGTCCATGCGGGGTCGGTGCCGGTGTTTCCCCAGGCCCTGGACTGCGCGGGCGAATTCCTGCTCACAGCGGCAGGCCAGCGCAACCGGAATCACACCGGGCCCTTTGTACGCTTCGAGGGGGTTCCCTTCGCCATGGAGGAGGTTCTTTTTGATCCCCAGACCTCCGGCGGGCTGCTCATTGCTCTGAGCCCGGCGGAAGCGCCCAAACTGTTGGCGGATTTGAAGGAAACCGGAGCGCCTGCCGCCATGGTAGGCCGGATTGAGGCGCGCCGGGAACCGGAGATCCTGGTCACAAATGATGAATACAAGGAGGACGCCTGACATGATGAGAGTCAACGCAATGGGGGACGCCTGTCCCATCCCCGTGGTCAAGACAAAGAACGCCATCCAGTCCCTGGGAGAGGCCGGGGGCATGGTGGAAACCCTGGTGGACAATGAAATCGCGGTCCAGAATCTGATGAAAATGGCGCAGCAGAAGGGGTACAGCGTCAAAAGCGAGAAGTTGGGAGCGGGCCGGTTTCAGGTTGTGATGACCGTGGGGCCGGGCGCGGTGGAGGACAGCGGGCTGGCGGAATGTTGTATCGCTCCTGTTTCCGAGGGCCGGAACGTGGTGGCGGCGATTTCCTCCGGCACCATGGGCACTGGCGCGGA
Source organism: Oscillospiraceae bacterium (assembly GCA_022793095.1). GTDB lineage: Bacteria > Bacillota > Clostridia > Oscillospirales > Oscillospiraceae > JAAWCD01. The sequence goes on along the minus strand of JAAWCD010000014.1, from coordinate 27,220 downwards.
GGAACTGGGCAGGACTCTGCTCAAGGGCTTCCTCTACGCCCTGAGCCAGCAGGACCAGCTGCCCCGGACCATTCTGTTCTACAACGGCGGGGCCTCCATCACCTGTGAGGGCTCCGCATCTCTGGAGGATTTGAAGTCCATGGAGGCCCAGGGGGTGGAAATTCTGACCTGCGGGACCTGTCTGGACTTCTACGGTCTGAAGGACCAGCTCCGGGTGGGCGAGGTCACAAACATGTACACCATTGCGGAGAAACTGACCGGCGCTGACCTGGTCGTCAAGCCTTAGTTCTTTTTCTTGAAAGAAAAAGAACCAAAAAGAACTTTAAACTGCCCTCTTATGGCAGTCTGCCGGTGGATGTAGCTTGCAGTTCGCTGGCTTCCTTTCAAGAAAGCGGAAAAGAGGTTCTTTTAAATGAGAGAGAAGCGGCCGGCGCTGATTGTCACCTTTCCCACCACTGCCGCCGCCATGGAGGCAGAGCGGTTCTGTCTGGCCCAGGGAATCCCCGGCCGGGTAATTCCCGTCCCACGGGAGATTACCGCGGGGTGCGGCCTGGCCTGGAAGGCTCCGCCCGAGGCGGAAGCCCAAATGACCGAGGCCCTGGGCGCGGCGGGCCTCACCTGGTCAGACATGCGCGTGCTTTTGGTATAAGAAGCGGTATTCACAACGGTTGAACGGCACCTGGACTCGGCTTTTGTTGTCCACCGGTTATAAATACAGCTTCTAAAGGAGGTTTGCTCTATGATTTATCTGGACAACGCGGCCACTACCCTGGTCAAGCCGCCTCAGGTGATTGACGCAGTGGTCCGCGCCATGACCTCCATGGGCAACGCGGCGCGGGGCGCCCACACCGGCGCTTTGGAGGCGTCCCGGACCATCTACGGCGCGCGGGTGAAGCTGGCGGAGCTCTTCTGCTGTCCCCGCCCTGACCATGTGGTCTTTGCCGCCAACGCCACTGAAGCCCTGAATATGGCCCTCAGCGGACTCCTGAATCCCGGAGACCACGTGATTTCCACAGACTGGGAACACAACTCCGTCCTTCGGCCCCTATACCGGTTGGAGGCGGAACGGGGGATAGCGCTGAGCTTTGTCCCGGCGGACCGGCTGGGGCGGCTGGATGACTCCATGTTCGAGACCTTGATGCGTCCCAGCACCAAAGCGGTGGTCTGCGCCCACGCCTCCAACCTGACGGGCAACGTGCTGGACCTGAGACGGGTCGGGGAAACCGCCCGGCGCCACGGGGCCCTTTTCCTCGTGGATGCCGCCCAGACCGCCGGGTCCCTGCCCGTTGACATGGAGGCCATGGACATTGATGTGCTCTGCTTCACTGGACACAAGGGGCTGATGGGCCCCCAAGGCACCGGCGGACTCTGCATCCGCCCTGGGGTGGAGCTCCGGCCCTGGAAGGTGGGTGGCTCCGGCGTCCACTCCTACGACCGGAATCAGCCCCAGTCCTATCCCACCCGGCTGGAGGCCGGGACCCTCAACGGCCACGGCATCGCGGGGCTGTCAGCGGCTCTGGATTTTATCCTGGAAACCGGCGTGGAGGCCATCGAACAACGGGAGCGGCAGCTGATGGAGCGCTTTTATTCGGGGGTCGCGGCCATTGACGGGGTGTCGGTCTACGGTGAGTTCAGCCAAAAGCGCCGGGCCGCCATTGTGGCGCTGAATCTTCGGGACTGGGACTCCGCCGCCGTCTCCGACGAGCTCAGCCAGACCTACAGCATCGCCACCCGGCCGGGAGCCCACTGCGCCCCCCGGATGCACCGGGCCTTGGGCACGGAGGACCAGGGTGCGGTACGGTTCAGCTTCTCCTGGTTCAATACGGAGGAGGAAATCGACGCGGCTGTCCGGGCGGTTCAGACGCTGGCGGAGGAGTGACACAGGCGGGCCTTCCAGGCGAAGGCCCGCCTTGTTTGCCTCTGGGGAAACCGTTACCCCTTGCGGCGGAAGGGAGAATGTACTATAATAGGGGTAAGAATTTCCCATTGGAGGTGCCCATGAAACGAGCAGCACTGCATAAAATCCCCCTGTTTCTGCTGATTTTTCTCTTTTTGACCGCCTGTCAGGGCGATCCCCAGGAGGCGCTTCCTCCAGCGGCGGACGTGGCCCAGGCCATTCTGGATTCCCAACCCGGCCTCCCGGCTTTGGAGTCCCTCATCCTGGAGGACGATGCCTTTTCCTCCTATGTGGAGCAGTACTACCAGATTCCGGCCGGCGATGTGGAGGACGGAATCATCTATTACGCAGGCGGCATGGAGGCCAGCGAAATCGCGGTACTTACCTTAACGGAGGACGCGGACCCGCCGGAAGCTGCCTTACAGGCCTACATCACCAGCCGGGCCGGCGATTTTATGGGCTATGTGCCCGCTCAGGCGGCTATGGCAGAACGTGGGCTGACCGCCTCCAGCGGCCGGGTGGCGGCGCTGCTCATCTGCCCTGACCCGGAGGAGGCGCAAACCGCTTTCCTGGCCTGCTTCGGAGAGACGCCGCCCCCTGTGACCACTGTTCCACCGGCGGAGACGCCCCCGCCGGAGACCCAGCAGCCGGAAACTCTGCCGCCAGAGACGGAGCCTCCAGCGGAAACACCAGCAGCGGAGACGTTCCCTCCTGTGGAAACCCCAGAGCCTGCCAAGGTGGAAACCACGCCGCCAGAGACGGAGGCCCCGCCGGAAACCGTGCCGCCTCAGACTGAGCCGCCCGTGCCGGAAACTGCTCCTCCGGCAGAAACCGAGCCGCCCATACCAGACAGCTTTGACCCGAAGGCCATTGTGGAGGTCTGGCATTCCGGAGAGCCGGGCCGGCTCTCGGAGAAGAATCAGTTGATTCTGAACCGTTGTTCCGAGGTGATTGCGGCCAACATCACGGACCAAATGAGCGAGTATGAAAAGGAGTTGGCCATTCACGACTGGATCACCGGCTGGGCGGAGTACGACCCGGAGGCCAGCAGCCACGCGCCGGACGCCCGGCCGGATCCAGACAACAACAACCCTTATGGGATTTTGTATCAGAAGGTGGGCATTTGTCAGGGATATTCTTCCACCTTCCAACTGTTTATGGATCTGCTGGGCATTGAGTGTATCACGGTGGAGGGCACGGCCTACAACGGCACAGAGGAACACGCTTGGAACATGGTAAGGCTGGATGGAGAATGGTACTGTGTGGATGTGACCTGGGACGACCCGGCGGGGCTGTTCTGGAAGGACGAGAAGCTCCAGCACAATTACTTCAACGTGACCAGCCAAAAGCTGAGGGATACAAACCACCAGTGGGACGAGGCCTCTGTTCCGGAGGCCACAGCCACGACATATGGTTGGAAGTGACGTGTTTCTCTTCTTTTTCTTAAAAGAGAAAGAAGCAAAAAGAACGTTAAGCGGCTTACTCTGTGAGAGCTCAAATAAGAGGAGAGATATCTTATGCCCATTAAAATACCGGATTCCCTGCCGGCCCGCGCGGTGCTGGAGGGAGAAAATATCTTTGTCATGACGGAATACCGGGCGATCCATCAGGATATCCGTCCGCTGAAGCTGCTGATTCTGAACCTGATGCCCACGAAAATCGTCACGGAAACCCAGCTGCTGCGGAAGCTGTCCAACACGCCTATTCAGATTCAGGTAGAGCTGCTGCAAACAGCCAGCTATGTGCCCCAGCACATTGACATGGACCATCTGGAGTCGTTTTACACCACCTTTGACGCCATTAAGGACCGGCGGTACGACGGCATGATTATTACCGGTGCGCCAGTGGAAAACCTGGACTTCGACCAAGTGGAGTACTGGGATGAGCTGTGCCGGATTATGGAGTGGACAAAGACCCACGTTCATTCCACCCTGCACATCTGCTGGGGGGCCCAGGCGGGGCTGTATTACCACTATGGGATTCAGAAGCGCACCCTCCCGAAAAAGCTGTCCGGCGTGTTCGAGCATCAAATCGTGAAGGAGAATTCCCCCCTGTTCCGGGGCTTTGACGATGTGTTCTGCGCGCCTCACTCCCGGTATACGCAGGTGCTGGAATCGGACCTGCGGCAGATTCCGGAGCTGGAAATGCTGGCAGTTTCTGAGGAAGCGGGGGTGTTCGGGGTGAAGAGCGAAGACAACCGCAGCTTTTTCATCATGGGCCACCCGGAGTATGACGCGGATACGCTGTCCCGGGAATATTTCCGGGATGTCGAAAAGGGACTGGACATTGCGGTTCCCGCCCACTACTTCCCCGGGGACGACCCGGCACAGCCGCCCATTGTCCGCTGGCGGTCCGCCGGGCAGCTGCTGTACACCAACTGGCTCAACTATTACGTGTACCAGACCACTCCCTATGATTTGTCCCGCATTCAGGAAAACGAAACATAGGCAGAAAGAGAGGCCGGCGCGTTTAAAACGCGCCGGCCTTTTGGGTTTGTTATAAAAGCATGCTCAGTGCTGCAAGACGCGGACACGGAGTACATTCTCCACAGCCCGCAGCTCGTCAGCAACCCGGTCGGGCAGCTTGGAGTTGATATCCACCAGGGTATAGGCGTAATCCTTCTTGGCCTTGTTGGTCATGTTCTCGATGTTGACCCCCTCCTTGGAGAGGATTCCGGTGAGATTGGCCAGCATGGACGGGACATTGCGGTGGATGATGCAGATCCGGGCAATGCCGCTCCGGTCCAGGGAGACGTTGGGCAGGTTCACGGAGTTGCGGATGTTGCCGTTCTCCAGATAGTCCTGGAGCTCCTGCGCGGCCATGACGGCGCAGTTCTCCTCGCTCTCCGGGGAGGACGCGCCCAGGTGGGGAATGGGCACCACATGCTTGGCCAAGGTAATCTTGTTGTTGGGGAAGTCGGTGACGTAGCAGGACACACGGCCGGACTCCAGGGCGGCGATCATGCCGTCGTCGTTGACCAGCTCGCCACGGGCCAGATTGATGACCCGGACGCCGCCTTTCATTTTGGAAATGGCCTCGGCGTCGATGGTGTCCTTGGTGTCCTTGTTGTAGGGCATGTGGATGGTGATGTAGTCGGCGTTTTTGTAGAGCTCATCCACGTTCTTGACCACATGGACATGGCGGTCCAGCCGGAGGGCGGCGTCCACGGACAGGAAGGGGTCATAGCCATAGACCTCCATGCCCAGGGAGAGGGCGATGTTGGCCACCAGCGCGCCGATGGCTCCCAGGCCCATCACGCCCAGGGTCTTGCGGTAGAGCTCCGGGCCCACGAAGGCGGACTTGCCCTTTTCCACGGCGGCGGCCACGTCCACGCCCTCGGTCTGCGCCTGCTCCCGCACCCAGGCGGACCCGCCCATCAGGTCACGGGAGGACACCAGCATGGCGGCGAGGACCAGCTCCTTGACGGCGTTTGCGTTGGCGCCGGGGGTGTTGAAGACCACCACGCCCGCCTCGGAACAGCGGTCAATGGGGATGTTGTTGGTGCCGGCTCCGGCCCGGGCGATGGCCCGGAGGGAGTCGGGGAAGTCCATATCGTGGAGGGAGGCGGAGCGGACCAGAATACCGTTGGGCTGTTCCACATCGTCGCTGACCTGGAAGTGGCCCGTGTCCAGCACGGCCAGACCCACGGGGGAGATTTTATTCATCGTTTTCACTCGAAACATCGTTGTTCACCTCGTTGTTGTTCCTCCTTTTTCTTGAAAGAAAAAGGAGCAAAAAGAACTTTAAGCTGTTATCCCTGGAAACGCGCCGTGCCTCGGTTTAGCAGCAATCCCAGTTATACAGCACGCGGGAGAAATCCCGGCGCTTCAGCGCTTCCCGGTTGATGAAGAAATTGCCGATGCCCATATCGCCCCAAAGGACTAGGTCTCTGCCCCGCTCCGAGTCGGAATCCAGCTGGAACAGTACGGTATCCATCTCCTCGTAACGTTCCTTCTCTCCACGGGGGTCGGACTGGGTGAAGTAGGGATAGCCCCCCAACTGGTGCCAAGGGATTTCCGGTCCCTCATAATCCTCCGCGTTCTCCGGATTCAAAAGCTGTTCCACTTCGTCTTCGTCCAGTTTCCCCATCACATCCCACATGGCCTTAATGTGCTCGTCGGGGAACAGCTCGTTCCACACCTGAACAAAGAGCAGCTCAAAGGAGCAGTCTGTGCCCGTGATGCCCTGCTCCTCCAACTGACCGAAACAAATGCGGCAGGGAGAGTCCTTCATCAGGGGAACGTCTACGTCCTCCGGGGCGGGCGGGCGCTTGGACGCCGCCTCCTCCGCTGTCACGGAGGGGTCAACCGTTTCGTGATAGAGCACCCGGAAGCCTTTTGGGGTAATCTGATCGTCGAAGTCCATCCCAAAGCACTCGGTTTGGCTGATGAAGCATTGCAGCAGTCCGGAATGAGGAAACTCCGGCAGACCGACCAAAGCCGTGCAGTCCACTTGAGCCAGCAGGATTAGTGCGTTTCCCTGGTTGTCCAGGGGCCAGTCCATCCCATGGGGCAGGTAGGGCGTTCCGCCCACCTTGCTTTCCAGAAAGCCCGGCTCGCCCGGTTCTAGCGTGAAGGGAAGTCGAGGCTTGGCGTATGTGCTTTGCAGGCGGTCCACCGCCTGCCGGGCCTGCTCAAACGTCGCCATCGTCCTGCCCTCCTCAGTTATTCCTGTCAAACGCCCGGATGAAGTCGCAGAGCTTCTCCACGCCCTCCACCGGCATGGCGTTGTAGATGGACGCCCGCATGCCGCCCACGTTCCGGTGGCCCTTCAGGTTGGAGAACCCGGCGGCCGTGGCCTCCTTGACAAACTTGGCGTCCAGCTCCTCGCTGGCGGACCGGAAGGTCACGTTCATGTCGGACCGGGAACCAACCTCTGCCGCACAGGTGAACAGCCGGGCGCTGTCGATGGTGTCGTAAAGCATCTGGGCCTTGCCGTGCTTGATTTTTTCCATACCGGCAATGCCGCCCTGCTCCTCCAGCCAGTCCAGCACCAGACCCAGCATGTAGATGCACCAGCAGGGAGGCGTGTTGTACATGGAGTCCTTGTCAATCATAGTCTTGTAGTTCATCATCAGCGGGGTAAAGGGCAGCTCGCGGCCCGCCAGGTCTTCCTTGATGATGACCACGGTCAGGCCGGCGGGAGCCATGTTCTTCTGAGCGCCGGCGAAGATGACGCCGTACTTGGAAACATCCACCTGCCGGGAAAGAATGTCCGAGGACATGTCGCAGACCAGGGGCACATTTCCCGTCTCCGGGACGTACTGCCATTCGGTGCCGTAAATGGTGTTGTTGGCGCAGTAATAGAAATAGGAGGCCTCCGGGTCCAGCTCAAGCTGGTCCTGCGCGGGGATATAGGTGTGGTTCCGGTCCTCGGAGGAGGCGGCCAGATGAATTTCCCCATACTTTTTGGCCTCCTTGTAGGCCAGGCTGGAGAAGTTGCCGGTGACTGCGTAATCCGCCTTCCCGGTTTTTCCAATCAGGTTCAGCGGAGCCATGGAGAACTGTGAGGAAGCGCCCCCCTGAAGGAACAGCACCTTCCACCCCTCGGGCACGTTCATCAGCCTGCGGAATTTGGCCTGTGTATCCTGGAAGATGCCGTCGAAGACCTTAGATCGGTGACTCATCTCCATGACGGACATGCCGGAACCTTGATAATTGGTGATTTCAGCGCCTGCACGGACCAGCACCTCCAACGGAAGCATGGAAGGGCCGGCGGAAAAGTTGTAAATGCGCTCGTTTCCCATGAGGATTCCCCTTTCTCTTTGTCAGACAGCATGGTGATTCAAAACTATGCCAAATGTGTCTGAAGAATACCGTCTCTCAAACGGTATTTCTATATTATATTGCTTTAATGCGTTGAAATCAAGACGCAATTGGTCCGCGCCTTGGATTCTTGCGATTTTCTTACCTTTTGCACAGTTTCTTGACTTTCCAACCCGCCCCTGGTTATAATTGAGACAAAGATTTTCAAGAAAGAGGGAGCGGCCATGAACGCGACGATTCTGATTGTGGACGATGAAAAGGAGATTGCCGACCTGATCGGCCTGTACCTTCAGGGGGAGGATTATCAAATCATCAAATGCTACGACGGCCCCAGCGCCCTGGAGGCCATCCGGACCCGGACTCTGGACCTGGCCATTTTGGATGTGATGCTGCCGGGCATCGACGGGTTTACCCTGTGCCAGGAGATCCGCCGGAGCTATCATTTTCCGGTCATCATGCTGACGGCCAAGGTAGGGGACATGGACAAGATCACCGGTCTCACCATCGGCGCGGACGACTACATCACAAAGCCCTTCAACCCTCTGGAGCTGGCGGCCCGGGTCAAGGCCCAGCTCCGGCGGTACACGCAGTACAATGGCGGGGAGCGGGGCGCCTCGCCAGACATCATCGAGGTGAACGGCCTGGTCATCAACCGGGCCACCCATGAATGTTCGCTGTATGACGAGCCTCTGATTCTGACGCCCATTGAGTTCAATATTCTCTGGCTGCTGTGTGAGCGGCGGGGGCAGGTCATCTCTGCCGAGGAGCTGTTTGAAACGGTGTGGGGGGAAAAATATCTGGATCGGAACAATACGGTGATGGTCCACATCCGCCGCCTGCGGGAGAAGATGCACGAGCCCTCCCGTGAGCCCCGGTTTATTAAGACGGTCTGGGGCGTGGGATATAAAATTGACTGAGAAGCTGTACCAATCGCCTCAGCACACATCTTTGCGGCCAAAATTGCTGTTGGCATCGTTAAAAAAGCTTGAAATACATCCAGTATTCCCGCGCTTTTTTGTCTTGCCAACAACGATTTTGTCTCGCAAATCTGTGCACTTCGGCGAATGATACAGCTTCTGAGAACCGGAAAAATGGAAAACCATTCTTGCAGTGGAAAAACAGACGTGCTATTATAATTTTATCTATCCTCAAAAATCAGATTTCTGTCAGGAGGCAAGAAGTCTATGGAACTCACAGAACAGTTCATTCTGCTTCAGGCGCCCAACCCCGCGGCGGCGGAAAATGGCCGCAAGCTCTCCAGAAAGGGCAGCTTTTCCGCCCATCAGCGGACGGAGGACAATGCGGTTTTCTGGGCGGAGTGCGCGGGCAGCGGAAAGAATCCCTACCGCACCTCCATCGACTGGACGGACCCTGCCGCGCCGGTGTGCCGGTGCTCCTGCCCCAGCCGTCAATTTCCCTGCAAGCACGCGCTGGGACTGATGTTCGAGCAGCTGGCCGGAAAGGAGTTCGCTCCGGCGGAGCTGCCCCAGGACCTGGCGGAGAAGCGGGAAAAGCAGGCGGCACGGGCCGCCAAAAAGGAGGCGTCCAAGGAGTCCGCGCCCGCCAAGCCCAAGAAGGCCAACACGGCGGCTCAGAAGAAAAAGCTGGCCCGCCAGCTGGAGGGCCTGGACCGGGCGGAACAGATGGTCAACGACCTGCTCACCTCCGGCGTGGGCGCCCTGGCCGGAACCTCGGCCCAGACCTATGACAAGCTGGCCAAGGATTTGGGCGGGTACTATCTCACCGGGCCTCAGACCGCTTTTTCCCGGCTGGCCCTGACGGTGCGGACCATGCAGAAGAGTCCGGACCAGGCGGAGGCGTCCGCGGCGGAAGCCCTGCGGATTCTCATCGCCCTCCACTCCACCATCCGGAAGTCACGGGTCTTTCTGGAGGCCAAGCTGGAGGCCGGGCAGTACTCCGCCGAGGATACCGTCCTGTTTGAGGCCCTGGGCGGGGTCTGGCGGCTGGAGGATCTGCACGCCATTGGAGCGTTTCGGGAGAATGCCCGGCTGGTACAGCTCTCCTTTGATGTATCCTATGACGAGGCCCGGCGGGAGTACATTGACCGGGGCTGGTGGCTGGACCTGGATGGGGGCCAGATTGACCAAACCCTGAATTACCGGCCGGTCAAGGCGCTGAAGTACGTCAAGGCGGAGGACAGCTGCTTTGAGCTGCTGGAGGTTCCCACCCTGTACACCTACCCTGGCGAGGGGGACCGGCGCATCCGCTGGGACGGCGCGGTTTCCCGGCCGTTGAGGCCGGAGGAGCAGGCGAAGCTGCCCGGACTGGCCCAGCCGGACCTGGCCACGGCGGTGAAGCTGGTGAAGGGGCGGATTAAGAACACCCTGCTGCCCAAGTTTATGGCGGTTCTGGTTCCTATCGGACGGATGGGGATGGTTGGGGACGTTTTTGTGCTGGAGGACCCCAAGGGCGGGCGAATCGTGCTGCGGGACCGGCCGGAGGACGGGGCGGACCATGCCTCCACGGCGCGGCTCGGCATGCTGCCGGAGCCGGTTCCGGAGGGAAGCGCCCTGTTCGGGCTGATGTTTTACGACGGGCGGGACCGGTCCCTTTGCCTGCATCCCTACAGCGTGGTCACGCCGGAACATATCATCCGGCTGTTGTACTGACTTTTCATTCGAGGCATCGCCCGTAGGGCGGGGGCTTGCCCCCGCCGTGCCTCAAGTCTCAGCGCTGCCGGCGGCGGGGGCAAGCCCCCGCCCTACGGTCTCTCTTCTCAATACACTCAATACAATTTTGATAGAATATAATACACTCCCTATTACGAGGTGTTAAAATGAACTTACAACCTCTTTATGATGTAAAGGACCGTTTGGAGCATGCGGCCATTGCCGGAACCGGCCTTCTGCCCGAGGACTTCCGCCTCCGCCGGGCGGCGGACAGCCTGAAACCCCTGGCGGAGGCCAGCCCGGTGTTCGCCAAGCTCAGCGCCGGTGTGGAAAAGCTCCTGTCCGCGCCGCCGGAAGTCCGGGGCGGTCAGCTGCTGGATGTGCTGGCCCTGGCGGACGCGGTGGCGTACACCCAGGGCAGCGCCGGTATGGCCGGAGATTTGGCCCCCCTGCCCACCGGCGGCGGTACCTATGTGCAGATTTCCTGCGGGCAAATCCAGCCCCTGCTCACCGCGCTCACCACTACCGGCAGCGGACGGGTGGAAACCGCAACGTCCGCCTGGGAGGTCCATCCGGAGTTTTTTACGGACTTCCGCGTTCTGCCCGCCCTGATTTCCGGCCTGGGGGACAGCTACGGCGAAATGGCGGACCGGAACGCCAAAATTCTGAAAGAGCTGGGGCCGGTGGTCGTGCCGCTGCTGAAAAAGGACCTCGACCCTGCCGGAAACAGGGCTATGGCCCGCCGGGTGGAGGTCATCACCGCCATCCAGGGGGCAGAGGCCTCACCTTGGCTCCGCTCCCTTCTGCCTGATGCAAAAAAGGATGTGAGGGAAGCCGTTATCACCGCGCTTGGCGCGGACCCAGAAAATACTGGTCTTTTGCTGGACCTGATTAAATCCGAGCGGGGCAAAAACCGGGAAGCCGTCCTTCGCTCCCTGTCCGGCCTGGACTGGGACACTGTCAAAAGCTTCTGGGCGGAAGAGCTGGTGAAAAACAGTGATTCCGTGAAGTTCCTGCGCGATGCAGATACAGACTGGGCCGCGGAGCTGGTGGCCTCCGGCCTGCGGGCGCGGGTAGAAAAGATGCTTTCCGACGGCAATATACCGCCCAAGGACAGCGAGGACTTTACCTGCTGGTGCTGCGCCATCGGGGAAAAAACCGCTCCGGCCATGCTGGAGTTCTGGCAGTGGGCCTGCGGCCGGATGGAGGCCATCGACAGGCTTACAACCGAAAAAGGCAAGCCGGTTCTTGCGGGGGTGCGGCTTACAGACAACTTGCAGGAAATCCTGCGGCACACCGGTCCCGGCCCCCTGCGGGACTTCTGCCTGACGCTCTGGGACAGCCACCCGGAAATGTCCCGGTACCTGTACATCAGCTTCCAGGCCGCCCTGCTCTCCCGCCCGGCGGCGGAGGTTTATGAGACCTATTCTCCCTATCTTCTGACGGAAGAGCCCGCCACGGACACGGAACGGAAAAAGACCCTGAATACCGTCCTGCTTCGGGCATTCGGAGCGGTGCGCTGGTCTTCCCAGAACGGGCAGTATTGCGTTTCCGGCGGACAGAGCACCGCCGGGCCCCTGGATTGCCGGTGGATCGAGCGGTTTACCCAGGCGGTTTATACGGACCTGCCGCGAACGGGCGGCTCCCCCTTTGCCTACTATTGGGAGGATGTGGCGGAATTTGACCGGACGCTCATGCGGCTGGTCAACCCGGAGGACGGGGAAAACCGGAAGCTCCTGATCCCCTATCTCCGAAAGCGGATGGAGAAAACCGGGCAGGCTTACCATTACAGCCGCTGGCTGCTCCAGCTGGGCGGCAGTCCCAGGGGGATGTTCGGAAAGGCTATGGCAAAAAATTCTTCGGCCAACCATCTGTATGTGGTGTGGAACCTGATGGACGAGGCGGCAAAGGTGCTGCCTGCGGAGGAAGTCGCGGCGCTGCTTGAGGAATTCATGGCTGCGGGAGCAGCTCGAAAGCAGGCCCTGGCCCAGTTCCAGAAGGCCATTCCCTGGACCATAGAGCAGCTTCGCGCCGGCAGGCCCTTCCCGGAGTGGGATGACTGGCAGAACGTCATCAAATGATTGGAGGAATGAAGTATGTCTGACAAAAACGTACAGCGCCTCCCGGCGGAGGAGCTTTATCAGCGGGAATTGGATGCCCTCATTTCCGCGGAACAGGACGCCATCCCGACCGGCTGGCGCATGTCCCCCCGCTCGGTCCTCACCTACCTCACCGGCAACGCCAAGGTGAAAGGTGTGGACATCACCCCCAAATATATGGGCAACAAGCGCCTGGTAGAAATCTCCATCGCCACCCTGGTGACGGACCGGGCCCTGCTCCTCATCGGCGAGCCGGGCACCGCCAAGTCCTGGCTCAGCGAGCACCTGTCCGCCGCCGTCAACGGCGACTCCACCAAGGTGGTTCAGGGCACCGCAGGCACCACGGAGGAACAAATCCGCTACTCCTGGAACTACGCCATGCTCATCGCCAAGGGACCTTGTCCCGAGGCCATGGTGAAAAGCCCGGTATACCGGGCCATGGAAACCGGCTCCATCGCCCGTGTGGAGGAAATTTCCCGGTGCGCCAGCGAGGTCCAGGACGCCCTTATTTCCATCCTGTCGGAAAAGCGGCTCAGCGTCCCGGAGCTGGGCCTGGAGGTCCCAGCGGCCAAGGGCTTTTCCGTCATCGCCACCGCCAACACCAGGGACAAGGGCGTCAACGACATGTCCGCCGCGCTCAAGCGCCGGTTCAACATCGTGGTGCTCCCCACCCCCTCGGACATGGAAACTGAACTGGAGATTGTCCAGACCCGTGTGGCCCAGCTCTCCGCCGGTCTGGACCTGAACGCCCGCCAGCCCGATACGGATACCGTGGAAAAGGTGGTCACGATCTTCCGGGAGCTCCGGGCCGGAGCCACCCTGGACGGCAAACAGAAGCTGAAAGGCACTTCCGGCGTCCTCTCTACCGCCGAGGCCATTTCCCTGCTGGCCAACTCCATGGCCCTGGCCGGCAGCTTTGGAGACGGCGGCGTCACCGCCGGAGACTTGGCGGCCGCCCTCCAGGGCGCGGTGGTCAAGGACGAGGACAAGGACAAAATCTCCTGGAAGGAATACCTGGAGAACGTGATGAAGAAGCGGGGCAGCGCCTGGCTTCCCCTGTACCGGGCCTGCCGGGAGCTGAACGGCTGATGGGCGGCCCGGTGCTCTTCGGGGTGCGCCACCTGTCGCCGGGCGCGGCGTACCACCTGCGGCAGGCGCTGGACGCGGCTAAGCCCCGGCTGGTGCTGGTGGAGGGGCCCAGCGACTTAAACGAACAGATGCACTGGCTCTGCCACTCGGAAACCCGGTTCCCCGCCGCCATTCTGGCCTACACCAACGCTCCGCCGGTGCGGACCATTCTGTATCCCTTCGCCCGGTACTCTCCTGAAATTCAGGCAATCCTGTGGGCAAACGAACACAAGGTGGAGTGCCGGTTCATGGATCTTCCCTCCGGGGCCTTTCTGGCCATGGCGCAGGAAAAGCTGGAAGGCGCGGTCGAAGAGGGAGAAACCGGGGAAGAGGCTCCGGCCAACACCACAGAGTCGGTGTACCGCGGGCTGGAAACTCTTACCGGCGAGGACCATGACACCTTTTGGGAGCGGAATTTCGAGCAAATTCCGGATTCCACCGCCTACCAGAACGCCTGCAACACCTTTGGACGGGAGCTGAGGGCCGCCTCCCTGGACGGCTCCAGCCGGACGGCGGAAAATCTGGTTCGGGAAGCCTACATGAAGCGGGTCATCCAAGGTGCGGTTGACAGCGGAATTCCAGCAGAGAACATTTTCTGCGTCTGCGGGGCCTACCATGTGGCGGGTCTGGAGGCCTGCGCCCCCATGACGGACGAGGAGGAAAAGAACCTCCCCCTGGCGGACTGCACCGCCACGCTGATGCCCTACTCCTACTACCGGCTGTCCAGCCGTTCCGGGTATGGCGCGGGCAACCGGGCCCCCGCCTACTTTGAACTGCTCTGGACCGCCCTCAACCAGGGCAGGCCGGAACAAATTTCCTACCTCTACCTGACCCGGCTGGCCGCCGCCCACCGGAAGGCGGGCAATCTGGTGTCCTCCGCCGAGGTCATTGAGGCGGTCCGGCTGGCGGAGACCCTGCGGGTCATGCGGGGCAGCGCGTTCCCCACCCTCCAGGATCTGCGGGACGCGGCGGTGACCACCATGGGCCACGGCCAGTTCTCTGAACTCTCCATCGCGGCGGCCGCGGCGGAAATCGGCACGAAAATCGGCTTCCTGCCCGAGGGCGTCAGCCGCACCTCGGTCCAGGAGGACTTTTACCGGCAGTTGAAGGACCTGCGGCTGGAAAAATTCCGGACGGCGGAGCTCCAGCGGCTGGACCTGGACCTGCGGGAACGGCTGAACGTGAAATCAGAGCAGGCGGCGCTGACTGATTTGCGGCGCTCCTTCTTCCTTCACCGGCTGCGGGTACTGAACATCCACTTTGGGACCCTCCTGCCCTCCCGGCAGCAGGGGGCTAACTGGGGAGAATACTGGGAGCTGCGGTGGACGCCGGAGGCGGAAATCGAAATTGTGGAATCCGCCCTGCTGGGGGACACCATTGAGGGCGCCGCCGCCTTCGCTCTAAAGGAACGGGCGGAGCAGAGCACCTCCATCGCCCAGGCCTCCGCCATTTTCTCCGACGCCTTCCTCTGCGGCATGCCGCCGGCGGCGGAGCACGCCCTTTCCGTGTTGCAGGGACTTTCCGTGGACGCCGCTGCCCTGGCCGACGTGGCCGCGGCGGCGGAACAGCTGAGTCTGGCGGCACGGTACAGCGACCTGCGGCGGTTTGACCCGGCCCCAATCCTTCCCCTGCTCAAGCAGCTCTATCTGCGGGCCTGCCTCACCCTGGCCGGTGCCTGCGTCTGTGACGCGAACGCGGCTTCCTCTGTGACACAGGCCATGGACCGGCTGAACGCGTTGCAGCTCAACCATGATTTTCTGGAAGAGGACCGGTGGCTGGCTCTGTTGGAGGAGGTCTCTGACCGGGACGATTTAAACACCCGGTGTTCCGGCTTCGCCATGGCCATTCTGCTGGAGCGGGGCGCGGCGGACGAGGAACTGCTGAGCCGGGAGCTGGCCCGGCGGCTGTCTCCCGGCGTGCCCGCTGACCTGGGTGCGGGCTGGTTCGAGGGGCTGGCTGGGAAAAACCGCTACGCCCTCATTGCCCGGCTGTCCCTGTGGCGGCATCTGGACGATTACCTCAACACCCTGGATGAGCTGGATTTCCGCCGGGCTCTGGTGTTCCTGCGGCGGGCTTTCGCGGACTTCACCCCATCGGAGAAGAGTGACATTGCGGAAAATCTGGGGGAAATCTGGGGCGTGAACGCCCAGCAGGCGGCTGAGATTTTGATGCAGGATATCACTGAGGCCGAACAGGAGGTCCTGAGCGGGCTGGATGAGTTCGACTTTGACGATATTTGACGCGGGGCGGCCCTGAGGTCATAGCATTCCCCAAAACTACCAAACCAACAGCATAACGTTCTTTTGCTTCTTTTCGTTCAAGAAAAGAAGGAACAACAGGGAGGCGGTTCCATGACACAGACGGAACAGATGGCGCGCTGGCGGCTGATTCTGGGCTCGGAGAGCCAGCAGCGCTTTGAGGGAATGGGCGGCGGGGCCCTCTCCAAGGAGGAGCTCCTCATGGACAGCGCCCTGTCCGCCATTTACGGCGGACCTGGCGAAAGCTTCAGCGCCAGCTCCGGACAGGGCGCAGGCAAGGGTCCCTCTTCCCCGAACATCTCTAAATGGCTGGGAGACCTGCGCTCCCTCTTCGACAGCGAAATTGTGGCCGTGGTCCAGAACGACGCCATTGAGCGCAAGGGCCTCAAACAGCTCCTGTTAGAGCCGGAGCTGCTGGAGGACCTGGAGCCGGACCTGAATATGGCCTCCACTCTGCTGATGCTCAAGGACCAGATTCCCAAAAAGTCCAAGGAATCCGCCCGGAAGTTCATCCGCAAAATCGTGGAACAGATCAACCAGCTGCTGGAAAGCGACGTGCGCCGGGCCGTGACGGCAGCGCTGAACCGGCGGGCCCATTCGCCCTTACCCTCCGCTTCCGCGCTGGATTTCCCCTATACAATCCGGCATAATCTTCGCAACTACAACGCGGAGTTGAAGACAATCATCCCGGAACGGGTGTGGTTTTTCGACCGGTCCAGCCGGGTGAACCGGTGGCATGTGATTCTGGACATTGACCAGAGCGGCTCTATGGGGCAGTCCATTCTATATTCCTCGGTGATGGCCTGCATCCTGGCCTCCATGTCTGCGGTTCAGACCAGCGTTGTGGCCTTTGACACTCAAATTATGGACCTGACGCCTTTGTGTGAGGACCCGGTGGATCTGCTTTTCGGCTTTCAGATGGGGGGCGGCACAGACATCGCCAAGTCCATTGCCTACTGCCAGAACCTGGTTGAGACGCCTGCCAAGACGCTGTTTTTCCTGATTTCGGACCTGGACGAAGGGGGCAACCGGGCGGCGCTGCTGCGGCGGCTGGAGGAGCTGACGGACTCCGGTGTGACCGTGGCGGTACTGCTGGCCATTGCGGACGGAGGGAAGCCCTACTACGACGCCCAGACGGCCCAGCGGGTGGCGGCCATGGGCATCCCCTGCTTCGCCTGCACTCCGGAAAAGCTGCCGGACCTCCTGGAGCGGGCGCTCAAGGGCCAGGGGCTGGATGCGTCTTCTTTTTCTTGATCAGAAAAAGAAGCAAAAAGAACCCTCCTTTTCTTGAAAGAAAAGGAGGCAAAAGAACTTTAAATGGACGGAATGCAATGAGACTCCGGGGGGATTTTGCCCTTCGGAGTCTCAGCTTTTTATGGTTGCCGCCAAAACGCTATACGAAACGTATGATAGATGCACATTATCAACAATTGTACCGGCTTTCCCAAGGGCAAGGCACGCCTTGAACCTCATCACAGCTGCAACAGCATGAAGTTCTTTTGGTCCTTTTCTTTCAAGAAAAGGACAGCGCGTCCATCACGGCGGCACAGGTTTCTTCCAGGGATTTGCCGGCGGTGTCGATGGTAAGGTCGGCATACCGTTCGTAGAAAGGCCGGCGGTACTCATACAGGTCCGCTATGGTCTGGCCAGGCGCAATGGGCACGCCCCGGCTGGCCAGATTCGCCAGACGGCTGGCCAGCGCCTCCACCGGAATATTCAGGTAGACGACGGTGCCCAAAGACTTTAAGTACAGACCCGCCCGCTCCAGCAGGACAGCGGACCCACCCGGCGCAATCACAGAATGGGAACAGGACAGCGAACACACTGCGTCCGCCTCGACCTCCAAAAAGGCTTCCGCTCCCCTTTCATCCAAAATTGTCTGGAGCAGCGCACCTTCCCGCTGCTGGATTATCAGGTCCACATCCACAAAATTCATGCCCAGCCGCTTGGCTAGAACCACCCCTACTGTGCTCTTTCCAGATCCGGGCATGCCAATCAGTACAATGTTTTTCATCGCTTTTCTCCTCATTTGATTTCTGTTTCTTGGCCTATCATAGCACAGAACCGGCCTTTTTGCACGCTGAACTTTTTTCGCCATGTTTTATGTGCTGCTTTACACGTTCTGATGGAAAGTATACTTGACATTATATGCTGTGTGTGATATAGTAAGCCCATGATGGAAAGCAAACTTTCCATCATGGGCTTAGAGCCTATCTCAACTGATTCGCACGCATCTAGCTTGCATAGTTTCCGCCATGCTTCACCAAAATCCCAGGCAATCCACAAAGGATTGCCTGCGGGTTTGGCTTCCCTTGACGAAAAATCTGACGGTGCAATCTGTGCACGCCAAATTCTGGGATAGGCTCTTACTATTCAGAAAGGAGGTAAAATGAAGAATCGGTTGGAAGAGCTGCGCCGGGCACGGGGACTCCGGCAGGAGGAGCTGGCCGCTGTGCTGGAGGTCTCCCGGCAGACTATTGGATCCCTGGAAAACGGGCGGTACAATCCGTCCATCCTGCTGGCCTTCAAGATTGCCCGGTACTTTGGGACCAGCATCGAGGACATTTTTATTTATGAGGAGGAATCGCCATGACAAGACAGATGAAATCATCTCTGGTACAACTGCTGTTTGGGCTGGTGCTCCTGGCCGCAGGCGTTTACCTGATGATTGCACAGGCCGGGAGCCAGCCGGATGGCTTTCTGCTGCTCGGCGTAGGCTGCGGCGTGGCCGGAGCCAGCCTGAGCACGCTCATTGGTGCGGTGCGGAAGCGGAGGAATCCGGAGCTTGCCCGTCAGGAGCGCATTGGGGAGACGGACGAACGGAATCAAATGCTCCTCTGGCGGTCCAAAGCCAGAGCCTTTGATGGGATGCTCTACATTTGGGGCGGCCTTCTGCTCTGGTTCGCCCTGAAAAATCTGGGCACCCAGGTTGTTCTCCCCCTGACTGCGGGCTATCTCCTGATTGTCGCAATCTGTTTGTTCTCCCTCGCCCGTTTTCAGAAGGAAATGTAGTTCTTTTTTCTTGAAAGAAAAAAGAACCAAAAAAGAACTTCAAACTGATTCTACCGAACATTTGACGGTAGAATACAGTTTGAAGTTCTTTTGCTCCTTTTCTTTCAAGAAAAGGAGGAGCAAGAGCTGTTTAGCCTTTGACCGCGCCCATGGTGATGCCCTTCGTGAAGTACTTCTGGAAGGCCAGGAAGACGCAGATGATGGGAATCGCGGCTAGAGCCGCGCCTGCCATCAAGAGGCCGTAGTCCGTGGCGTTCTCGCCCTGCATCTTGGCGATGCCCAGAGAAATCGTCAGGGTGTTGGTATTGGTCAGCATAATCAACTGCATGAAATAGTCGTTCCAGGAGTTGATGAACGTGAAGATAGCCAGCGCGCCCACACCAGGCTTAATCATGGGGAAAACCACCGTGATAAACGTCTTAATCTCCCCAGCGCCGTCAATCCGGGCCGCTTCCAAGATTTCTCCTGGAATCCCCTCCGCAAACTGCTTCATCAAAAACACGCCGAAGGGCCAGCCCACAATGGGGAAGATGACTGACCAAAGGGTATCTGTCAGGCCCAGCGCCGACATCTCACGCAGCAGAGGGAGCAGAATAACCTGTTTGGGCAGAGCCATGGCGCACACGATCAGGGAAAACAGGATGCCCCGTCCAATGAACCGCTTTTTCGCCAGGGCGTAGCCCGCCATGGCCGCCGTGCCGCAGGTCAGCAGCATGGCCACCACCGCCATGAACACGGTGTTTACCAGCCAGCGCAGCGCTGCCGGCAGCTTGGGGCCCACAGAGAAGTAGGCCAGCTTGCCCGTCTCCGTGAAGTGGTCGCTGAAGGGAATCGCCAGCTCCCACAGGGGTGCGCTCCGCTTGGAAAACAGCGTCTCAAAGTTCCGGAGGGTCCACTCTGAGGGGAACCACTCCGGCTCAGCCGCCATGACGGCCGCAGGAGTCTTGAACGCGCCGGTGATAATCCAATACAGGGGGAACGCGAACAGAATCGCCAGAATGATGATAAGAATGACCGAAATCACCTTATACGGCGTGGTATGCTCTACATTTGATCTCATGTCCGCACCTCCTTACTCCGACTTGGCCAGCTTGAACTGCACGGCGGAGAGAACGGCGATGAAGAGCGCCAGAACCACGCCCATGGCGTTGGCATAGCCATATTTGAACAGTTTGAAGCAGGTGTGATAGATATAGAACATGATGGTCATGGTGCTGTTTTCCGGTCCGCCGGAGGTCAGCAGCTGAATCAGCGCGAAGCACTGGAAGCTGTTGATGGTGGTGATGACCAGAATGTACAGGGTAGTCGGCATAATCTGGGGCCACTTGATTTTCCAGAACACCTGGAGCTTGGTGGCGCCGTCCACCTCTGCCGCCTCCACCAGGGACTGGTCCACGTTGCCCAGGGCGGAGACATACAGCACGATGGGCTGGCCCACCGAGGTGGTGAACAGAATCAGAATGATACAGCCCAGAGCGAAACGGGTGTCGCCCAGCCAGTTGATATTCTCCTTCAGAATACCCAAGCCAGTGCCCGTGGTGTTGATCAGTCCATAATAGCCGTTGAACATCCACTTCCACACCACGGCCACGGCCACGGAGCCGGTGACCACAGGCAGATAGAAGATGCAGCGGAACACAGAGCAGGCCCAGTCCTGAATCTGGTAGATGCAGGAGGCCACCCACAGGGAGAAGGCGCAGACAGTAGGCACGGAAACCACTACGATGATAATCGTGTTGAGCAGGCCCTTCAAAAACACATCGTCCTGGAACAGGTCAATGTAGTTTTTCAGGCCGATGAAGGTATCCTGGGTGTCCTTGCCCATGGTGGAGTCAAAGAGGCTGGTAAAGACGCACATCACCATGGGATAGATAACGAACACAACAAAGAAGAACAGGCTGGGCAACAGGAACAGATAACCGGAAATCGTCTCCTGACGAACCAGCGCCCGGCTCATGCTTTCAGACTTTTTTTTGCCCAAGGTTGAATCCCCTCTCTTTCAGGAACAGTGCCGGTTGAGGAACACACGGTTTGCCCGGTGGAAAACCGCTCCGGACAAGCCGTGTACTCCTCAACCGGAGGTTGGGGAGCCTCAAAAAGACTCCTGTAAGGAAGTGCGCCCCCTCTGCGAAATCAGGCAGAGAGGGCGCGCGTACCCGTCAGCCTCAGCTATGAAGCATTTGATTGCGGGAATGGCGGAAGCTTACTCAGCAGCCTCAGCGGCGGCGTTGGCGGTGGCGACAAAGTCATCCAGCGCGGTCTGCACGTCCTTGGCGCCGCTGCCGATGTTCTGCAGCTCGTTCCACCAAGCGGTCCGGGCCTCAGCCCAGCCCAGAGTGATCTGGTAGTAGTCGCCCATGAAGGGAACCAGCTTGCCGTACTCGGTCATGATCGCCTCGTTGTCGGTGCCGGCATACACGCCTTCCACCTCACGGGTGGGCCAGAAGTTGGTGGCTTCCACGATCTTGGTGTACTGTGCGTCGTCCTCAGTCATGAACTTGATGAAAGCCTTGGCAGCCTCAACCCGGTTGGCATCGCCGTTGTCAAACACGCCGAAGCCCCAGATACCGCCCTGGAGGAGGGGATCGCCGGACTCGGTGGGGAAGGCCATGGGGAAGATCTCGAAGTTGGCCAGCTTGCCCTGGGTGTCGCTCTGAGCCGCGCTGACATTCCAGCAGGTAGCCATGGCCAGGGTGCCGTTGCAGAACAGCTGGATCTCGTCGCCGCCCACGATGGCGGGGTCAAAGTCGATGCCGTTCAGGTCCTTCAACGTCTGGAGGGCCTTCACGTTCTCTTCACAGTTCGCGGTGTAGCGGGTGTGCTCGGGGTTGGTGTAGGTGCCGCCGTACATGTTGGTCACCAGAGCGCGGTTGCCCTGGTCGCCGCCCTGGCCGCCGCAGAACACGACGCCGACCTTGGGATGAATGGCAGCCACAGCCTCAACGGCCTTGATGAAGTTCTCAGTGGTCCAGGTGTGATTCTCTTCGTCGATGTACTGCATCGCGCCAGCCTCGGTGAAGAGGTCCTTGTTGATGCCCATGCAGTGAGCGGTCTGGCAGACAGGCAGCTCGTACACGGCGCCGGCGTCGTTGGTGCAGGAGCTGACGGTCACGTCATAGGTGCCGGCGGGCACCAAGTCCTTCAGGTCAACCAGGTAGCCCTTGGCGCCCCAGTTGGCGACCAGACGCTCGGGACCCTCAAAAATCAGGTCAGGGGCGTTGCCGGACTCGATAGCGGCATTGACGGTGTCGTCGCCGGAGGTGTAGTCCAGATACTGAACCGTAATCTCAATGTTGGGATAGACCGCGTTAAAGTCAGCGATCAGTTCGTTAATCACGGCCTCGTCGGTCATCTTGCCCACAGGGTAGGTGGCCAGGGTCAGGCTGGCGGTCAGGTCGCTGCCGCTGTCAGCGGGAGGCGCGTCGGGAACGTCGTCGCCGGCGGGCTGGGTGGCGGGGGGATTGCTGGCAGGGGGATTGCTGGCAGGGGGATTGCTGGCGGGGGGCTCGTTAGTGCCGCCATTGCCGCCGCAGGCGGCGAGCATGCTGACACACATCAGGGAGGCCAGCAAAAGTGCGAGAATTCTTTTCATTGTAGTTCCTCCTTATTTCATTGGTCGGCCCTTCGGGCCTTGTCCTTACTATACTCACAGGCGGAAACGCCTGAAAGTACCAACGTGAAATTGTTTGTCCGCGCGGCGGACAAACACAAAGGGCCAGCCCTTTGCTGAAGGGACCCGCTTCCGTTAATTCCGGATTCTGGGGTCCACTTTTCATGATTCTGGCACTATCTTAACACACAAGAGGCCAAATATCAATATAAATCGTCTAAACTGAACAGAAAAAAATCGTCGGGTTTTGTTGCTTTTTGACATTGGACATGATAAACTATGATAGGACTTGTATGGAAAGTATTCAGAAAGCGGAATTTCCAGAAGAAAACCGACTGTTTTAAGGGGGAAACCATGGGGCTGTTCAACTCATATTTGAAGGAAGGACCCGGGATTGAAAAGGGCGCGCCGGTCCGCCGGGGACCGGCGCTCTTCTTTGAAATTCTGCTTCGGGAGGCCTGGGGGCTGGTGAAGCTAAACCTGCTGTTTGTCCTGTTCTGCCTGCCAGTGGTGACCATCGGCCCGGCCTTGGGGGGTATGACCACAGTGGTAATGAAGATGGTCCGGGACAAGAACAGCTATGTCTGGCGGGATTTCTGGGACGCCTTCCGGCAGGAATTTCTGCGGTTTTGGCTGCTGGGCCTGCCCGGACTTGTTCTGCTGGCGGCGCTGCTGGTGACGCTGTTGGTTTACCTGCCCCGCCTCGGGCTTGGCCCTCTGTATGTGGTGCTGTTCGCCGCGGGCCTGCTGCTGTGCTTTGTGGGCGGGCTGGCCTGGATTTATGTGTACCCTCTGGCGGCGGTCACTGACCTGTCCCTGAGTCTGGTGCTCAAGGACGCCCTTCTGCTGGGGCTGGGGTGCATGAAGCACTCCGCGCCTGGGCTGCTGATCTGCCTGGCGCTGATGGCCCCCATGGTGCTGGCTTTTCCGGAGAGCGTTCCGGTGCTGGCGTTAATCGGTTTTTCCCTGACCAATTTTGTGGCCTGCTTTGCCGCCTGGCCTGGCATCCGGACCTACGCGGTCCGGCAGGACGGGGAGGCGCTGGAAAACAAGGAGGAAGAATGATATGACTTATCAGGAAGAGTTCATTACGTTTATGGTGCGCTCCGGCGTGCTGACCTTCGGGGACTTTGTGACCAAGAGCGGCCGCAAGACTCCCTATTTCATCAACACGGGCAATTATAAGACCGGAGCCCAGGCCGCCAAGCTGGGGGACTACTACGCCGCCTGTATTCAGGAGCACATGCCGGAGGGCATCACCGCCCTGTTCGGTCCGGCCTACAAGGGGATTCCCCTGGCCGTGGCCGCCGCGTCCTCACTGTACCGGAACTACGGCCGGGACCTGCCTTACTGCTTCAACCGGAAGGAGGCCAAGGACCACGGCGAGGGGGGCTCCATGGTGGGCTACAAGCCCCAGGCCGGGGACAATATCGCCATCGTGGAGGACGTGGTCACCGCCGGCACCGCTGTCCGCGAGTCCATTGAGCTGTTCCGGCATGTGGCGGATGTGAACATCCGGGCCCTGTTTGTCTCTGTGGACCGGATGGAACGGGGCACCAAAGATTGCACCACCCTGGACGAGCTGCGGGAGGAGCACGGCATCGCCGTCTACCCCATCGTCACGGTGCGGGAGATCATCGCCTTTCTGCACAACCGGCCTGTGGATGGCACGGTGTACATTGACGACGCCATGAAGGAGCGAATGGAAGCTTATCTGGCAGAATACGGACCGCGTTCTTTTTCCTGAAGGAAAAAGAACCAAACAGGACTTCAAACTGATTTCAATGGAACATCCGGCAAAGAGCGGGGTTTGAAGTCCTTTTGCTTCTTTTCGTTCCAGAAAAGAAGGGAAACAGCCTGGCACTGGTGGGAGTGAGTGAAGCCTTGGGAATCCATGACGGTCACAGGGACCGGATGAAGAAACAGTTTCTGCGAAATGGGGCGGACGCCTTTAACGACCATCAGCTTCTGGAGCTGTTTCTCTTTTTCGGCAAGCCCCAGGGAGATGTTAATCCGCTGGCGCATATGCTGATTGACCACTTTGGCTCGCTGTCCGCCGTGTTCGACGCCCCGCCGGAGGAGCTGGTCAAGGTCAAAGGCGTTGGGGAGCATGTGGCGGTTCTGATCCACCTGATGCCTCAGCTCATGCGGCGCTATGGGCTGTCCCGCATGGACGACACGGACATTATGGCCAATGTCAGCGACCTGGGGGACTACTTTCAGCCCTATTTCTACGGCGCACGGAATGAGATGGCCTACCTCCTGAGCATGGACGGCAAGGGGAAGGTGTTGGGCTGTGACCGGCTTTCCGAGGGCTCGCTGAATGTAACCGCCCTGGACAGCCGCTCTGTGCTGGAAGCCGCCCTGCGCCGCCGGGCCAGCTGTGTAGTGCTGGCTCACAACCACACCAGCGGCGTCGCCCGCCCTTCCCGGGAGGATGTGTCTGCCACTGTTCAGCTGGAGCGCATTTTGCAGCAGATTGACGTGATTTTGATGGACCATCTGATTATCGTAGATGGCGATTTTGTCTCCCTCCGGCAGTCGAAAGCCAAGCCCTGGGGCTGGCGGGACTCCTTTGACGAGCTTTGAACGCGCGCCCAGAATTCAGCCGCTGTCTTCCGCCCGGTAAGGCCATGCCTTGCCGGGCGGTTTTTGCGGTGCCCCCCAGGGCTGTCCGTTTTTCTTGAAAACGCGGTCTAAACCGGGCTGTTTCAGAGCGTGATGCTGGGCTCCGCGTGCTCCATCTTCTGGTTTTTCACCTACCGGTTTACGGTGCTGCCGGTGCTGATTGTGATTCCCCTGTTTCTGATTTTGGGGATCGCGGTTCCTTTGCCGGCCTGCCGCTCCATCGCCCAGCACACCATGGTTGAGCGCCTGCGGGAGGCGGAGCGCTGACCAGGGGTTCCATCTTATTCGATCCTTTTTGCTTCTTTTTCTTGAAAGAAAAAGAAGCAAAAAGAAATTTACCCCCCTTCTCCGCATAGATTATCCGATGGAGGGGGAATCACCTTGATTGGACAACTCATCTGGACCGGTGAACGGCGTCTTCGGGTCCGTCTCACCCAGGAGCGGGTCCGCGGCGCCCTGGTCATCCGCGCGGAGCTCCCCGGCCTGCCAGAGGACCGGGGCGCGGCCCGGCGGAAGGCGCGGGGGCTGTATCTGCTGGAGCGGGAGGGCTGCGGGCGGCTCCTGTCCCCAGGTGAAGAAGCGCTGCCCGGCGTATCCACCCGGCCCCTGTGGCAGTCGGTGGCCGCGCCGCTGGCCCTGTCCTTTTTCCAGCGGCACGGACAGCGGCCGGAGCTTGCCCGGGTCGCCCTGGAGGGAGACCGGATCACCCGGCCCCTGTTTACCGCCTGCTGTCAGCTGATTACCGCCGTGCGGGGCATTTCCCTGGCCCGGTGTCCGGGCAGCGAAGAGCTGGCCTGGTGGCTGGAACGCCAGTACGGCGTTCCGGTCAGCTCCGGCGGCGGAGACGTGACCGTCCGGTTCCGCCCCGGACCGGGCGGCGGCGACTGTCTGGCCTTGGGGGGAGAGGTCCCCAGCCCGCCGGGGTTCTCATTGGCTTTGAAGGAAGAACAGCTGCCGGAGGAATACCCCCGTCTGCCTCTGATGACCGTTCTGCTGGAGGAGGGCCGCATCCGCCCCGATCAGGTGCGGGTCGTGCCCGAAGATCTACAAAAGAACGTTTAGGCCCTGTTTGAAAAATGACAATGCGCCCAACAACGAGGAATTTTTTCGTCTGTGACTTCGACTACGTTCACATTGGAAAAGCGGTGGGAGATCGAATCTGCCTTTTGAAGGGGACCGGCACGGAATACAACGGCGGTTCCCATGTATATTTGAACAGCCGCTATCAGGAGTCAAACGCCAGCCCTTCCATTTTGGAGTTTTTGGACTTGATCCGCACAAATGATTTGGAGCAGCCATATGCCACGCCTCTGGGCCGGAAGGCTCAGGAGCGGATTCAGGCTGTGCGGAGCGGCCGGGTATTGGAGATGTCCTATAGACGTTCGCGCAGAAGACGATGGATAAACGAAGGGCAGCCTGTGAAGAAGGCCGTGCGGAAGGGCTTGAGGCCGGAATCAGGCAGGCGATCATTGCCCTGAGGGGCGCTGTCGCGCCCGGCCTGATTGCGGAACGGTTCAAAATGTCTGTGGAACAGATGGTGGATATTTCTAAGCAGCCAACGAGATGTGTCAGGGCAGCTCCGCCTCGGATGTGGATCTGCCCTGCTTCGTCAGGAAACGGGCTTGTTTTTCACACGTCCCCGCAAACATTCCAGAAACAGAGTTTCAAGCTCCTGGCCGCTGCCCACGCCTTTCAGATAAAGCGCGGACAGGGTCAAATGTGATTTTCCTGGGAGGGTTGAGACACTTTTTCGCTCCATCCAGCCAGGTTCGCGGCAGCGGCACGGTTCGCTGAGCAGCGTTTTCCGTTTTAGCTCTTGAATCACGATTTTCGTTTTAGGGTTGAAAAATCCATGCCGCCAGACACTCTGACTTCCCAACGACGCCGCCCTATCCCCTGGAATCCATCTTCCCGGAACCTGACATCCGGCATCCCCGCATCCACATCCCGCCCGCCGTCTGCCAAGGGACCCTGTGATTGGCACGAAAAAGGTCATATGCTTCAGTGGAGGCCAATCTTCCGCCCTAGCCGCCATCGAGACCGTAAGAGCCTGTAAAATCTCCCGGTGCGCCGGATGGGCCGGGAATTTTTCGCCCGGCAAGGAAAAAAGCGCAGGAATACTGGATGTATTCCGAGCATTTTTGACGCAGCTGGACGGAAAAAGACTGATTCAGACGGTGTGCCGGGAGATTT
>JAAWCD010000013.1 GCA_022793095.1 Oscillospiraceae bacterium | reverse complement strand
CATCAGTAGCACAACGAAGGTGCGGATGGCTGTCGCAAGGGTCGAGTTCACGCCGTCAATACCGATCTTGGCTAAAATCGAGGTCAGCGCCGCAAAGATGGACGATCCTAACGCACATAGAAACCACATATTTTTCTCCTAAAGTTTATTTGGACCATTATACCACAGGAGTCAGGAACATGGCTATCACAAAGAGCCTGGCCCGGAAGGGCCGCCTGGACGTGGGCATCAACTACGTCCTCAACGGGGACAAGACCCAGGAGCGCGTCCTCACCGCCCACCTCAACTGCGACCCTGGCCGGGAGCGCCGCCAGATGCTGGACACCAAGCGGGCCTACGGCAAGGAGAACGGGGTGATGTACTACCACATCATCCAGTCCTTCAAGCCGGGGGAAGTTACCCCGGAGCAGGCGCTGGAAATCGCCAAGGCATTTGCCGAAGAGCATCTGCCAGGGTACGAGACGGTGATCGCCGTCCATGTGGACCGGCAGCACATCCACGCCCACCTGATTTTCAATTCCGTGAACGCCGACACCGGGGAAAAGTACCACAGCAACGCCCGGAGCTACTACCAGCAGATCCGGGCCACCTCGGACCGGCTGTGCCGGGAGTATGGTTTGTCCGTCATCATGGAGGGCAGTGACCGCAAGGCGGTCAGCTACATCGAATGGCTGCGCCAGTCCAAGGGCCAGCCCACCTTCCGCACCATGCTGGAGGCGGACCTGCGGACCGCCATTGAGGATGCCAACGACCTGGGTCACTTCTTTTTGCTCATGGAGCATAAGGGTTGGGAGATCAGTCATGGCAACCGCTTGGGCTTCCGGCTGAGAGGGCAGGAGCGATTCATGATCCCTGGACGGAAAAATCCGCTGTTCACCGAGGAGGGCATTCGGGCTGCGATTCAAGGCAATCTGTCGGCGATTGAATCAGGCCAGCGTCCCGCTGTTATTTACCGGCCATCGTACCACCCCTATAAAAAGCACCCGAAATATACTGGAATCATGGCACTATATGTCCATTATCTCTATGTTCTGGGCAAAATCGGGCAGCGGCAGTACCCGCCCCGGATGACGCCCCAGCTCCGGCGGGAGGTGATGAAGTCCGAGCGTTATCGGGAGCAATTCAACTTCCTCCGGGAGAACAATATCGCCACCCAGGCAGATATGACCGCCATCCAGGCCCGCACAGAGAATGCGCTGGCCAACCTGATGAAGCAGCGCACTATCCTCAATGTGCAAAAGAAGAAGCGCCGGAAGCTGTACACGGCTCTGGCGGATGTGTCCGCCCTGGCTCCGGCCAAGACACTCTATGAGGATGGCTTGTCCGGGATGGAGGCTGAATACACCCGGTACATGGAGGCGGTAGCCGTGCTGGACGGATGCGGTATTCCCAGGGAACGGCTGATGGCGGAAAAGGCGGGAATTTACGAACAGGTGGCGGAGGTCAACCGGCAGATCCGGGCGGAGCGGAAGAAGCTGGCCCTCTGCCGTGATATTTTGGACCGGCTGCCCCAGATGGAACATGACATCAATAAAATCGAAGAACGCGAGGTGATACGTGATGAACATAGGCGGCGGTGAGGCCGCTGACCAGCTGGTACGCATGATGCTCTCCGGCACGGAGGTGGCGGTGCGGCTGTCTGGCTCAGCCCTCAAAAATATGCTGGCCCTGACTATGGCGCTGGCGAAGAACAACAAGACCCTTTCCGGCAAGGTCAATCTGGGCAAAATGCTGCGGGAGACCCGTGATCTGCGCCAGTTCCCCATGACCCCAGAGCAGTACAAGCAATTTTCCAGGCTGGCAAAGAAGCAGAAGATCCTTTTCTCTGCCATCCGAGACAAGGACGACCGTGGAAAGCTCGTCGACGTGATCCTGCCGGTGACGGAGCTGGACCGGGCTAACATGATTTTTGATCGTCTCGCCTACATACCCCTGGCCCGCCAAGAAGAGCGTTCCGCCCCACAGCGGGCACGTGAGGCCTCCGGTGGGCCTCAGCAGGAGCGGAGCAGGGCGCAGGGCCGTGAGGACCAAAACCGGTTCCAGCAGCCCCAGGATGGGCCGGTACAGGAGGCGGTCTTGTCAAAAAAAGATTCTCGGTCGGAGCGAGACTCGCCCGCTACAAGACTCAGCTCCTCTACACCCAAAGAGAACGGCGCTTTGAAGGCGACGAGTGAGCGCCCCTCCATTGAGGCGCGGCTCAATGGGTATCGGGTGCAGCTCAGAAATTCGTCTGTTCCGGCCAAGGTGATTTCCAAAGCAAAAAACAAGGCAAAAACAAGATAAAAAGATACTTCCCTCCAACCACCGCGCAACGGGATCAAAGTCCCAATCAAAAAGCACTCTTGGGCTGGAGTGAAGTACCTCTGTTATCGTAGCACAGGCCCGGAGGACCTGTCAAGGCACAGACCCTTCGGGCTGTTATTTTTGAGAGGTGAGGACGATCTGAACCAACCATTGCGGACAGGTAAAATCGCCGTTTACCTGTTCCTTTACGTTCCCGTGGTCTGGGCAGCGTTGATGCTGGCCCAATCTTGGACCGGCAGTCTGCCGGAGCTCATCGCCAACCTGACAGCGGCCATGGAGCACCCCTTTGACATCCGATGGACAGAACATAGTCTGATGACCATCCTGGCCTGCACAGGGGCCTACCTCATGGGAATCTGTCTCTACGCCGGCCAGCAGGGCCGGACGAGGGACGGAGAGGAACACGGCTCCGCCGCCTGGGCATCCCCACGGCAGGTCGACGCCATGTTCGCTCAGAAGCAGAACAAGCTGCTCACCCGTAATGTCCGCCTGGGGCTGGACACTCACAAGCACCGCCGCTCCCTCAACGTACTGGTCATTGGAGGCTCCGGCGCGGGCAAAAGTAGAAGCTATGTTATGCCCAACATTTTGGAGGCCAACACGAATTATGTCATTACCGACCCCAAAATGGAGGTGCTGACCGCCACCGGCGGCTGGCTGAAGCAGAACGGATACGACATCCGCGTGCTGAATCTGGTGAACCTGGAGCAGAGTGACGGATACAACCCATTTCACTACATCCGAGACGAAAAGGACGCCCTGCGGCTGGTGAACAATCTCATCCAGGCCACCACACCTAAGAACAGCCATGAAAATGACCCATTTTGGACGAAAGCAGAAACCGCTCTGCTCCAGGCCATCATTCTCATGCTGTGGCAGGAGGCTCCGGAGTATGAGCAGAACTTCTCCATGGTCATGCGGGTGCTGGAATATGCTGAGGTAAAAGAAGAGGATGACGAGTACGTTTCGCCTTTGGACCTGCTGTTTCAGTCCATGGAACGGGAAACCCCCAAGAGCGTGGCGGTGAGGCAATACCGGGTTTTTAAGCAGGCCGCTGGCAAGACTGCCCGGTCCATTCTGGTGTCCGCCGCCGTCCGGCTGGCCCCCTTCAACCTGCCCCAGGTGCAGGCCATCACAGACCATGACGATATGGACCTCTATACCCTGGGTGAAAAGAAGTGTGCATTGTATGCTGTAATACCAGATAATGACAACAGCTTCAACTTCCTGGTGAGCCTCCTCTACGCCCAGGCGTTCCAGGCCCTTTATTACAGCGCCGACCAGATCCACCATGGGGCGCTGCCCTGTCACGTCCATTTTATTCTGGACGAGTTCGCCGCTATGCCTCTCCCTGGATTCACCCGTGAACTGGCCACCATGCGTTCCCGCAACATTTCTGCAAGCACAATTATCCAGAATATGGCGCAGATTAAGGAGCTGTATCGTGACTCATGGGAGACAATCCCAGGCAATAGCGACACCATTTTGTACCTGGGCGGCAACGAGCAGGCAACCCATAAGTACATCTCAGAGGCCCTCGGCAAGTCCACGATCAACACCAAAACCCACAGTCAGTCCAAGGGAAAATCCGGGTCCTGGTCCACCAATTTTCAGCAAAGCGCCCGCGAATTACTCACGCCCGATGAAGTGCGAATGCTGGATAACCGCTATGCCATCCTGTTCATCCGAGGGGCAAAACCGGTCATGGATCTGAAATACGACCTCACCAAACACCCTGCCATCCGCCATACGGTGAACGGCGGCGGACCGCCCTACATCCACCATCAGAAGAAACCTGAAACCTGGCTTTCCGGCGAACCGTTATTCGCACCGGAAGAAGCTGAAATCATCATCGAAAAGGAGTAGACTATGAAAAATACACTGAACCATAAGCATGCTCGGCACCGTGCCAGGCGGCTGTTTGCCCTGCTTACCTGTCTGATGCTGGCCCTGGCCGTGACTGCGGCTCCCGCCCTAGCCGCAACGGCCACCCCTACGGTCACCGGCGACGCATTGCAGGCCGTGTCCAAGCTGAGCGACTTTATCTTTTCCCTGATCCGGGCCGTGGGCTTGATCCTACTGGGGTACGGCATTTTACAGGTTGGACTTTCCTTCCAGTCCCACGACCCCTCCCAGCGTTCCAACGGCATTCTGACCATTGCAGGCGGTATTATTATCGTTTTTACAAAGGAATTGCTCAATCTCATCACCAATGCGGGGTAAACGCTAAAAGGTCTTCCATCCATACGGGTTATTTGATATACTGTTCCCTGGAAATGGAGTGAGCACAGTGCGGATGATCCGGATTGAACCATACACAATCAGCTTGTTCACAGAAGACAGCGGCCATCACATTGTTTATTTGGTGGCGGAACCGGAAGACGCTGAAAAAGTCTGGCGCCTTCTGCTCCCTCCGAAACCAGCGCTGGCTGTGATTTCCAGGGTGAACTGGAACTGCGATTTATCTCCCTGAAGTGCCCCAAAAGTTTTTCGCGGCGGCGAAGATTTCAGTGGCGGAGGTCCGGCCTTTTTGGAGGCTTTGACTGGACAGTTGATTCCAGGCATAGAGATGAAGCTGGGGTTCACGCCCCGGCTCCGGGCCATTGCGGGATACTCGCTGGCTGGTCTGTTTGCGCTGTGGTCGATTTATACCGCAGACATGTTTGACCAAGCTGCTTCTATTTCCGGTTCTCTCTGGTTCGATGGATTTCTGGATTATATGAACGCTTCGGTTCCGCACAGCAGCGTGCGGCAGGTTTACCTCTCCTTGGGCGACCAGGAGAAAAAAGCCCGAACCCCCAAGCTGGCCGCAGTAGAGGACTGCACCCGTCAGGCTGCGGAACTGCTGCAAACGCAGGGCGTGCCAGTGAAGTTCGAGCTGAATCGCGGCGGGCATTTTCATGAAGTCCCGGAGCGGATTGCCAGGGGTATCAACGCGCTAACAGATTATAAGGAAAACTGACACTCAAGGGGATGACCGCAAAACGGTCATCCCCTGTTTTACATTGCAAAAAAGCGAGGTGAACGAAATAGGAAGCGGAAATTGGATTGTGGACAACCTCAACTCGGCGCTGAACACCTGGAATGGGAAGCTGGCGGAAATCTGGCAGCTGCTCAGCACCAGTCCGGAGGACTTCAAGGGCGGCGGCATCTGGACGGTGATACTTGGTGTCAACGACGGCTTAAAAGCGGTCGGTTACGCCCTGCTGGTTCTGTTTTTTGTGATGGGCGTGGTCAAGACGCTTGGCAGCTTTGCAGAATTGAAGAAACCGGAGCAGGCGCTGAAATGCTTTGTCCGGTTTATCTTGGCCCAAGCCGCGGTCTCCCACGGCATGGAGCTGATGATGACTCTGTTCAGCGTGGCCCAGGGCACGGCGGCCACGATCATGAGTGCCTCCGGGCTGTCGGCGCTGACCGCTTCAGCGCTGCCGAACGAGATGATATCTATCATTGAAGAGGTGGGATTTTTAGAGAGCATCCCCCTGTGGGCTATTACGCTGCTGGGTTCGCTGTTCATTTGGGTGCTCTCATTGGTGATGATTCTGACTGTTTATAGCCGTTTTTTCAAACTTTACATGGCGACTGCCATCGCGCCCATCCCTTTGTCCAGCTTCGCGGGACAGCCCTCCAGCAGCATCGGCACGGCTTTTCTCAAAAGCTACGCCGCCATCTGCCTGGAGGGCTGTGTCATCGTTTTGGCCTGTGTGATCTTCTCGGCGTTCGCTTCCACACCGCCTGCCATGTCGGATGATACCTTGGCGGCGGCCACCATCGTGTGGAACTATGTGGGGGAACTGATCTTCAATATGCTTGTCTTGGTGGGCTGCATCAAAATGAGTGACCGCCTCGTCCGGGAACTGATGGGGCTGGGTTAAAACAGGCCATCGGTGTTGATGGCGAACTCGCCAGCGGCCCTGGCCTGCCGGACGCGGCAGGCCAGCAGTTCCGCCATGGCCCGCTCCTCTCGCCAGCCCTCCAGCAGATTCCAAAGGCGGCAGAGCAGTGTCACCACCCAGGACAGGGCGACGATGCCGATCAGGGCGAAGAAGATGCCGTCCGCCAGGGCCGTGTGGGCCTGATACCAGCCATGGAATACCGTGAGCATCAGAACTGTGTAAAGCATGGGGATGCCCAGCCGGAGCTTCAGGGCCAGACGGAACAGGAGTGGTAACAGGAACAGACCAATACCTATCGTCATAAACATCATTGCCACAAACCTCGCTTTCTCTGGTTTGTGGCATCTTACCATAGGCAGAAAGACTTTACAACAGTCTGTCTGCCGATTCTTTTATTTCGGAGGAGGTGGCACTTATCGAAGTCCGCATCAACAAAGAAGTCCGGGACTACCAGGAAAGTCTGTTTTTCGGGCTGTCCCTGCGACAGTTCCTGTTCGCCCTGCTGGCCGTGCTGGTGGCGGTGGCCGTCTACTTTGGCTTACACAGCGTAGTCGGCAGCGAAGAAATCGGCTGGATCTGTGTCCTGGCCGCGTTCCCCTTCGCCCTCTGCGGTTTTGTCACTTACAACGGCATGACCTTTGAGCGATTTCTCCTCGCCGTCATCCGTTCGGAACTGCTGTACCCCAAGAAGCTGGTGTTCCGGGCGGAGAACCTGTATGCCAAATTTCTGGACCATTCTACAATAAGGGAGGCTTTACGGCTTGATTAAAACCTTACAAAATACGCTGAAACAGGACCGGGAGGGCTTCATCCTCCCCAAGTCCGTGCAGGACGCCATTCCCATCCGCCGCCTCTGGCCGGATGGGATTTTTCAATTTGGGAATAAATTCTCCAAAGCCATCAAGTTCAGCGATATCAACTATGCAATCGCCTCAAAAGAGGACAAAACGTCTATGTTTTTGGGCTATTCCGAACTTTTGAACGCCCTGGACACCGGATCTACCACCAAGATTACCATCAATAACAAGCGGCTCAACCACCAGGATTTCGAGCAGAAGATTCTGCTTCCCCGGCAGGACGACTATCTGGACGGCTACCGGGCGGAGTACAATGCCATGCTCATGGACAAGGTCACCGACAGCTCCAACAGCGTGGTGCAGGAGCGGTACATCACCCTGTCCGTCCACCGAAAGACCGTGGAGGAGGCCCGCGCTTTCTTCGACCGGGTGACGGCGGACGTGACCACCCGGCTGAGCCACCTGGACGCTCACAGTGAGGAGCTGGACGCGGTGGAACGCCTGCGAGTGCTGCACGATTTCTACCGCACTGGCGAGGAAACGGAGTTCCATGTGGATCTTCAGGACCTGATGCGGAAGGGCCACAACTTCAAGGATACCATCTGCCCCGACAGCCTGGAGTTCAGGAAAGACCACTTCATCATGGGGGACAAATATGGCCGGGTGCTGTTCCTGAAGGAGTATGCCAGCTATATCAAGGATTCTATGATCTCCGAGCTGACGGCCCTGAACCGCACCATGATGCTGTCCATTGACGTGATCCCTGTCCCCACAGACGAGGCCGTCCGGGAGATGCAAAACCGCCTCCTCGGTGTCGAGACGAATGTCACCAACTGGCAGCGGCGGCAAAACAGCAACAACAATTTCTCTGCCATTGTGCCCTACGACTTGGAGCAGCAGCGGAAAGAAACCCGTGAGATGCTGGACGATCTCACCACCCGTGACCAGCGGATGATGCTCGCGGTGGTGACCCTGGTGCATCTGGCGGACAGTAAAGAGGAGTTGGACAGCGATACGGAAACCCTCCAATCCACGGCCCGGAAACATCTATGCCAGCTGAGCACGCTCAACTGGCAGCAGGCGGATGGACTCACCACCGCTCTGCCGCTGGGTCTGCGAAGGATCGACGCTCTGCGGACGCTCACCACTGAGGCTCTGGCCGTCCTCATGCCTTTTAAGGCCCAGGAGGTGCGGGATCAGGGCGGGGTGTACTACGGTCAAAATGTCATTTCCAAGAACCTTATCATCGCAAACCGGAAGGAGCTGCTCAACGGCAACGGTTTCGTGCTCGGCGTGTCGGGCTCCGGCAAATCCTTCACCGCCAAGCGAGAGATGGTCAATCTGGCCCTGTCCACCGAGGACGATATCATTGTCATCGACCCGGAATCCGAGTACCGGCCCCTCATCGAAGGGCTGGGCGGCGAGGTCATCAATATTTCCGCCACCTCCCCCAACCACATCAACGCTATGGACATGGAGCAGGGCTACGGGGACGGCGAGAACCCGGTTGTGCTCAAGTCCGAGTTCCTGCTGTCCCTGTGTGAGCAGCTCATGGGGGACCGGCTGCTGTCCGCTAAAGAAAAATCCATCATCGACCGCTGCACCGCCAACGTCTATCACAGCTACATCAAGGGCGGCTACCAAGGCAAGGCCCCCACCCTCCAGGATTTCCACGCTGAATTGCTCCGCCAGTCCGAGCCGGAGGCCCGTGATGTGGCCCTGGCGATAGAGCTGTTCACCGAGGGTAGCCTCAACACCTTTGCCAAGCCCACCAACGTGGACACGGACGCCCGTATCCTGTGCTACGACATCCGTGATCTGGGTAAGCAGCTCCTGCCGGTGGGGATGCTGGTGGTGCTGGACAGTGTGTTTAACCGGGTGATCCGTAACCGGGCGCTGGGCAGGAATACCTGGGTCTATATTGATGAGATATATATCTTGTTCCAGCACGAATACAGCGCAAATTTCCTGTTTACCCTCTGGAAGCGGGTCAGAAAGTACGGGGCCTGCTGTACCGGCCTAACGCAGAATGTGGATGATCTGCTCCAGTCCCACACCGCCCGGACTATGCTGGCCAACAGCGAGTTCCTGGTCATGCTGAACCAGGCGGCAACGGACCGGGCGGAGCTGGCGCGGCTGCTGAACATTTCGGATAATCAGCTCTCCTACATCACCAACGTGGATTTCGGCAGGGGCCTCATCAAGTGCGGCAGCGCCATTGTGCCCTTTGTGGATAATTTCCCCAAGAACCGGCTCTACCGTTTGATGACAACCAAGCCGTCGGAGCGGGAAGCCGAAGCGTAAAAGATAGGAACAGAGCCGCGCATGCGGCTCTGTTCACCGTTGCGGGAGGTGACGAAATATCGCAAAAATCAAGAAAAAACGCACGGTAAGAGGCAAATTGAAGGAGAAAACCAAGGCCATACCGAAAGAACTTGTTCGCCGTGGGCTGGACGATGGTACGGAACGTCTGCGGGGCCAACTCCGGGAGACTGCCCAGCGAGGGCAGGCCAGCGACTACGGCGGCGATCAGATCGAGGACACTGCCGCCCGTGGGGCTTATCAGGTCCGGCGCGGGGTGGAAGCTCTGGTGAAGAAGAAAAAGTCCGCCAAAAGCAGGAAAGCGAATGGAGAGCCGCACAATGCCACAGACCCGCCTATTCAGGAACTCTCACCAGAGCCGTCCCCGCCCCCGGCAGAGCAGTCTTCGTCCCATGAGCCACCTTCAAGGGATCGCTCCCGGATTAAGACGCGTGGAACTGCTATTGCCAGGGAGAACGTTGGCGTCGGCACGTCTCCTGGGGAGAGGTTGCGGCGGACAAAGATTAAAACCAACGAGCCCGCTGCCCCCAATTTCCGCCTGGATGTGCCGTCCAAGCCAAAATCCGGAACGGAAACACCCCAGACCAGGATGAGGGAAACTGTTGCCCATGACATTTCCACGGATTCAGGACCGGCCCCACAGGTGAGTCCGGAGCCGCCGAAGGTCAAGACAAAGGATGCTGTCACCAGCACTTCCTCTGGCGTCAACGCAACCTTGGTCCCAGACTATAAGATGGAAACAGCCAGCCAGCGCTCCATCAAAACCAAGGACATCTATCTTCGGAAGCAGGCATCCATGCCAAAGCGAACAACGGCAATGGCTTCCAAGGGACAGCAGAATTTCGCACAAAAGCAAGTCAAAAGGGCCGTTGAACGCCAATTTTGTGAGAATATCGCTGCCTTGCGAGATACTGAGGCGGAAGCGACTCAATCTTGCGGCACGGAGCAACCATCCTATAAGCCGGCACCGGTCAATGATTGCGGAGAGCAAATTTCCTCCCTGGAACCCGTTGATTCGGTCAATCCAGTTGTTCCCCCGGATATCTGTACTCAGCAGGAAGACATTCCAAAGCGGATTTCGATGTCAAAGAAACAAAGGTCCGTCGAGCTTAAGGATGTGGGAAATGCCGGAAACAAAAGCGTGATCCGGCCTGCCACGCCTGAATGGAAGAAGATTGAAAAAGCTCCCGAGGCCTTGAAGATGTCAAGTCCGAAAACCAGTGATACCGAACTCCGGATATCGAAATCTCGTGGCAAGGTTATGTCCCTGAAAGCCCAGATAAAAGAAGAAAAAGCAAGGAAAAATGTGCCTCAACCCCGTAAAATGGCGAAATACATACCAAATCAAGGGATTGAAATGCCCCAGCAAACCGCTGCTGCTCTGCCGTCCAAAGTCCTCGCCATGGCGGAGCGCCGCAAGGCTGTAGAGGCCGTTCGTGCCTCGAATCGCACGGCGGCATCCACGGTCAGGGACACTGCCCAAAACGCCATGTCGGGCATCCGAAAGGCGATCAACGCCGCACGGGAGCTGGCTGGCGGCATTACGGCGGGCGGAGGCATGGTTGTCGTCATTGTGCTGGTGATTTTTCTGGCTGGACTGCTGATTGCCTCGCCCTTTGGCCTGTTCTTTTCCGGCGAGGACCATGGAAC
The DNA here is from genome assembly GCA_022793095.1 of Oscillospiraceae bacterium. Classification (GTDB taxonomy): domain Bacteria; phylum Bacillota; class Clostridia; order Oscillospirales; family Oscillospiraceae; genus JAAWCD01. The sequence goes on along the minus strand of JAAWCD010000013.1, from coordinate 10,933 downwards.
CGGGTACAGCATGCCGGAGGCTGTGGCCCAGCTCAACGGAGAATTTACGGCCCGAATAGAGCAGATAAAGGCTGAAATCCCCCATGACACGCTGGATTGGGACAGCACCGTCGCCTCATCTATGATCTCCAATTGGAACAACGTGCTGGCCGTTTACGCTGTGTACGTTGCGGCAGATGAGACAGATCCTCACGATGTGGCCATGCTGACAGAAGAGACGTTTTCTGTTTTGCAGGATATTTTCTGGGAGATGAATGAGATCAGCTATTTTACGGAGACGATTCCCCATACGGAAATGGTCACAAATGAGAATGGCGAAGAGGAGGAAACCACGACTACAGAAACCATTCTGCACATCACCGTCACGGTCAAGGATTATCAGCAGATGGTGGACGAATACGGTTTCACCGACGAGCAGAAAGAGCTGTTGGAGGAACTGCTTCGTCCGGAGTATCAGGAATTGTTCCAGGCTCTGACCGGCAGCAGCCAGTCCCTCACGCTCACACCCCAAGAGGTCCAGGAAATCATGGAACACTTGCCCGATGATCTCAGCGAGGAACGGCGGCAGGTGGTCCTGACCGCCTATCAGCTGCTGGGGAAGGTAAATTATTTCTGGGGCGGCAAAAGTCTTGTTCTGGGCTGGGACAGCCGCTGGGGAACCCCGAAGGAGGTCTGGGCCTCCGGCAACTCCAGCTCAGGGACTGTGCGGCCATATGGCCTGGACTGTTCCGGGTTTGTGGATTGGGTGTTTTATAACGTTTCCAATGGCGGGTATGTAATTGGCCATGGCGGCGGAGCCGCAGCACAGCATAGTTACTGTAACGATATTTCATGGAGCGAGGCTATCCCTGGTGATCTGGTATTTTACCCAGGCGACAGCCACGTGGGCATTGTGTGCGGATTTGATGGGGATGGAAATGTTCTGATCATCCATTGCGCCAGCAGCGCAAATAACGTGGTGGTAACAGGCAAAAGCGGGTTTGTGGCGGTTGGAAGGCCAAATTACTATTCGTAGCATTTAGCCAAGGGAATCCGTTCTGTATGGATACAGACGGAAAGCGAAGGAGGTCTGGGAGAGATCCCAGACCTCCTCTTCTTTATAAAACCAATCTGGTACTACAATAACGAGTTAGGGGGAACAAACCCATGGCGGTTTTTCGTATTGAACGCACCCACAATTACACGGTGATGAGCAACTATCACCTTCGGGATAAGAGTCTATCGCTGAAGGCCAAGGGGCTGCTGTCCCAGATGCTCAGTCTCCCAGAAAACTGGGATTATACCCTGGCGGGACTTGCCCGCATCAACGCTGAGGGCAAGGACGCCATTCGTGCCGCTGTGGCGGAGCTGGAGCGGGCTGGGTATCTCGTCCGTTCCAGGACACGGGATGAAAAGGGCCGCCTGCTGGGGACGGAGTACATCATCCGGGAAAAGCCTGCTTTTTCGGCTGAGCCTGCGTTGGAAGAACCTGCGTCGGAAAATCCAACGTTGGAGGAGCCAACGCAATTAAATAAAGAGAAAAATAAAATACCTGATTCACAAAGTACGGAATCTATTCCTTTCCTTTCAGCCCCTCCCGTCGGACCAGCATTGGTCGGACAGCCGGAAACGAAGGGACGGAAGCGAATGAATCGTGTGAGCAAAGGCGAGATGGACAGCTATCGAGAGCTGATCCGGGAGAATATCTGCTATGACGATTTTGTGCGGGAGCATCCCTATGACGCTCCGCAGCTGGACGAGATGGTGGAGCTGATGGTGGAGGCGGTCTGCTCCAGGAAAGAGACAATACGGGTGGCGGGAAACGATTTTCCGCAAGCGGTGGTGAAATCCCGGCTGCTGAAGCTGAACGCCGGGCACATTCGCTTTGTATTCGACTGCCTTCGGGAGAACACCACTCAGGTACGGAACATGAAAAAGTACCTTCTCACGGTACTGTACAATGCTCCGGTCACGATGGAGAGTCATTATGCGGCGAAGGTCAATCATGACCTGTATAGCGAAAGTGCAGCATGTTGATTATTCTTCATCAAAGTCATTCATTTCAGGCTCGAAATACTCCAACAGCGCAAAATATAGCTCCTCTGGCCGGTCACTTAAATAGTCCTGATAGGACACAATTTCCTGGGTAGTATGGTCTGTATATTCGATTTGCACCTTCCAGCAGATATCCTTCTCTGGCCTTGGTGCAGGCACTTCATCAGCTGTAAAATCCCCAAAATCATCGTCCCAGTCCTCTGGCGAAACCTCGAAGAACAGGTCTGAATCGTCCGAAGCAAGACGATAATCTTCCTCCCACATGAAGATTTCCAGGCTGTGGACCACCCAGCGCAGGAGCGTGGACATCTTTTTCCCATCCAGCGTCAGGGACTGTTTCACATCCGCATCGAAGTCGGTCATCGTGAGGACGCAGCTGATACGGTCAGCAGTGAACTGTACGTTGACCGGCAGCCCATCGCCATACTCGTCAAAGACCTCCGTATGGAGTTCAAAGGTCAGTGTGTTGATGATGAGCTGTTTCTTTCGTTTGTTTCGCTCAGCATAGGGGAAATGCTGATGGTAGACCTCCTGTGCCAGTTCCGCAACCTCTGGACGATGATCGCGCACTCTGTTTTCAAGCCAGCTTTTGTCACTGTCACTCAATCTGCCGAAGGGAAGGTTCGTGAGGCGGTTGATGGTCATAGCCTCGGCCTTTTCCTCGGCGGAGAGGCTGGAACAGGCTTTGCAGATATGGGCGGCGTGTCCCTTGCCGGAAAACTTTTCGTTCGCTTTGTACTCACCACAAATTTTGCAGTAATGGCCTTGGTGGTGCTTTGTCTTCTTTTTTGCCATTGCAGTAACCTCATTTTTATTCGTATTCCGATTGCTATCATAACACAGTTTTTGTTTTGCGGAAATACATACTTCTGCAACATACCCAAAAGAGCATGCCGAGAACAGCTTCTTCGGAACGCTCAACGATAGACGTTTTTTACATTCTTCCAGGAATGGGAGAGCTAAGGAGGCTGCAAATCCAGAAATTCTTTCCGTTCCAAACCGTCTGATTTTGTGGTACACTGTAGATGAGGTGGAACAAATGGGCAAGAAAGAGAAAACTCAATCAAAAAAACAGTGGAAGCTGGCCGGCGAGCCGGTTTACCCATCCCTAAACAGGGAAGAGGACAACATCGTCAAGGAATCATTCCAGATATACGGCGCCAGCCTGTTCAAGGAGCTCCTGCGCCGGAACGAGCTGAACGTACCCGTCTCCGTGGCCAAAACGCGGGAAAACGCGGTCAAGGCGTCCGCCGGATATTTTTGCGGCCGCTTTGAGGCAAAATATGGCCGCAAGCTGGTCATCCACGCCCTGGCCCGAGCCGGTTCCCTGCCCACCATGAGGGCGGAGCATTTTTCTTATTTCCCCTCATTCCTTCTGGGGGCTGCTCTGTGGCTGCTGGATTATGTGAAGAAAAACTGCGAGGAAGAGGCTTTGTTTTCCCAGCTGCCGCAGGAGCCGGATGAAGATCTGGATGATATGATTCCTGATATCAATGATTTTTCTCACACCCGCCGGGAAATACTGCGAGTAACCACCGTACTATATGGCCGGAATAAGGCGTACCGAAAAGAGTGCAGGACCATTTTGAAGCTCATCGACAAAGAGACGGCATCCGCACTGAAAATGGAATTCCGGGACAAGCTGTTGGATTATTTTGAACTGGTGCTGAATGTCTTCTACCGTGCCCAGCCAGCCGGCGAACCGGAATCGCTCCTCCCATCCCTGCCATTATTCGGCCAGGATGAGCCGGAGTATACAATGGAGGAACAATTTCCGGGAGAATATTTTCTGCTTTCCGCGCCGAAGCTGATGGGCCGCTCAGTAGAGATAATCCAGGATGAGTTTCATTCCCGCAAAACGGCAAACCTGCTGGCCGGGTTTACGGTGGACAACCCTTACCGCCTCTGTGCGGCTTATCTGCTGCTGGAACGGGACAGCGACGTGCTTGCTTCCCTGAATGTGCTCACCTCGGCGGTGGTGAGCGCGGCGGAAAAGCATCTGCCCTGGGCGGTGGACACCCTCCCCGGAGAATTTCCCGCTGCCGAAACTGGTTTTCCCGATCACCAGCTGAAATATCCGTATTATGGCCCGGCTTATGATATGGAGACTGACGAAGAAATCATGGTGGAAGGGGAGCGGATAATTTCCGAGCCGCAGCTGTTCTACCTCGCCACCGGCTGCCTTCTGCCTCGGGACCGGAAGCCTTCCGGGGAACTGATCGATTGGCTGGTGCGGCAGAATATGCCGGAAGACTGGGCAAAAGCCTTTGCCTGGGGCGCGATGGTGGCTTCCTGTGTGGAACCGGAGGACGATTCCCTGGACTTTGGAGCGCTTGACGGCCTGCTTGCCGGTTGGATGGATGATATGGAAACCGCATTGGATTTTGTGGAGGAGGACAGCAGCGATGAGGAGGCCGTCGAGGACTACGCAGCCCAGGCCGCAGAGCTGTCCCGGCAGCTGAAGGAGGCCCGCCGGGCCGCTCATGACGCGGAACAGGCTGCGCGGAAGCTTCAGGAGCAGGCGCGGAAGCTGGAGGCTCAGGCGGAGCGGGACCGGGCGGAGCTGATTCAACTGCGGGACACGGTTTACCAGATGACCCAGGGCGCGGAGGCGGAAGAAGCGCTTTCGCCGGAGGTGGTCCTGCCCTGGCAGGTCCAGCGCCGAACCGTCATTTGCGGCGGGCATGACACCTGGAGCAAGGCCATTCGTCCGCTGCTGCCCGGAGCGCGGTTCTATGATCGGGAAATGCTGCCGGAGGTTGACGCCATCAAGGGTGCGGACGTGGTTTGGATTCAGGCAAACGCACTGTCCCACAAGTATTACTACCGTATCATCGACGCGGCGAAAAAGGGCGGTGCGGATATCCGGTATTTCCGGTACGCCAGCGCAAAAAAGTGCGCGGAGCAGCTGGCGGAGGATGAGCTGGAAAGCAGGTAACGGAATCGAGAAGAATAGATGGCTTATGAAGAATAAAACGTATCTTTGTGTCGATTTGAAATCATTTTACGCCTCGGTCGAGTGCGTGGAACGCAATCTGGACCCCATGACCACCAATTTGGTGGTGGCGGACCTGAGCCGGACCGAGAAAACCATCTGCCTCGCCGTCACGCCCAGCCTGAAAGCCTATGGCATCTCGGGCCGGGCGCGGCTGTTTGAGGTTGTCCAGAAAGTCAAGGAAATCAACGCCCAGCGATTGACCCGCGCTCCAAGCCGCAAATTCTCCGATTCCTCCTATCATGATACGCTCTTGAAGCAAATGCCGGGTCTGTCGCTGGACTATATCGTCGCTACGCCCAGAATGGCGCTTTATATGGAGCACAGCGCCAGAATCTACAACATCTATCTCAAATACGTCGCGCCAGAGGACCTTTACTCCTATTCAATCGACGAAGTTTTTTTGGATATTACGCCCTATTTAAAAACGTATGGTGTCAGCGCTCATGAGCTGACGAAGCGCATTATACAGGACGTATACCAGACCACAGGCATCACCGCCACCGCCGGCCTGGGAACCAACCTCTTCCTCTGTAAGGTTGCCATGGACATTGTATCCAAGCATGTTCCGGCCGATGAGGACGGCGTGCGGATTGCGGAGTTGGATGAGCGGAATTACCGCCGTCTGCTCTGGGACCACCGGCCGCTGACGGACTTCTGGCGGGTGGGACCGGGTTATGCCAAAAAGCTGGAGGCTATCGGCATCCGCACCATGGGCGATATCGCCCGGTGCTCCGTGCAGGCCGAGGATGTACTGTATCAGCTTTTCGGCGTCAATGCTGAGCTCCTGATCGACCACAGTTGGGGCTGGGAGCCCTGCACTATCGCTGATATCAAGGCATACAAGCCTCAGACCCACAGCATGGGCGGAGGGCAGGTATTGCAATGCCCTTACAGCTTTGAGAAGGCCCGGCTGGTGGTCCGGGAGATGGCGGAGCGGCTGGCCCTGGACCTGCTGGACAGGAAGATGGTAACGGACCAAATCGTTTTGACCGTTGGATATGACCGGGAAAGCCTAGCCAACTACAAGGGGACAGTGACAGCGGACCGCTATGGCCGGGAGGTCCCCAAGCACGCCCACGGCAGTTATAACCTCGGGCGCTGGACGTCTTCCGCCAAGCTGATTGTAAATGCCGCCATGGAGTTGTATGAGCGAATCGTAAATCCAGAGCTGTCGATCCGCCGACTGTACCTCGTGGCGAATCACGCGACAGAAGAAGCCAGCGCCGTTCAGGACAGTTTTGAACAGCTCGACCTATTCACCGACATGGAGGCCAAGCGGAAAGAGGAGGAAGCCCTGGCTAAGGAGCGGAGCATCCAGCAGGCCATGCTGGACATTCAGAAAAAGTACGGCAAGAACGCCATTCTGAAAGCGACTAGTCTGGAAGAGGGCGCGACGGCCAGGGAGCGGAACCGTCAGATCGGCGGTCACAAGGCGTAGGGGGAGGTCCTATGGACGGAAATTTGAAGGAAACCCACCGCTATGACGATATCATTGACCTGCCTCATCATGTGTCTGACCGGCATCCTCGCATGCCCATCAGCGACCGGGCGGCGCAATTTGCCCCGTTCCAGGCACTTTCCGGCTTTGGGGATACAATTGAGGAAACAGCCCGCGTGACGGAAGAATGGATCGAGCTGGATGACGATCAGAAGACTGAGCTGGATTTGAAGCTCCGGATGCTCCGGGAGCTGCTTACCCAGCGGCCCGAGGTAAGTGTTGTGTACTTTGTGCCGGATGTGCGGAAGGCCGGAGGGGCCTACACGACCGTTACAGGACGCATCATCAAAATGGATGGTGTTTCAAGGGTCATCGTCATGGAGGACGGAGTGGAAATCCTGATTGATGATATTTTCGGGATAGAGGGGGAGATGTTTTTAGGTTTAGAAAACAGCGTGTTATAGTCAACAGCCGCCGTTCGCTTCTGCGAATGGCGGCTGTTATATTGCTAAGAATAAAGTGAGATATGCTCTGATTCTACGCAAATAAGGCTTTCTTGAGTCGGCTAGTACATTCTGCCAAAGCCGAAAGTTGGCGAGGCGAAAGAGTATAAAATCTTTTGTCTACACTCAAATATTCAAGTCGGTCACTCAATAAATATTCTGGTGAAACATGGAGTGTCTTGCAAAATTCAAGAAATGTCGAGATGCTTGGTAGCCGCTGATTTGATTCAAGGACCTTCAAAGAATCAGGTGCAATCCCACATGATTGTGCAGCTGAGACTAATGAAAGCCTATAATCCTCCCGCAGAATACGGGCCCTCTGACCAAATCCTACACCTGATAGTTCAGGGATGCCTTCTGCCATGCTCTGCACAATTGGAGCAACGATTTGATTTACTATGCCTCTCTGAAATTGAGAAAGGGATTCAAATACAAGAATTACCTGCGAAATGCTATCTTGTTCATTTGGCTTTTGTATCAATGGAGTGAGAAAATCATTTATTGAGACTTGATATTGATTGCAAATGTGAATAACCGTATCCAATGGTGGAATGCTTCTGGCATACAGATACGTTTCAAGCGTGCTACGAGGAATACCCAAAATATCAGCCATCATTGCAACTTCGACTTCTTTTTCAATCCGAAGCTTTCTAAGACTGTCGGAAATTACTCGTTTAATTTCTTCACTCACATTTCTCCACCTCAACCGTGGTATGAAGAAATTTTATAGCAATTAGCACTTGCGAAAACACGGAATGCAGTTATAATAGTATTGTATATCATGTCTTAGAAAATATTCACAGTAGAACGCCTATTTAGATTTAGGGAGTGGAAATATGTCTACTAAAGATTACAATGCACTTATTTCAATCCACCTCCAAGAATTTGGCCTTCCATTATACAAGGGGCGCGGCTACCTAAAGCAGATAGTACGGCGGTATGTGGAAAAGGCGTTGTCTGAGGAGCCTATAAACTATAACCAGCTCGTTGCAGAGGTTGCGGCGGAAAAGGGCGTCAGGCCAGACAGTGTGAAGGACGCCATCCAACGGTTTGTAAAAAGCTACTGGGAGTGCGGTTTTTGCAGTGGCTGGAAAACCTATACTGGCTGGGATCAAGATTATCCGCCCAACTCCAATACAGCTATTCAGCTGATTTGTGAATCATTCCTGCCTATCATGAGAAAATATCAAGATACAATTCAATCCGGATAAATGATTTGTTATCCTGCGGCTTCATTCGTGAGAGGAGCGTCAAAGTTATGGAAAAGTTAAGCTGCGCGTTCACAGGACACCGCCCACTCAAGTTTCCCTGGCGGTACGATGAAACTGACAGCCGGTGCGTCATACTGAAGTCAGTGCTGACGGAGCAGATCAAGGCTTTGGCCGAGGCAGGGGTGACAGAATTCCTGTCGGGCATGGCAGAAGGGACGGATGTTTGGTGCGCGGAGATTGTCTTGGAGCTTCGCAAGGACAATCCGGCTCTGAAACTCCATTGCGTCCTGCCCTGCGAAGGACAGTCGGATTATTGGAGCGCCGAGGCCCAGAAGCGGTATCGGGATATTTTGAAGCAGGCGGACCAAATTACCTATGTCAACCAGAAGTATACCGAGAGCTGTATGCTGGAACGAAACCATTGGCTGGTCGATCACGCCGGGCGGCTGCTGGCGGTCTATAACGGGGAGTATCGGGGAGGCACGGCTGCGACCATTCGGTATGCACAGAAGGCAAAGCGGGAGATTAGGGTGATCAATCCGATTACCTTCCAGATTGTGAGAGCGGATGAGAATGCTGAAACACTGGATGAGCAGAAAAGCAGAGCGCATTGAAAATTGATATGCTCCCTCTATAAGAGACAGTGAAAAAAAGAAACTGTCATTATGGAGGGAGCATAACTATGCCCAGGAAAGAGGGGCACGAAGCCGAGGCGAAAGTGAGTATTGTTCGGAAGATTTTGAAATGCGAGATAAGTATCAGCGCGGCGAGCCGGGAAGAGGGAGTGGGGCGGGAAACCATCCGCAGGTGGATGGCGCGGTACGAAGCGGAGGGAGTGGCAGGATTTTTGCCACAAGCGCAAAACCGAGTATATCCTCCGGAGCTGAAGCGGCAGGCGGTTGAGGACTATCTGGCAGGAGGAGGCAGTCTGCTGGAGATCAGTAAAAAATACAAATTACGAAATGACAGGCAGTTGCACAATTGGGTAAAGGAGTATAATGCTCATGGAGATTTCAACTCTGTAAAATTTTCAAGGGGAGGAAGCTGCATGAAGCAAGGACGGGAAACGACGCGGGAGGAACGCGTCCAAATAGCCAAAGAATGTATCGCCAGCGGGAAGAACTATGGGAAGATGGCCTTGAAGTACCAGGTCAGCTATCAGCAGGCGCGGACATGGACGCTTCGTTTTGAGGAGATGGGGGAGGCTGGGCTGGAGGATCGCCGTTGTCAGCGCCATTTCAAAATGTCATTTTTCGCCGAAATGGAATATCGTTTTTTACTGGATGGCATACAGGCGCTATACAGCCTTATACACCAATCTGCTTGTCGGCTTGAAGCCCGTCAAGCCCTGATTTATCAGCTTGCTTTAGGCTTGACGGGCGAAAACGACAAGTATAATTATTCAAAGGCTGTACACCTTTACCCGCCACTTTTCGACATTTTCTGTTCGGCGAAAAACTACAAAACTGTATCGGCGCTGACAGCCGTGGCCGGAGGAAAAAAGACCAGACCCCGCGCACAGATCTGGAGAAGGCGCAAATCGAAATCGAGCAGCTCAAACACAAGCTGTATCTGGCGGAAATGGAGCGTGACCTGCTAAAAAAATTGGACGAGGTGGAGAGGAGAGATGCCTTTCGGAAGTAAGGCAGCGTCAGGTTTATATAGCCATTCGGGGGTGTCATGAGGAGAAGGGGTATCCCATCGAAGCGGCCTGCGAACTGCTTCATGTGGCCCGTTCCGCCTACCACAAGTGGGCTTGTGGGAAACTGAGCCGCAGGGCTGAGGAGAATGAGCGTCTGGCTGACACAATTGAGAAGATCCATGAGCAGAGCCCGGATAAGGGCTATCGGAGGCTCAATGACGAGCTTCGCCATGACCATGGTATCTGTGTCAATGACAAGCGCGTGCTGCGCATCTGCCGGGCCAGGGATATCAAATCCACCATTAAGTACGCCAACCAAGGCTGCACCAGGCGGGCCAAGAACCCACAGTATGTTGCGGAGAACATCCTGAACCGTCAATTCTATGCGGACAAGCCCAATGAGAAATGGCTGACCGACGTGACGGAGTTCAAATGGTATGAAGGCATTAAGGTACACAAGCTTTACCTGAGCGCCATCCTTGACCTGTATGACCGGAGAATCGTATCCTATGTGCTCAGCGAGCGTAATGACAATCCGCTAGTTTACAAAACCTTTGACAAGGCTGTGAAAGCAAACCCCGGTGCCCATCCGCTCTTTCATAGCGATAGAGGGTTCCAATACACCGGCAGAGCCTTCCACCACAAGCTCCAGCAAGCCGGGATGACCCAGAGTATGTCCCGCGTCGGCAAATGCATCGACAACGGTCCCATGGAGGGCTTCTGGGGCATTTTGAAGCGGGAACGCTACTATGGCAGGCGTTTTACCTGCAAGCGGGATCTGGTCCGGATGATTGAGGGCTATATCCGCTATTACAATACCAGGCGGCTAGGTAGTGTCAAGATTATTTCGCAAATAAGTATGCAGACTCTGGCTCTGGTTGGAATGAAGTCAGCCGGCAATAGAGGTGTCCTCCAGAGCAGCCACCAGGTGCTTCATATTCATGTACTTCTTGTTGCCCCACTGAGTGCCGGTGACATGGCGCAGCCTGGCACAGACCAACATGAGGGCGGAGTTGCCATCCGGGAAAGAGCCCACCACCCGAGTGCGGCGGCGGATTTCCCTGTTGAGCCGTTCTATGACGTTATTGGTACGGATGCGCGTCCAGT
>JAAWCD010000012.1 GCA_022793095.1 Oscillospiraceae bacterium | reverse complement strand
CCCAATTTCTTGAGTCGTACGACCTGCCGGCGTATCTCCTTGAGTCCCTCTCTCCCTACTTTCCTTAAGTCTATATACTCCATACTCTCTATTTTAGCACTCTTGATCCATCTTTCCTAGCTTTTTTCTCGAAAGTAATATTTGGTGGGAAATACTGAAATTCGACACAGGATAGAAGCGGTGCAACCCTTTGACCTGAACGAGGATGAAGCGAGCTTGATGAAGAAATACCGGCAGCTAAGGGGCAGCGCACGCAGCAGTATCATGAATATGATAGATACCCTTTTAGAACCGGAAGAGTAGGGCCCGATGACCTCATCGGGCCGTGCCTCCCATCTTGCGGAACCGATTCTGAGGCTTACGCGTAGGGCGGGGGCTTGCCCTCGCCGCACATACTCCGCCTCTTCCCTGTAAATCTTCCCCGGTCCGCTTGTTCATTGGCCGATTTCCGGCCCGCTGTCCCTGGAAAAGGAGAGGGATGTGAAATTATCCGTCTTTTCTCTTGCAATTTTGGCGGTATGCGGTTACAATGGAAGGGAAAGAAGAAATTCTCACACCATTTGACCTCAGGAGGGATTTATTTTGGCTCTTACCACAAACAAAGCGGTTTTGACCTGGATCGACGAAATGGCGGCCATGACACAGCCGGACCGGATTGTCTGGATTGACGGCACGGAGGAGCAGTTGGAGGCGCTTCGGGCAGAGGCGTGCTCCACCGGCGAAATGATTCAGCTCAACCAGGAGAAGCTGCCCGGCTGCTACCTGCACCGCACAGCGGTGAACGACGTGGCCCGGGTGGAGGATCGGACCTTTATCTGCTGCCGGGAGAAGGAGAATGCCGGACCTACCAACAACTGGATGGACCCCGTGGAGATGTACGCCAAGCTGAAAAAGCTCTACACCGGGGCCATGCAGGGCCGGACCATGTATGTGATTCCCTATTCCATGTCTGTGCCCGGTTCCCCCTTTGCCAAGTACGGCATTGAGCTGACCGATTCCATTTATGTGGTGCTGAACATGGTCATCATGACCCGTGTGGGCAAGAAGGTCCTGGACCTGCTGGGGGACTCCCCGGACTACATCAAGGGCCTCCATGCCAAGGCTCAGCTGGATGAGAAGGAGCGTTACATCGTCCACTTCCCCGAGGACAACACCATCATGAGCGTCAACTCCGGCTACGGCGGAAACGTGCTGCTGGGCAAGAAGTGCTTCGCCCTGCGGATCGCCTCTTACCTGGGCCGGAATGAGGGCTGGATGGCCGAACATATGCTCATCCTGGGCATTGAGAACCCCCAGGGCGAGATCCGCTATCTGTCCGCCGCCTTCCCCTCCGCCTGCGGCAAGACCAACCTGGCCATGCTGATTCCCCCCGAGGGCTACCGGAAGGCGGGCTGGAAGGTCTGGTGTGTGGGCGATGATATCGCATGGCTCCGGGTGGGCCAGGACGGCCGCCTGTGGGCGGTGAACCCGGAGAACGGCTTCTTCGGCGTGGCTCCCGGCACCAACGAAAAGTCCAACCCCAACGCGCTGTCCACCACCCGTCAGGGCACCATCTTCACCAATGTGGTTCACAACCTGGATGATAATACGGTCTGGTGGGAGGGCCTGGACAAGAATCCGCCGGTCAACGCCAAGGACTGGAAGGGCAACCCCTGGAACGGCCAGGAGAGCGCAGAGAAGGGCGCACATCCCAACAGCCGCTTCACCGCGCCCGCCAAGAACTGCCCCTGCATCTCCTCTGAGTTTGAGAATCCCCAGGGCGTGCCCATCTCCGCCATTGTGTTCGGCGGACGCCGGGCTAAGACCGCACCCCTGGTCTACCAGTCCCGCGACTGGAAGCACGGTGTGTTTGTCGGATCCACCATGGCATCCGAGACGACGGCCGCCGCTGCCGGCGCGGTGGGCGTGGTCCGCCGGGACCCCATGGCCATGCTGCCCTTCTGCGGCTACAACATGGGCGATTACTGGCAGCACTGGCTGGACATGGAGGGCAAAGTGGCCCACCTGCCCAAGATCTTCAACGTGAACTGGTTCCGCACCGACAACGAAGGCCACTTCATTTGGCCCGGCTTTGGCGACAACCTCCGGGTGTTGGAGTGGATTATGAAGCGGTGCTTTGATGAGACTGACGGGGTGGAGACGCCCATCGGCTATGTGCCCCGTGTGGATGACATCAACCTGGAGGGCACCGATGTGTCCAAGGAAACCCTGGCCGGCCTTTTGAGCGTAGATCAGGCGCTTTGGAAGGAAGAGGCCGCGGGCATCCGGGAATTCTACGGCAAGTTTGGCGATAAGCTGCCTGCTGAACTGGCACATCAGCTGAGCGTGCTGGAGGGCAACCTGGGCTAAGAAGCTGTACCAATCGCCTCAGCGTGCGTCCTTGCGGCCAAAATGGCCGTTGGCATCGTTAAAAAAGCATCCAGTATTCCTGCGCTTTTTTGCCTTGCCAACAACGATTTTGGATCACAAATGCGCGCACTTCGCCTAATAGTACCGCTTCTTAGAGCCTGTTTAAAATCTCCGGGTGCGCTGGATGGGCCGGAATTTTTTCGTCCGGCAAGGAAAAAAGCGCAGGAATACTGGATGTATTCCGAGCATGTTTGACGCGGCTGGACGGAAAAAGGCCGGTTCAGACGGT
>JAAWCD010000011.1 GCA_022793095.1 Oscillospiraceae bacterium | reverse complement strand
CGCTGGATGGGCCGGAATTTTTTCGTCCGGCAAGGAAAAAAGCGCAGGAATACTGGATGTATTCCGAGCATGTTTGACGCAGCTGGACGGAAAAAGGCCGGTTCAGACGGTGTGCCAGGAGATTTTGAACAGGCTCTTAGGGGGAACTACAAAGGCATCCCAGCGGTAAAAATCGAAGATTGGCTGCAACAACAGTGAAGGCAGCAGGAGGTATCGAACATGGACAATGAAAAAGTCTTCCGAATGGATTTCGGAAAAATCTATGATGCTCTGCTGAACAAGGCCGCCAGAAAAGGCCGCACAAAAGCCGAGGTGGATGAGATCATCTGCTGGCTGACAGGGTACGGTACGGAAGATATGGAAAAGGCCCGTACCTCTAACCTCTGTTATGGCGGCTTTTTTCGTAATGCTCCTGCGCTCAACCCCAACCGGACGCTGATCAAAGGCGCTGTCTGCGGGGTACGGGTGGAAGCGATCGAGGACCCTCTTATGCGGGAGATCCGCTGCCTGGACAAGCTCATCGACGAGCTGGCCAAGGGCAAGCCCATGGAAAAGATTCTGCGGAAACAGGAGGAACCGGCCACGTGGGTATGCCCCAAATGCGGCCGATCCTTCCGCAAAAAAGGGCAGGATCATTACTGTGGGAAAGCACCGGAGACGATCGAGGAATATATCATCAGCCAGTCGGAGGATGTTCAGCCCTATCTGCATCAGGTGAATGGCGCCATTAAGGGCAGCATCCCAGCGGCCAAGGAGAAGATCTCCTGGAGCATGCCCACCTACTGGAAGGGCCGCAACCTGATCCAGTTCGCAGCCTTCAAGCGGCACATAGGCCTGTACCCCGGTCCGGAGGCTGTGGAAGCGTTTGCCAACAGATTGACGGACTACAAAACAAGCAAAGGAACGATTCAGCTTCCCTACAACAAGCGGCTTCCGCTGGAATTGATTGCGGAAATAGCGGCGTGGTGTGAGGCAAACGGCTAGGAAAATGTGTTTATCCTTCGATCATCTCCATGTTCAAAGGCCGGTGCAGTTATGAAAGCGCGGATACCGGAAGGATGGGTATATTACTGATCTCCCGCTGTATCTTGCAGGAAAAACGGGAGCGCTGCTTTAGGTGGGCGTCCGTAAAACAGCAATCCAAAAACGAATGGCGCCTGATCCCGCTTTTGCCGCGCCAATCTTGGCTTTGCCGATTTTCGCTTACACGAATTTTTACGGACTACCCAATGTTTTGATAGTATCAGACCGTTTTACTTCAAATAACGCCCTGTGATGCTGTTCGGATTTTCCGCAATCTCCCGCGATGTCCCCGATGCCACCACGCGGCCTCCGGCTTCCCCGCCGCCGGGTCCCATGTCGATGATGCAGTCCGCGTCGCGAATCACATCCAAACCGTGTTCAATGACCACTACTGTGGCTCCATGATTGATCAGCGTCTGAAATACAGTGGAGCGGACATTGACTCCGATATGGGGGCGGCGTCGATGCGCTTCACCTGCCGAATCCCCTGAGCCTCCACAGACCGAACGTGTTTCGGGAGCTTCCGTCCGCCTGCCGCCGCAATCATTCCGGGAATCAGGCTCTCCAAAATCAGGGTTGTTTTCCCGGAGCCGGACACCCCGGCGGCAGCCACGATCTGATTCAGCGGAACATCCACACCGGCATGTTTCAGATTGTGTACCCGCGCTCCGCGCACTTGGATACCGGCAGGAATCTGATGATTTTGTTTCATTGGTTTCACTCCTTGATCAGCAGGCCCGCGCTCAATTTCATCAGGCCGTCATAGCAGATCTCCTTTACCGGGGGGATGAAATCAAGGAACCGCATCTCCCGCATGGCGTTCATCTGGTTCTGGGCGAGATGCTTTGTCTCGTACAGCGAATTGCAATATATCGAAAACTGGATTAAAAACAGAGTTATCTCTTTACTGCTATTATTGGGGAATTGGAATGCCACGACCTCCTTCAGTGTATTTTGAAAGGGGAGCGTTTCCTTTGCGAAGTGCCGCAGAATGGACTCGTCGCAGCTGGGGTCCCGGATAGGCAGATGCAAAGAAAGAAGTTTTAGGAGTGTTTCATGTCCCCATAGGATATCCGTCATTGCTTGGCAGAACTGTTCCTGGGAATATCTCCGCTCCAAAAGCGCTCCCATCTGCTCTCCCCATTCACGGTATTCCTGAATGATCAAATCAACAAACACGCACTCCTTTTTGTCATAATAGTGGTACATGGATGGCCGTGAAATGGAGGTTTTCTCTGCAATCGCAGCCAGCGTGATGGATTCATAGTTCATGGTCATGAGCAAATCTCTGGCTGCGGACAGGATCTCCTGTTTCCTTGCGGCAAGTTCTTCATCGGTTCGTGCCCTGACCTTTCCCATATGGCTTCACTTCCCTATGCTGATTTTGTTTCAGAATACCATACACAAGACCCTGAGTCAATTTTTAACCGACAAGGTGTTGCTTCCGCATTGACAGGATGTTCGTTATGTGGTAGGATACCTTGTCGAATAAGAGCCTATCCCAGAATCCGGCGTGCTCAGATTGCGCCGTCAGAATTTTCGTCAAGGGAAGCCAAACCCGCAGGCAATCCTTTGTGGATTGCCGGGGATTTTGGGGAAGCATGGCGGAAACGATGCAAGCAGGATGCGTGCGAATCAGGTTGAGACAGGCGCTAAATCAACTGGAGGTACATATGAAAAAAATTAGGCTTTGGACTCATGCGTCTGCCGCAGCTTGACCCGGCGAATGCCGCCTCAGTGGATGTGGAACAGGTCAAGCAAATGGTGGACCGGTTTCTTGAAAAAGGGTTTACTTATTTTGATACGGCGTGGATGTATGCCGGGTTTGCCAGCGAAAATGTGGCCAAGGAGGCCCTGGTGGACCGCCATCCGCGAAGCAGCTTCACTCTGGCCACCAAGCTCCATGCCGGGTTCTTTGATTCAACTGAGGACTGCAACAAGGTGTTCCAGGAGCAGCTCAAGAAAACCGGCGCGGGTTATTTTGACTACTACCTCCTGCACGGCGTTGACAAGGGAAGCCTTTCCAAGTTTGAAAAATACGGCTGCTTCCATTGGCTGCTGGAGAAAAAGGCCCAAGGGCTCGTGCGGCACGTTGGCTTTTCCTATCACGATGACGCTGTGTGCCTGGATGAGATTCTGACAAAGCACCCAGAGGTGGAGTTCGTGCAGCTTCAAATCAACTATCTCGACTGGGAGAGCGAGTGGATCCAAAGCCGCGCGAACTACGAGGTCTGTGTGCGCCACGGCAAGCCGGTCATTGTGATGGAACCGGTCAAAGGCGGTACTCTGGCCCGCGTGCCCGAGGATGCAGAAAAGCTGTTCCGCACCGCCGCACCTGACCGCTCCATTCCCAGCTGGGCTATCCGCTTCGCGGCATCGCTGGCGGGGATGGCGTTGGCATGCTGTTCCGGCACGGGGAAATTGTGAAAAAGGTGCCTCAGGACCAGTTGGTGGACGAGCTAATGGCCATGATTGAGGCGCTTTAAGGGAGGGAATCCCATGGATATCCGGGAAATTCAGGCCGGCGATTTAGAGAATCTGCTGTCCCTGTACACCCACCTGCATGACAACCCGGTTCCGGAGCGTACGCCGGATCTGCTGGCCCTTTGGGAGCGGATTCTTGGCAACGGGGACCATCATATCATCGTGGCGGAGGAGAAGGGAAGTATTGTTTCCTCCTGCGTGCTGGTGGTTGTGCCCAACCTGACTCGGGGACAGCGCCCTTACGGTCTGATTGAAAACGTGGTCACTCACAGGGAACATAGAAAGCGGGGGCTTGCCTCAGCCTGCCTCGCCTTTGCCAGGGAGCTGGCCCGGCAGGCGGGTTGCTACAAGCTGATGCTGATGACTGGCAGCAAGGAGGAAGCTACGCTGCGGTTCTACCGCGAGGCGGGCTTCAATGCTGAGGACAAAACAGCCTTTGTTCAGTGGCTGTGACAAAAAGCTCGGAATACAAAGTATTCCGAGCTTTTTGCTGGGAGCGTGCCGGACATGTCCAGCTCAGCGTTTCAACCATTGGTGAATGGCCTGAGACAAGAAGGCGGCACAGCCGCTGGCCTCCCGGTCGTAATATGCGGTAAACCGCTGGTCCTGAACGTACAGGTCCGCCAGACAGGCATGCTGTTCCGGAGAAACCGTTCCGCTGGTGAAAGAGAGCCACTCCCTGTGCAATGCGGCAACAGTCTGTCCCTCCCCGCCGGCCGGATTCATGCCGGACCGGACGGCAGCGGCCAGCCGCTCCCGAATCTCCAGGTCCAGACTGGTCCAGCGCTCATACTGCTCCGGCGTCAGGGACATCATCCTGCCATTCATCTCATCCACTGGCTTGTCTCCGTATTTCTTCCGAGCCTCCGCGCCGAAGCTTGCTTCATTCTCGTCCATCAGCTTCCGCTTGAAGCCTTCAAATTTTTCCTGATCACACATGTTTTCCTTCCTTTCTTCCGCGGCAATGGTCTGCCGCACGGTGTGAATCAATTCTTCCATTCGGTCCCGTTCCGCCTGAAGGGCGGTCAGGTGGCCCCGCAGGGCGTCCAAACGGTCAAAGGAGGGGTCGTCCAGAATTGCCCCAATCCGGGCCAGCTCCACCCCGAGGGCCCGATAGAATAAAATCTGTTGAAGCCGGTCCACCTCCGCCGGGCCGTAAAGACGGTATCCGTTTTCCCCGTTCCGGCTTGGCTTCAGCAGACCTTTCTGCTCGTACCAGCGCAGCGTGCGGGTGGACACGCCGGCCAGCAAGGCCAGCTTTTGAATGGTGTATTCCATGGCGGTTCCCTCCTGACAAAAGGCAGTATAACCCTTGACGTTACGGCAAGGTCAAGAGGCTGCGGCAAAAAAATTGAAAACTTTTGCGGCGTGTGGTAAAATACACAAAGAAGCTGCCGCTCTGTGCGGCTGCATCGAAAAAGCGGAAAAGGCGGTTCCAACATGAACGTATGCGACAGCAATGAAATCAAGGCGCTGCTCCACCGGCACGGCTTCCGGTTCTCCAAGTCCATGGGACAGAACTTTCTCATTCAGGACTGGGTGCCCCGGGACATTGCAGAGGCCTCCGGCGCAGGCGCGGGCTGCGGGGTGCTGGAGATCGGCCCTGGTATTGGACCTCTGACGCAGGAGCTGTCCAGCCGGGCGGACCGTGTGGTTTCCGTGGAGCTGGACCCCTCGCTGCTGCCACTGCTGGCGGAGACTCTGGAGGGCCGGACCAATGTGGAGGTTATTTCCGGAGACATTTTGAAGACGGACATCCCGGCCTTGGTGCGGGAGCGGTTTTCGGGACTGAAGGCGCTGGCCTGCGCCAACCTGCCCTACAACATTACGACACCAGTAATCACAGCCCTCTTGGAAGCACAGTGCTTTTCTTCCATTACCGTCATGATTCAGCGGGAGGTGGCCCGCCGGATCTGCGCCGTGCCGGGCACCGGAGATTACGGGGCATTTTCTCTTTACTGTCAGTATCATGCCCGCTGTGAGCTGTTGTTTGAGGTGGGGCCGGAGTGCTTCTTGCCCGCGCCCAAAGTGACCTCCGCAGTCCTGCGGATGACGCCCCGGCCCGCTCCGGAAGAGGTAGCGGATGAAGCGCTGTTTTTCCGGACGGTCAAGGCGTCCTTTGCCCTGCGCCGGAAGACGCTGCTGAACGGGCTGTCCGCGGGGTTTGGGAGCCAGCTGTCCAAGGAGGAGCTGGCGGAGGCCATCGCGGCCTGCGGCTTCCCGCCTGACATTCGGGGGGAACGGCTGGGCATCCCGGAATTCGCCCTGCTGGCGAGGGAGCTAACGAGACGTTTTCCTTCTCTTTCTTGAACGAAAAAGAAGGAAACGCTTAGGCCTTGTTTGAAACATGGCCTTAAACCGTGCATGGAAGAACAGGATCATGAGAGAAGGGATTTTTTATGCTGAATGGAAAAACTGTGTTGCTGGGCGTCACCGGCGGAATCGCTTGTTATAAATCAGCGATGTTGGCCTCGGCCCTGGTGAAGCAGCATTGCAATGTGCAGGTGCTTATGACAGAGCACGCGGCGGAGTTCATCGGCCCCCACACCTTCGAGTCGCTCACCGGGAACCGGGTGGCACTGGACACCTTTGACCGCAATTACGTCCATCAGGTGGAGCATATCGCACTGGCGGACCAGGCGGACCTGGTGCTCATAGCCCCAGCCACGGCCAACGTGCTGGCCAAGCTGACGCATGGAATTGCAGATGATATGCTCACGACCGTTGTGCTGGCCTGCAGCTGCCCTAAAATTGCCGCCCCAGCCATGAACACCAAGATGTATGAAAACCCGGTGACCCAGGGTAACCTGCACTCTTTGCGGCGGTACGGCTGGGAGATTGTTGAGCCTGCCAGCGGGCGGCTGGCCTGCGGCGCGGTGGGCCAGGGAAAGATGCCGGAGCCGGAGGATTTGCTGGAAATCGTGCTCCATGCCCTGGTTCACGAGCGGGATATGGAGGGGCTTCGGGTGCTGGTCACAGCCGGGCCCACACAGGAAGCCCTGGACCCAGTACGGTTTTTGACCAACCACTCTACCGGATCCATGGGCTATGCCATCGCCCGGGCCGCATCCGCCCGGGGCGCGGTGGTGACGCTGGTGTCCGGCCCTACAGCCCTCAAAAAACCAGCCTATGTGGAAACAGTAGACGTGGTGACTGCCCAGGAGATGTTTGACGCGGTGACTTCACGCAGCGGTGAACAGGATATCATCATCAAGGCCGCCGCTGTGGCCGATTACCGGCCTGCATCGGTGGCGGCGGAGAAGATCAAGAAGTCTGAAGATGGTACGGACCTGACCTTGCAGCTGGAGCGGACCTCGGACATTCTGGGCTGGTTGGGGGAGCACCGGCGGGAAGGACAGTTCCTCTGCGGCTTCTCCATGGAGACAGAGCGTTTGCTGGAGAATTCCCGGATGAAGCTGGCGAAAAAGCATTTGGATCTGATTGCCGCGAACAACCTCCGGGAGGAGGGTGCGGGCTTTGGCAGGTCCACCAATGTGCTGACCCTGATTTCTGCGGAGGATGAACTTGCGCTGCCGCTCATGAGCAAGGACGAGGCGGCCCACCGGCTGCTGGATGTGATTGTGAGCCGCCGGAAAAAAGAAGCATAATTACAAAATGCGGCTGGAGGATGGACTCCAGCCGCATTTTTCTTGGCGCGGTCGTTTGAAGTTCTTTTGGTTCTTTTCTTACAAGAAAAGAACCGGACAACGTCATTTCTGCCTGGTGCAGTTCTTATGGTAGAGAATCCGCAGTCCCTCCAGCATCAGGTTCTCATCGTAATCGACCTTTCGCTTGCAGTAGGGAAGCACCGCAGCCATCAGCCCGCCGGTGGCCACCGCCGTGACTGGCTCGCCTAGTTCTTCCTCCACCCGCTCCAGCAGACCGTCGATCATGGCGGCGTTGCTGTAAATCGCACCCGCCTGCATACAGGAGATAGTATTGGTGCCGATGAGCTGTTCCGGACCGTCCAGGTTGATATAGGGCAGCTGTGCCGCCCTGGCGGACAGGGAATCCACGGACAGCCGCAGTCCAGGAATAATCATGCCGCCGATATAGCTGCCCTGCCGGTCGATTACGGACAGAGTAGTGGCGGTTCCCATATCGAAAAAGACCAGCGGCGGCTGATACTTGGACAGCGCCGCCACAGCGTCCGCGACCAGGTCGGCTCCCAGCTGGCTGGGGTTGTCCATCTTGATGTTGAGTCCTGTCTTAATTCCAGACCCAACCACGAGGAACCGCTTGCCTGTCAGCTCCTCCATAGCCCGGCCCATGACAATTTTCAGCTCCGGAACGACGGAAGAAATGATGCCCCCTTCAATCCGGGCCACGTCCACGCCCTTGACCTCCAGCAGTCCCTTGATGGTTAGAAGGTATTCGTCCGCGGTTTTAAGGCGGTCGCTTCGGATGCGGAGCGTAAAGCAAAGCGCTTCATCCTCAATTCCACCCAAAACAGTGTTTGTATTTCCAATATCTATAGCAAGAATCATTTCGTGTTTCCT
This sequence comes from Oscillospiraceae bacterium, assembly GCA_022793095.1. GTDB lineage: Bacteria > Bacillota > Clostridia > Oscillospirales > Oscillospiraceae > JAAWCD01. Next base: position 22,533 of record JAAWCD010000011.1, on the reverse strand, counting down.
CTCTTTCCTATGTGAAAACGTCCCTGCCAGTCTCTGGACATAGGGACCGCCTTTCGTGGTACAGGGAGCGCTGACGGGACAGGCTTAACCATTATAATGCCTCTTTCTAAAAGAAGCAAGAGGGAAGTTACCGTGCAGCTTTCGGGATTGCAGGATTACAATAGATATTGGACAACAGGTAGCGGCAGGCGGCCCCGTTCTCCCCCATGCCCCGGAGAAATTCCTCACTGTCCGGCCGGAAGTGCGCCGCCACATCAAACGTTTTAAATCTGCCGCCAACAGCGCGATAATGACAAGAAAGCCAGTTTGCAGAAAGGTCTACCTTCCTGCAAACTGGCCTTCTATTGCTTATGGTTAAAGAATACCACATAAATTCATCCTTTTCAATACCTTCCTTGGAATTTTTCGGAGCGCAAACCGCATTGCAGGAAGGTAGACATTTATGCAAATCACACAGGGGCCAAAAGGAGTGGATTTATGAAGCGGCAAGCGCGAAATGGAGTGAAAACAGGCCAGCAGGACGGGCACAGCCGTCAGAAGCTGGACCTGACCGGCCAGCGGTTCGGAAATCTGACCGTCCTGGGCCCCGCGGAGAACGTGGGCAGCAAAACCGCTTGGCGGTGCCGGTGCGGCTGCGGCCGGGAAACGGTGGTGAAAACCCACCATCTGCGGTGCGGACACACCAAGACCTGCGGCTGCGGGAACGGCGCGGGCGGCCCCAGGCACGCGCTGGGCCTGTCCTATGTGGACGGCACCTGCGTGGAGATGCTGCGGGCGAAAACTGTGCGCCGCAATAACACCAGCGGCGTGCCCGGCGTGGAGTGGTGGACCTCGAAGCAGCGCTGGCGGGCCACCATCTGCTTCAAGGGGAAACGGCACTACCTGGGCAGCTACACCCGGTTTGAGGACGCCGTCAAAGCCCGGAAGCGGGGAGAAGAGGAGTACCACGACCGGTTTTTGCGTGAATTTGCCCAGACCCCGGCCCAGCCGGCGGCGAAGGACTGATTCAAATTCAGGCCGAAAGGAGGAAGCCGGATGAACGAGGCGATTCCGCCCTGGAATTGGCCCGCCGCCAGACGCGCCTATGGCGGCGGGGAAAGGAGGCGTCTGGCAAACCATTGGAAACGATGGGGCGCAAAGCCTGAGGCTGTCGGGGGATACAGTCTCCCTATGCTCGTTCGGTTGCATTTGGCAAACCAGCGGAAACGCTGGGACAGCAAAGTCTGAGGCTAAGGGACGTTTGTCCTATGCTCGTTCGGCTACCGGATACTTTGCGTCCGATTTTGCAAAGAAAGGAAGAATTTTTAATGACAAACCTGAAAAAACTGAGTAAACGCGGACTGGCTCTGCTGCTGGCGTTCGTGATGTGTCTCAGCATGATTCAGGTCAGCGCGTTCGCCGCGGATGAGCAGGAGCACATTCACAACGCGGACGGCTGGGTCTGCACGCAGGCGGAATCCACCCAGGAATTGGCCTGTGACAAGCATGTCCACGAGGACAGCTGCTTTGAGACCCAGGACACGCTGGCCTGCGCGCTTGAGGAGCACACCCACGGCGAAGGCTGCTATGAGGCGGCTGAGCCTGTGCAGGTCTGCGAGGAAGACGAGCACGCTCACGAAGAGGGCTGCTATGATGAGGAGGGCGCTCTGACCTGTGAGGCCGGGGAGCACACCCATGACAGCAGCTGCTTTGAGACCCAGGAGGGCGTGCTGGCCTGTGCGTCTGAGGAGCACACCCACGGCGGGGACTGCTATGTGTCCGAGTCCGTGCAGGTCTGCCCCGAGGAGGACCATGAGCATTCCGAGGAGTGCTACGCCGTCACGGAGGGCGCGTGGACCTGCGCCGCGCCGGAAGCGAAGGACGAAGCCCCCGAGGTTCCCGACGAGGTTCCCGCTGAGGTTCAGGCGTTCCTGGACGCGGTGGAGGCTATCCCTGAGATCACCACGGAAAACGCCGCGGAAGCGGCAGAATACCTCTATGGCGAGGTGGCCGGAGCCTATGAGGCTTTGATTGGCACTGAGTTCGAGGACCGGGATGATGTGCAGGAGGCCGCCGCCGTTTATGCCGCCGCGCTTGATGCGGTGGATGAGGCGCTGGGGATGGAGGCGTTCACGACGTTGGACATCCCTGTTGGTGTCGGTACAACCGACCCTAATGTAAAACAGACCGCTTTCCTTACTTACGAGGAATGGAACAAAGGCGGTGTATCTGCGCCAGGTGTAAGCGGCAATTATACCGACGAAGACTTTTATGGAAAAGTCGTTGTAGACTCAACTGGGGCAACTGAGACAGTTGATTGTGGTAACCAAGTATTCTATACTAACTACGGAATGGCTGTTTCTACCAACTGGAGCTTTGGTGGCGGGTTGCCTTGGGTACTTAAGTGCCCAAACTGGCTGAAATGTTGGGTTACTTCAGATGGCGGCGTTTTGTCTGTGCATTTTCAAGCAAAGCCGGGCGCTACTGTTGGGCAATCTGGTCGAGTAATGCTGGATTACAGTATTCAAACAGAAGTTTTCACAAACAATGCCTTTAAGGGTACAAAAGGTGTTGCAATCGGAAACATTTACTACGACGTAAAGGTAGAGCCTCTTGTGCCTGACGCTAAGACCATTCCCTACACTTTGGTCTATGCGGCGTCCCCTGCTGAGGAAGGCGAGGTCAAGAACCTGCCTGCATCCGAAACCAAGCAGGGTACTGCTCCTGGCTCTGTCGACTTTACCGTTTCCAGCCAAGTGCCCACTCGTGAGGGCTATACCTTCGCCGGTTGGGAAGTACAGAACAAGGTGCTGAAGGGCGGCGACACGCACACCGTGACAGCGTCCGCAAATGCAGTCAGCGTAACGGAATACCTTTATGCCACGTGGACGAAGAATTCTGAAAAGCCTGAGGCGCCCGTGATTCCTGGTACCAATGGCATGCTGCGGGTGCAGGTAGTCTGCGACAGCAAGGATACCGGTCACAGCGGCGAAAAGGAAAATCTGCGTCTGCGGACTTCCGATAGCAACGCTGGCATTGTTGAGTACACCGCTGGTGAGGTAGTCGCGTCTGAAAAAGACAACTACGAGTGGCAATGCACGGTTACGCTCTACAAGAGCGACTTTGCAACACGGTTCCAGCACAACAGCAAAGGCGACCACACGTACACGGCTGCCACGAAGGACACTGTCGATGTGACGTTCTACTACAAAGACGGCGCATGGGATTATGAGAATCTTAAGAACCTGAATCCCGGTGTTGAAATTGTTTACGAGAAGAACGGCAGCGAAAACTACTTCTGCAACTATGTGGTGTACCATGTGGAACCCAAGCTCCCCGAGCTTCCCGACGCGCCGGCCGATGACGATTTGCGCGACCTCAGGCTTGGCGTACAGGTCATGTGCGACGTGGAGAACAGCGGCCATGCTGTCACGGAGTATCTGCTGAAAACCGGCTTCTATACCGTCGGTAAAGTCACTGCGAACACTGGAGACAACAAGAATCAGTATCCGTACATCTGCACAGTTCAGCTTACAACGGAACAGCAGAACAAATACTTGACGCAGTCGATTAAGGACAGCGAAGCAGTGTGGAACGAAGAACATCTGCTGGCTGACAGTGCGAAAACTCTGACTGCCACCCTTTATTATGATTATGATGGTGAAAAATGGACGCTTCCGACCGGCGGCGGTATGAACCCCGATGTGAAACCAGGGACAAACATTACATCGTGGAACTATTTGGTTGTTCATACAACCCACGGTAAGGCCGGCGACAAGTTCAGCATCCGCGTGACCAAGTCCCGGGACTCTGAGGGCTCGGTCAAGCATGACAGCACTGTCAACTACACTGTAAAGGTCACCAATACCAGCACCGCTTCCCTGTGGAATCTGGTGATTGATGACACCATGGACCCCGGCCTGACCCTGAACAACCCGGAAAGCGTGACCGCCACAACCGGCGGTGAGGCCGTGACCCTGAAGTACCTTGGCAAGACGGAACTCGATGACGGCAAGACCAAGTACTCCTGGGAGATGACCAGCCCCGAAGAGTTCAAGGTTGGCGACATCGTAACCCTGACCTACAGCGCCACGGTTTCCAACCCGACCAGCGGCAAACCCATTCTGCACAATGTGGCCCACGGCGCGGCGTACACCAGCCCCGAGAACCCCGAACCGCAGGCTGCAATGGCTCTGTTCGCCAATATTCCCGTGATTGGGGCTGCTGGCGACCGGCCTCAACGCCCCGGCGGCACTGTCGAGGGCAGCGGTTCTCTCGAAGTTCCCACGCGCGGTATGGTGGAGGATTCCTCTAACGCGAACGTGAGCGGCGGCGGCGAGGACGGCGGCGACAAGCCCGGTTCTAGTGTGGAAGTCCTGCCCACCTATACTGTGACCTATATCTGGAGCGGCCTGCCTGAGGGCGCGGCTGTGACCCTGCCCACAGACAGCCGCCGTTATTCGGAAGGCGACGCGGTGACCGTGGACACCACCTACACGAAGGACCGGGAAATCACTGTGGACGGCAAGACCTACGTTTTCTCCGGCTGGAGCACGGATGATTTCACCATGCCTGCCGGGGACGTGACCATCAGCGGCAGCTGGACTGAGAAGGAAGCTGACAAGTTCACCGTGACCTACAGCTGGACCGGCCTGCCGGAAGGCACGACTGACCCGGCGGCGCCTGCGGCTGCGAGCTACGAGGAAGGCGACACCGTGACTGTGGATACCCGCGCCAGCGGCTCTGAAGTCACTGTGAACGGCAGAACCTACGTCTTCTCCGGCTGGGACCGGACCGGCAGCTTTGAAATGCCTGCCGGAAACGTGACCATCACCGGCACCTGGAGTGAAAAGCAGTATCGCGTGACCTACAGCTGGACCGGCCTGCCCGAGGGCGCAGCTGAGACCCTGCCCAACGGCGGAATGTATGTGGAAGGCGCTCTCGTGAATGTCGATTCCATGTATACAAATGGCCGGACCACCGCTGTGAACGGCAGAACCTACGTCTTCTCCGGCTGGAACCGGACTGGCAGCTTTGAAATGCCTGGCAGCGACGTGACCATCAGCGGTACTTGGACGGTCCAGTCTGGCGGCGGCTCGGATGTACCGACGCCATCTCCATCTCCGTCTCCGTCTCCCTCGACGCCTGTGGACCCGTCTCCGTCTCCGTCTCCGTCTCCGTCTCCATCTCCGTCTCCCACGACGCCTGTGGACCCGAGACCGTCGACGCCCGTGGACCCGGATGACGGCGATGACGATCCCCCCACGCGGCCCGTCAACCCCGTCACCCCCGTCAACCCCGACGGCGGCGATGATGACGGCACCCCTGACGTCCCGCCTGTCACACCCGACACCCCGGATGTGAACATCCCCGAGGAAGATGTGCCTCTGGTGAATGTCCCGGATGTGGATGTGCCTCTGGCCGGCACGCCTGAGGTGGACGTCCCGGATGCGGATGTGCCTCTGACCGGCGTGCCTGAGGAGGTGGTTATCCCGGATGTGGATGTGCCTCTGGCCGATACCCCGGATGTACCGGTCATGGATATCCCCGTTGCGGATGTACCCATGGGCAATGTTCCCGCCGCGGATGTGGTGGACATTCCCAATGCGAATGTTCCTTTGGCAGACGTGCCCAAGACCGGCGACGATTCCCGGATTTGGACGCTCTTCGCGCTGATTTCCGGCCTCGGCCTGGCTTGGCTCATGCTGGACAAGAAGCGTGAGGCCATCGAGAAGTAACCTGTTCCCGCGCGCGGCCCGGTTATCCGGGCCGCGCTTCCCTCTGCCAGGGCGGCGGAATCCAGCGGACCCAAAACTCCCCTATGCAGCTTTCTGCATAGGGGAGTTTGTCTGTTACGGCGCGGCTTTTTTGGGCTTGCGGTAGAAGGTGTTTTCCATGGGAAGGCTGGTCCGGAGCACATGGTCCATGGCGTAGTAGGCCCCCTGGACCGCGGGGGCTGTGGGGATGGTGGTGATCTCACCAATGCCCTTGGCTCCGTAAGCGAAGGGGAGAAGCTCCTCCTTCTCCACGTAAATGGCGTGAATGTCGGGGATTTGGTCCGCCCGCATCAGTCCCAGGGTGCCGAATTTGGCCTGAGGTACGCAGTCCTTCAGGGGGAAGTCTTCCGTGAGGGCGTAGCCCAATCCCATGAGAACGCCGCCCTCAATCTGGCCCTGAATGGAGGTGGGATTGACCACCTTGCCCGAGTCGTGGGCGGCCCAGACCTCCTTCCCCCGGCCCTCGCCGTCCAGAATGACCACATGAGTGGCAAAGCCGTAGGCCACATGGCTCTTGGGGTTGGGCTTGCCGGCGCCCAGCTTGTCAGTGGGGTCGAAGAACTCCGCGAAGAATTCCCGGCCCTCCAGCGCGCCCGGGTCTCCGCCCGCCTGGTCCAGCGCGGCCTTCAAATCCACCGCCGCCATGCGAACCGCCTCGCCGGTAATAAGCGTCTGCCGGGAACCGGAGGTGGTGCCCGAGTCAGGCGCAGTCTCCGAGCTGCTGCCCCGGTTGCACATCCTCTCCAGCGGCAAACCGGTGGTTTCCGCCAGAATTTGCAGAAAGACTGTGGAACAGCCCTGCCCAATGTCAGAGGCGGCGGAGTAAATCCACACCTTCCCATCCTGGACCACCAGCCTGCACCGGCCCTTGTCCGGCAGGCCCACGCCGACACCCGCGTTTTTCATGGCGCAGGCAATGCCCGCCCGGCCCGGATTCTGCTCGTAGGCGTCCTTCACCGCCAGAAGGGTTTCCTTCAAGGCGGTGGAACAGTCGGCAATCTGCCCGTTGGGCAGGACCTTCCCCGGCTCAATGGCGTTGCGGTACCGGATCTCCCAGGGGGAGATTCCCACCTGCTCCGCCAGCAGGTTGATGGTGGACTCCAGGGCAAATTCGCTCTGGCACACGCCGAAGCCCCGGAAGGCTCCCGCCGGCGGGTTGTTGGTGTAGTAGCCATAGCCCCGGATGTCCGTGTTCTGGTAGCAGTAGGGGCCCACGGAGTGGGTGCAGGCCCGCTCCAGCACCGGCCCGCACAGGGAGGCATAGGCTCCCGTGTCAAAGTAGATCTCGCAGTCAAGACCTGTAAAGATGCCGTTTTCATCGCAGCCCAGCGTGAACGTACCCTCCATGGCGTGGCGCTTGGGGTGGAAGCGGATGGACTCCTGACGGGAGAATTTCACTTTGACGGGCCGTTTTACCTTCAACGCCGCCAACACTGCCAGATGCTGGACCGAAACGTCCTCCTTGCCGCCGAAGCCGCCGCCCACCAGCTTGTTTTCCACCACGATCCGTTCCGGCTCCCAGCCCAGCATGATGGAAATCTCGTGTCTGGTATCGTAAACGCCCTGGTCGCTGGTGTACACCTTCACGCCGTCCTTGTAGGGGAAGGCCACCGCGCATTCCGGCTCCAGAAAGGCGTGCTCGGTAAAAGGGGTGCGGTAGCTCTGAGTGACCACATATTTGGAGTTCTTCAGGGCGGTTTTGGCGTCCCCCCGGGTCACATGGCGCTGTTGGCACAGGTTGCCGCCGTGGTGGAGGTCCGGCGCACCCTCCGCCATGGCCTCGTGGATGCTCCGTACCGGCTCCAGAGGCTCATAGTCCACCTTCACCAGCGCCTTGGCCTCCTTCAAAACGGTCTCTGTCTCCGCAATGACCAGGCAGATGGCGTCCCCCACACAGCGGGTAATGCCTCCCTTGGCAATCATCACGTCCCAGTCCTGCTGGATGTGGCCCACCTTGTTGTTGGGCACATCCTCCGCGGTGAGCACGGCCAGCACGCCGGGCAGGGCCAGAGCTGCCGCGGCGTCAATGTCCAGCACCTTCGCCCTGGGATGCTCCGAGCGGACGGCAGAGGCGTGGACCATACCTTCCATCACCACATCGTCAGTGTACTCGCCCCGGCCCAGCACCTTATCCCGCACGTCAATGCGGAAGGCCCGGTCTCCCACGCCGAACACATCGCCCTTTTCCAGCTCGGGGTCCAGTTGTGCCTCCCCGCGGAGAATGGCTCCGGCCAGGGAGATGCCCTCGATGATTTTCTTGTAGCCCGTGCAGCGGCATACATTGCCCCGAATGGCCTTCTTAATCTGGGCCTCGTCCGGATTGGGGTTCTGGTCCAGGAGGGCCTTTCCCGAGAGCACCATGCCGGGAATACAGAAGCCGCACTGGACCGCACCCACCTTGCCGAAGGCGTAAACAAAGGCCTCCTGCTCCCGCTCTGTCAGGCCCTCCACGGTGAGGATGTTCTTTCCCACCGCCTTCTTGGTGGTGAGAATGCAGGACCGGACGGCTTTTCCGTCCACAATGATAGTGCATGTGCCGCAGGCTCCCTCGCCGCACCCGTCCTTGACGGAGTGCAGGCCCAGGTCGTCCCGGAGGTAGCGGAGCAGAGGCTTTTCCTCCTCTGTCTCCCGCGGCACTCCGTTGACTGTAAAAGCGAACCGTTCACCCATTCGCGTTTCCTCCTTTCCATGCTCCGCCGCCCTCCGGCGTTTTCACGCCGGAGGGCAGACGAGCTTATTTCAGCAGATAGCTGTAATTCTCATATACCGCGCAGATGAGGCGGCGCAGGGGATCGTACAGGCCGCAGGCGGCGCTGGCCACGTCGTATTCCTTCACGGAACCGCCCAGCCGCACCAGCGTCTTCCCGCCGTCCAGCTTCAGGAAGCCCGGATTCTCGCTGTTGTCAAAGTCCTCCCGGCTCCAGAACAGGGTGAACTTGTCCTTGTAGGGCCGGCTGCTGTAGGGACAGAAGGCCGCGCAGTTGCCGCACTCGTTGCACATGCCGTCCACGTGGACAATCTGCCGCTGGCGCATGCCGGGAACCGCCACGGGCACGTTGGCCCGGTTGGGACAGACCTCGGCGCAGGTCTCGCAGACCGTGGCGCAGCCCAGACAGCGGTTTTCCCCGCAGGAGGCGCAGTCCCCGCACAGCTCGCCCCGGCTGGCCAGGGGCTTCTTGTAATCGGAATTCACGTTCCGGTCTGTGTAGGTGTCCAGGGCGAAGTCCTGGATGGCTTTGGCTGCCTTGGCCGCCCCCGCGATGGCCTCCACCACAGTGCCGGGGCCCTTCTGGCCGTCGCCCACCACATAGAGATGGGGAACACTGGACTCCATGGTCTCCGGGTTGACCACGGCTTTGCCCCGCTCATCCACCTGCAAACCATTGGAGGTGTAGAGGCCGGTGTCCACCCGCTCGCCCACGGCGGTGATGACTGTATCGGCGGGAATCTCCTCGGTCCGGCCCGTGTCCACCGGAGAACGGCGCCCGGAGGCGTCGGGCGCGCCCAGCTCCATCACCTTGCAGGTGAGCACGCCGTCCTTCACGCCCACAGGGGCCAGCAGCTCCCGGAACGCCACGCCGTCAGCCTCGGCCAGCTCCAGCTCCTCCTGGCTGGCGGGCATATAGCGCTTGGTGCGGCGGTAGACCAGAGAGACGTTCTTCACACCGGGAATCCGCTTGGCGGCCCGGGCCGCGTCCATGGCGGTGTTGCCGCCGCCGATGACCACCACATGTTCACCCAGCTTCAGACTGTCCGGCTGCTTTTTGGCCGCTTCCAAAAACGCAATGACGTTCATTTCCCCGCCATACTCCAGTCCGGCGCTGCCCTTGTTCCAGGCTCCGGTGGCCAGGATGACATGGGTGTACTCGTTGAACAGGGCGGCTGTGTCCTGAACTCTGGTGTTCAGCTTTACCTGAACCCCCATGGCCTTCAGCAGCTTTTCGTCGCTGTCAATGGCCTCATGGGAGATGCGGAACTCGGGAATCACGTGGCGCACAATGCCGCCCAGGGCGTCCTTCTGCTCAAACAGGGTCACGGACACACCGGCTCTCGCCAGGAAGAAGGCCGCCGCCATGCCGCCGGGACCGCCGCCGATCACCGCCGCCTTTTTGCCTGCCACAGGCGCGGCCGGCTTCAGCTTGGGCAGCAGCGCCGCAAAGCCGCCCTCAGCCGCCTTCAGCTTCTGGGCCCGAATGTGGACGCTCTCCTCGTAGCCGCCGCGCATGCACTTGTCCTGGTAGCGGTGAGAGCAGATGGTGCCGGTGATAAAGGGCAGGGGATTGCGCTGGGTGATGATCTCCAGGGCCTCCTCATACGTTCCGGCCTCCACTGCCGCCAGATAGGCCGGAATGTCCTGCTCAATGGGACAGCCGGAGCGGCAGGGGGCCTGGAAGCAGTCAATCAGCGGCACCTTTTGATCCGTCTTGCGGCTGGGAACGGGCTTGGCGGGCTTCTTCCAGCGGGACGTGGTGGGAATGGCCTCCACCAGTGCCGTGACCTGATTCAAATCCACGCCCTTCCACGCCTCGTAGGGGATCTCCATCAGCTTGCCGCCAATCTGGCTCAGGCGCTGGTATCTGCCGGGCTTGAGAATGGCTGTAGCTATGGTGATGGGCCAGATGCCCGCGTCAAACAGGGCGCGGATGGAAAGGGCGTCCGCTCCGCCGGAGTAGGAAATCCGGAGCTTACCCTCAAACTCCCTGGTCAGCATGGCCGCCAGGGACAGGGTGAGGGGATACAGGGACCGGCCGGACATGTACATCTCCTCGCTGGGCAGCTCGTTGGCGGCCACGTCCACCGGGAAGGTGTTGGTCAGTTTGACGCCGAATTCCAGACCCCGCTCAGCGGTGAGCGCCATCAGGCGGCGGAACATGGGGACGGCGTCCTTCCACTGGAGGTCCTCCAGGAAGTGATGGTTGTCAAAGACAATATAATCAAAGCCCAAGCTGTCCAGGGTGCTCCGGGCGAAGCCGTAGCCCAGAAGCGTGGGGTTGCACTTGACGTAGGTGTTCAGGTTCTTCTCTGTAATGAGATAAGTAGCAATGCGCTCAATCTCGTCAGGCGGGCAGCCGTGGAGGGTGGACTCGGTGATGGACTCGGACACTCTGGGGGAAATCCCCTGCACAAAGGCGGAGTCCACCTTCTGGAACCGGCTCAGGTTGGCGTTCAGCCAGTCCATGCACGCCCGCCAAACCCCGGTGCCGGAGGCGTCTTTCATCTCCTCGATGTACCGGTCGATCTTCTCGCTCTTGATGCCCGCCAGGTCATAGCCCACGCTCATGTTGAACACAAAGCCGTCCGGGTCGCCCAAATCCAGCTCCTTGGCCAGCACCTTACAGGCAAACCAGGCCTTCACATACTCCCCATACGCCTGGGGAACCGTGAGCTCGGTAGACCACTCGCAGTTATAGCACTCATCCACGGCTGTGATGCAGGGCTTGCTGACGCACTTGGACAGCTCCTCGCCGTCCATGATCTGGACTGTTTTCAGCTCGAAGAACCGGGCGCCCGCCACATAGGCGGCAATGATGTTCTGAGCCAGCTGGGTGTGAGGACCGGCGGCCGGTCCATAAGGAGACTCAATTTTCTCCTTGAACATGGGCAGAGCTTTCCCATCGCTGTGGCGCACCAGCTTGGACACGCCGAAGATGGAGCCGGAATTTTCATACTCTTCCAGAATCCAATTCATCAAATGGCCGAAGGACATGGGCCGCATGATATCACTCATGATGAAACCTCCCAATGTTAAGCAGTTTAAAGTTCTTTTTGCTTCTTACCGGAAACCAGCATAGCTGGTTTCCGGTAAGCGGATTTCGGCATGCTGCCGAAATCCGTCGCCTGCGGGCGGGTGATTGCACGCGAAAGCGGGGGCTCCACCCCCCTTTCACACTATCCCCCCGCTCAAAAGCTTGATAATTTCAATGTCTCTGCAAGAAAACAGTTTAAAGTTCTTTTTGCTTCTTTTTCTTTCAAGAAAAAGAAGAGAAAAATCGTCTCTCAATAGGCGCGGTGGTTCAGCTCACCCCAAAGCTTTTTGCTCTGCTCCATGGTCCAAGCGTTGATGCGGTCCTCGTCGATACCCACAAACTCCCGGTCCTTGTAGACCACCTTCCCGTTGATAACGGTGGTGCGGCAGTTTTTGCCCATCATGCCGAACAACATGTGTCCATCAATATTCGCGTCCGAGAAAGGCGTGAAGGGCTTATAATCCATCACAATCACGTCCGCCGCCGCGCCGGGCTCCAGCACGCCCAGAGGCTTCTTGAAATAGCGGGCGCAAATAGCCCGGTTGTTCTCAAACAGCATGCCTGTGGCCTCGCACCAGCCCACCGCCGGGTCGCAGGCGTTGTGACGCTGCATGGGCAGGACGGCCTTCAGGCTCTCCAGCATGTCATGGGTGTAGGCGTCCGTGCCCAGGCCGATCAGAACGCCCCGCTTCCACAGCTGAAGCACCGGGGAACAGCCCACTGCGTTGCCCATGTTGGACTCCGGGTTGTGACAGACCATGGTGCCGCTCTCCTTGATGATGTCCATCTCCGCAGGGGAAATGTGGATGCAGTGGCCCAGCATAGTCTTTTCCCCCAGAATATTGTTGTACAGCAGCCGGTTGATGGGCCGGCAGCCGTAATTCTTCATGGAATCATACACGTCATTCATGCCCTCGGCCACATGAATATGGAAGCCGGTCATACCGTCGTTGGCCTCCACCATCTTTTCAAAGGTCTTGTCCGAAATGGTGAACAGGGCATGGCCGCCGAACATGGCCTTGACCATATCGCTGTTCTGCTCTTTGGCCCACTTGGCAAAATCCGCGTTCTCCTGAATGGACTGAGCGCACTTCTCCTCGCCGTCCCGCTCGGAGACCTCGTAGCAGAGGCATGCCCGCATCCCCAATTCCCGGCACACGTCCTTAATTGCAAACAGGGAGCCGGGGATCTCCCCGAACGAGGCGTGATGGTCAAAAATCGTGGTCACGCCGTCCCGAATGCAGTCCAGCACCGTGGCGTAGGCGCAGGCCCGGGTGCCGTCCAGGGTCAGGTGCCGGTCAATGTTCCACCACTGGCCATCCAGCACCTCGAAAAAGTTGGTGGGATGGAAGCCGTCAATGGACAGGCCCCTGGCCAGTCCGCTGTAAATGTGGGTGTGTACGTTGATGAGGCCGGGCATGATGACCCCGCCCCTGGCGTCCACAAACTCCGCCTCCGGATACTTGGCCCGCAGATCGCTCAGCGTACCAACCTCCTTAACGGTTTCCCCATCCGTGACGGCCGCGCCATCCTCCACATAGGGAAGGGCCTGGCTCCGTGTGATGAGCCTTCCGTTGCCAATCAGCAGCATATCAATGACCTCCTGTATGTTTTATCAAAAGCGGAACGCTTGCTTCGCTGTCATTTTGACTGACAATCTAAACAATTTTTTGCTCAGATCTTTTTTCTTGCAATGAGGGAAAACTGTGCTACAATAGGTAGGAAATAAACTTCCTGTAGGAAATGGGGGACACACGTTGTTTGACGCATCCATGCTGCAATTCCTGTTCCGTTTGGCCAAGGCCCTTTCCGCCCAGTTCGGGCCCAACTGCGAGGTGGTCATTCACGACCTGCGGACCAACGATCCCGACAGCTCCATTGTGGCCATTGAAAACGGTCACGTCACTGGCCGGAAAATCGGGGATGGTCCCTCCCATGTGGTGCTGGAGGCGCTGAACAGCGGGACCGTCAATTTTGACGACCGGCTGTGCTACCTGACCAAGACCAAGGACGGAAAGACCTTGAAATCCACTACCATCTATATCCGGGACGAGGACGACCAGCAGCCGATTGGCATCTTCTCCATCAACTACGACATCACGCTGATGCTGGCCATGGAGGAGACCCTCCGCCAGTTCACTGCCACAGCGCCGGAAACCACGGAGGATACGCCGGAGCCCATCGCACGAAACGTATCCGACCTGTTGGATGAGCTTATTGAACAGAGTGTCAAGCGGGTGGGGAAGCCGGTGGCCCTCATGACCAAAGAGGACAAGGTGAAGGCCATCCGCTTCCTCAACGACACCGGCGCGTTTCTTATTACCAAATCAGGAGGGAAGATCTGCAAATTCTTCGGAATTTCCAAGTACACCCTCTACAGCTATATTGAAGAGGCAAAGGGAATGGACTAGCTTGGTTGACAAATGGCAACGCGCCCAGCGGCGAGGGATTTTTTTCGTCTGGCAAATAATTTTTCCGCAGGAATCCTGACGGATTTCAAGGGAAAATTGTGCCGCCCAGGCGGAAAAAGAACCGTCGTTTGGACATGCCGCCATGTTTCAAACAAGGCCTAATCATCCATTCTCTTTTTCCTTGGGGAGCAGCAGGTTAAGCACAATCGCCACAATGGCTGTGACCACAATGGGAGAGGAGCCGAACACCGTATGGATCCACGCCGGGAAGCCGGGGCCCTGAAGAGAACCGCTCACCTGAGTGATGCCCACGCCCAGGGCTACCGCCAGACCCACTATGGCGCTGGAACGCATGGTGAACTTCTCCGAGGTTATCATCCGGATGCCGGTCATGGTGATGGTGGCGAACACAGAAATGGTCGCGCCGCCAATGACAGCCTGGGGAATGGTGGTGAGAACGGCGGACAGCTTGGGCACCAGGCCCGCCAGCAGCAGAATCAGAGAGGCAAAAGCGAATACGGCTTTGTTGATGACCTTGTTCACCGTGACGATGCCCACGTTCTGGCTGTAAGTCGCGGCGGGCAGTCCGCCGAACAGGGCGCCCGCGATGCTGACCACGCTCTGGGCAATGATGCCGCCGGACAGCTCCTTGTCCGTGGGCATCCGGTCCATGCCGCCCATGGTGGTGGAGGACAGGTCTCCAATGGTCTGCACCGCGTTAATCACGTACACCACCGCCAGAGAAACGCAGGCGCTGATTTCAAACTTGACGCCGAAGTGCAGAGGGGCCGCCAGCTGGAACCAGCCCGCCGGACCCACGGCGGAAAAGTCCACCATGCCCAGGCAGAGGGCCATGAGATAGCCCACAATCATGCCCCAGAGAATCGCGCCCAGCTTCAGAACGCCCTTCCCGAAGTTTTGCAGCGCCACCACAACAATCAGAGTGACCAGAGCCACAGACCAGTTCTTCACTCCGCCGAAGCCCTCGCTGCCCGCTCCGCCAGCCATGTAGCGGACGGCTGTGGGGTACAGGGACAGACCGATGGTGAAGATGACCGTGCCGGTAATCAGCGGGGGGAACAGCTTGCGGATCTGCTTGACAAAGATGCCGAACACGACTGCCACACAGCCGCCCACAATTTCCGCGCCTAAGATGGTGGGAAGGTCGAACTGCCCGCCGATGGCCAGCAGGGTGGGCACATAGGCAAAGCTGATGCCCATAATCACGGGCAGGCCGGAACCAATTTTGTGGACGATGGTGTAAAGCTGAATCAGGGTTGCCACCGCGGTGACGATGAGGGAAACCTGGATGAGCAGGGTCCGGTCCGCACCGGACAGGGAGCAGGTGTTGGCCACCATAATAGCCGGGGTGATGATGCCCACAATGGCGGCCACCACATGCTGAAGTCCCAGAGGGACCAGCTGGCCTGCCGGTGGAATTCCGTCCAGGGAAAAGACGGACGCCGGGGAAGCGGATTTGTTCATCTAAATTCCTCCTTACTTTTTTTAGCTATAAAGAATTTTTTTCATAGTTTGAGTACAGCCCATTTCACCCTGGATTGCAAGGGGGGAGTGTGCGAACGGCGGGAAAAAAACACGGCACATTTTTGGCTATATTGCACAACAAAAAAGCGCCAAAGAGAGAGTCCTCTTCGGCGCTTTTGGGCGTTATGAATCAATATGAAGCTGTATTCACAACCGTTGAACGGCGTCCGGCCTTGTCTTTCATCGCCATGCCCCCGGTTATGAATACAGCTTTTAAGGTTATTTCGCGGCCACGGCCTCGATTTCAAACAGCGCACCCTTGGGCAGAGCGGCTACCTGAACGCAGGAGCGGGCGGGCGCCTCTCCGGGGAAGTACTTGGCGTAAATGGTGTTGATGGCGGCGAAGTCGTTGATGTCGGCCAGGAACACAGTGGTCTTGACCACATCTCCGCAGTTCATCCCGGCGGCGTTCAGCACAGCCTTCAGATTGTCCAGGGCCTGGACAGCCTGAGCCTCCACCCCCTGGGGCAGCTCCCCGGTCTCGGGAACCAGACCCAGCTGGCCGGAGGTGTACAGGGTGTTGCCAACCAGCTTGGCGTGGCAGTAAGGGCCTACTGCGGCGGGCGCGTTCGCAGCAGTGATGGTTTTATTCATGGGTATGCCTCCTCAATTGCATGATGCTCTTATTATAATGCTTTTTTGAAAAAATGCAAGCCTCAGAAAAACATTTTTCTTCCCTAACAAACATTCTTTAACACATGTTTCATCGCCTGTCCATCGATTTTGGTTTCCGTAAAGTGCTCCAGCGCGAATACAGCCTGCCAGATCAGCATGCCAAGCCCGTTGAAGGCGGGGTGCCCTCTCCGCCGGGCCTCTTTCAAAAACAGGGTCTCCGCCGGGGCATAAATCAGGTCGCAGACCGGTGTTTCCTCCGGCAGCGCATCCAAAAAGGTGAGGTCCTGATACTGCCCAGCCACGCCGGTCATGCCCAGGGAGGTGCAGTTGACCAGCAGGCTGCAGCGGGTGCACAGCTCCCGAAGGGTGTCCAGGTCAAAGCCTGCTGGAATCAGCCGGCCCTGCCGGTCCAGCCTGCACAGCTCCCCGGCCTTTTCCAGGGTCCGGTTGCAGGCAAACACCGCCTTCGCGCCCTGCTGAACCAGCTTAAGGGCCACGGATTTGGCCGCGCCTCCGGCGCCCAGCAGCACCGCCGTCCGTCCCTCCGGACCGATTCCCTCGTCCCGCAGGGCCTGAACAAAGCCCCGGCCGTCAGTGTTGAAGCCATAGGCCCGTCCATTCCGCAGGGCCACGGTGTTCACCGCGCCGTACATCCGGGCATCCTCGTCCAGTTCGTCCATCAGGGGCACCAGATCCAGCTTGTGGGGCATGGTGGCGTTAAATCCGGCGTAGCCGGCTGTTTTCGCGGCTTCCAGCCAGGCCGCCGCCCCGCCTCGGGGCACGTACTGCGCCATGTAAAGATAGTCCAGCCCCAGGGCCTGGATCATCGTATTCTGAATCAGGGGAGACTTGGAGTGCTCCACCGGATCCCCGATGACGCACAGCTTCCGGGTTTGGTTCGTCAGCTCCACCTTCATGTTCCTTCTCCTTCCTCCGGACTGGCGTGATGGTTGGGCAGCAGGGCGTTGACCCCAAGGGCCACCCCCACGCCCAGCACCGTTTCCAGAATACGGGCCGCGCCATAATAGAACCGGTCGATCCCGCTGGTGTCATTGATTAGAATGACACAGGGGACGATGCAGGCCATGACGCAGGCGTTGGGCTTCTTGATGAGCATGCACACCCAAATGCTGGCCACGCAGGTGAGGCCCAGCATCAGCGCTTTGAACAGCGGATAGGTCAGGTAGCCCTCCAGCACCAGCGTGAGCACGCTCAGGGATCCGCCCACCGCAATGCCGGCCAGACGGGTCAGGCCCAACTCTATGCTCTGGCCCAGCGAGCTCTGCATGCAGATGACACAGGCAATGCAGGCGTAGGCAGGGCCGATGTGGCCCCACACGCCGCCATAGCTGTCCACATACAGCAGACCCAGGGATTCAAAAATGAAATAGGAAATCGCCACCGCCACCGCGGTCTTGATGGTACGCATGCCCACATGGGGAATTTGAAGTTTCTTCATTTCAGCTCCTTTTTCTATGGGAAGGCAGTTTGCCTAGCGGCCGGCTTCCTTAAAAAATCTTCCAGTATTCCCGCAATTTTTCTTGTCAACCACGATTTTGCCTCTCAAATCTGTGCGCCCCGGCAAAGGGTGCCGCTAAGAAAGTAAGACATGGCGGCCTCGTAGCCGTAGAAGCCCAGGCCGCAGATCTGACCCACGCAGGCGGCCGCAGTCACCGATTTGTGCCGGAACTCCTCCCGCTGATGTACGTTGGAAATGTGCACCTCAATCGCGGGCACCCGCACCGACTTCAGCGCGTCCAAAATGGCGTAACTGTAATGAGTAAACGCCCCCGGATTGATGATGATGGCGTCATAGACCCCGTTGGCCCCGTGAATCGCGTCGATGACCGCCCCCTCATAATTCGACTGAACACAGTCCGCCTCCGCGCCATGGGCCGCCGCGTAAGCCTTCAGCCGCTGGCAAAGCTGCTCGTAGCTCTCCCCGCCGTAGACTCCGGGCTCCCGGACCCCCAGCATGTTCAGATTCGGCCCGTTGATAATCAAAAATTTCATTGCAGCGCCTCCAAAATCGAATGTACCGTCTCTTCCGGCGAACCGAAGGCCGTGATCTCATGGTCCGACCACGCCCGGTAAATGGGCTCCCGCTGGCGGAACCGCTCCAGAAACGCCTCTCTGCCGTCCTGACCCAGGGGCCGGCCCGCCATGGACACCGAATCGTAGATTTCTCCCGGGTCCCGATGGAGGAAAAACACCGTTCCGCTGCACCGCAGGGACGCGATGGAATCCGCGCGGGTGGGCAGTCCGCCGCCGCAGGCGATGACAAGCCGCCGCTCCTGTGCCAACGCCTCGCTGACCCCCAGCTCCCAGTCCCGGAAGCCCGCTTCTCCGTCCTGGGCGAAAATCTCCGGAATGGTCCGGCCAGACTCCCGCTCAATGAGGGCGTCCGTGTCCACAAACCCCCAGCCCAGCCGCTCTGCCAGCAGCTTTCCGCAGGTCGTTTTCCCACAGCCCATCATGCCGGTGAGCACAATATTTTTTCCGCTCTGATAGCCGCCCAGGATTCGGAATTCCGTCGTCAGCTGGGCCAGCTCATGGACCACGCCGTCCATTTGGGGATCGGACAGGCTGCCTTCCAGGTCCACAAAGAACCGGTACTCCCAGCTCTTTCCCACGATGGGCCGGGACTCCAGCTTGAGCAAATTGACGCCGTGGACCGCGAACACCGTCATTACCCGGTGAAGGGATCCGCTCTCGTGAGGCAGGGTGAAAGCGGCGCTGATCTTGTCCTCCAGGGGCCGGCGCTCCAGCACCGGAGACACCACCACAAACCGGGTGAAGTTCTCCGCGTTAAAGTTGATTTTCGCCGCCAAAATGTCCAAGCCGTACAGCCTTGCCGCCCTGGGGCTTCCAATGGCCGCCAGCCCGGCGTCCCCCTGCTCCGCCACAAATTTGGCGGCCGCGGCGGTGTTCAGCATGGGGACCTGCTTCCAGTCCGGATGCTCCTTCAAATAGTCCGCGCACTGGATGAGCCCCTGCTCGTGGGATCGGACCTCCCGCAGGGTGTCCAACGACGCCCCCTTTGGGGCCATGAGGCAGTGGTCCACCCGGACAATCTGCTCCCCCACAATGAAGGCATGATATTTTGCCAGCAGATCATAGGTGGCATTGATGGACCCGGTGGAGTTGTTTTCAATGGGAATTACTCCATAATCCGCCTTCCCGGCCCGCAGAGCCAGGAAAATGTCCTCCCAGGCCTCCACCCGGCCCCGCTCCGTCTCCTCCCCGAAAAACCGGGCCGCGGCCTCCTCAGCGTAGGCCCCCGGCTCCCCCTGGTAGAGGACCCGAGGGTGCTTCAAGGGTGCCCGGCTTTGGGTCAGAGCCTCGTAATACCCGGCCAGTCCGGTGACGTTTTCCTCCTTTACCAGCGTCCGCTGCTGCTGCCGGGAAAGGCCCATGATGCACTCAAACAGGGCGGTCACATCGGAGGCCAAAGCCTTGTTTTGCAGCAGGGCCGTCTTTTTCTCCAGAACCTCCCGTTCCCGGCCCGGATCCAGCACTGGAATACCATGATCCAGCTTGTATTCTCCCACCTTGCGGGTCACAGCCATCCGCTTCTCGAACAGGGCGGCGATTTGTGCGTCGATTTCGTCAATCTGCCCCCGCAGAACCTTCAAATCCTCCATCAGCGGTAATTCTCCCTCCGCTTGAGATAGGCCTCCGCGTTCTCCCGGTTGCTTTCGATTTCCGCCGGGGAGAGCATCCGCTTGAGCCGGGCCGGATTGCCCAGAAACATGGAACCGTCGGGCACGACCGTACCCTTCGTCACCAACGCGCCCGCGCCGATGATGCAGTTGCTGCCCACCAGTGCGCCGTCCAGCACAATGGCCCCCATGCCAATGAGGGTGTTGCCGCCCACAGTGCAGCTGTGGAGAATGGCGCTGTGGCCCACCGTGACGCCGCTGCCCACGGACAGCGGGCAGCCCTCTGTGGTGTGAAGCACGGCGCAGTCCTGAATATTGGTGTTCTCTCCCACGGTGATGGGGGCTTCGTCCCCCCGGATGACGGCGTTATACCACACCGAGCAGCCTTTTCCCATGGTCACGTCTCCGGAAACCTGGCCTCCGGCCAGAATGACCACGTCTTCGTTGGTGGTCCAAAGGGTTTTATAGTCCATTGTTCGCTCCTTTTCTTTGGATAGATCAGACCGGAAATCCCCGCTTTCGCGCCTCCGCCAGCAGCTTTGGCTGGATTTCCGGATAGGTCCACGCAGTGGGCAGCTCCCCGGTCAGCAGGATTTTCTCAATCTCACTGTGAAGCTCCGGCTCAAAGCTCCGGATTTCCGCGTAATACAGCATTCCGAAGGTTTCGGGTTCATTCTCTTTTGCAACGGAGTAGACGCAGACGGGCACAAGGGAAAAGTCAACCGCCCCGGTTTCCTCGTAGAGCTCCCGGCGGGCGGCAGCGTCAATATCCTCGCCCGGTTCCCGGTGGCCTCCCGGCACCTCCCAGGTGTCCCGCTGTTTGTGCTTGCAGAATACGAGCTGAGTGCCGCACCGGGAGAGGATTACCGCGAACTTCAAACGGCTGTCATCTGCTGTATCGTAAAATCGAACGTTTACCATGGGCTACACCTCCAGCAGCTCGCACACCGCCAGAGCTGCCGCAGCCTCAATCACCGGGACAGCCCGGTGGACGATGCAGGGGTCGTGCCGCCCCTCCACGGTGAGTTTAGCATTCTGCCAGGTGTCCAAATCAATGGTGTCCTGCTCCTTGGCGATGGAGGGCGTGGGGCGCATGACCACGGTGAACACCACCGGCATGCCGTTGGTGATGCCGCCGTTCACCCCGCCCGCGTGGTTGGTCCGGGTCTTGACCACATTGCCCGCCATGTAAATCGAATCGTTGGCCTGGCTGCCCCGCATGTACGCCAGGGAAAAGCCCGCGCCGAACTCCACGCCCTTCACGGCGGGCACGGCAAACAGATGCCGGGCAAAAATGCCCTCCACATTCAAATCCAGGTCAGGAGCCCCCACCCCCTCGGGCAGGCCGCAGACCATACACTCAATGGCGCCGCCCACGGAGTCCCCCTCGCTCCGGGCCTCCAGAATGGCCTTCTGCATTTCCTCGCCCCGCTCGCTGGACAGGGTGGGGAATTCCTTCTCCGCCACGGCCTCCAGCCGGTCCCGCTCGTTGACCACCGGGTTCAGCCGTTCGTCCTCAATGCCCGCAATGGAGGCGATGTGAGCGCCGGTGAAAATGCCCTCCTGGCTCAGCAATTGCTTGGCAATGGCCCCCGCCGCCACCAGCGGCGCGGTGAGACGGCCGGAGAAATGGCCCCCGCCCCGGTAGTCGTTGCAGCCCTCGTAGCGGAGGTAGGCCGGGTAATCGGCGTGGCCGGGCCGGGGCAGGTGTTTGATTTTGGAATAGTCCTTGCTGCGCTGGTCCGTGTTGCGGATGATCAGGGTCAGGGGCGTGCCGGTGGTTTTCCCCTCGAACACGCCGGAGAGGAATTCCACCTGGTCGGCCTCCCTCCGGGCGGTGGAAAGGTTGTTTTTGCCGGTGGCCCGGCGGGCCAGCTCCCGGTCGATGGCGGCCAGGTCCAGCGTCAGCCCGGCGGGCACGCCGGTGAGGGTGACGCCGGTGGCCGGTCCGTGGGACTCGCCGAAAATCGTATACCTCATAAGACACATCCTTTGCTGTTGTTCCTTCTTTTTCTTGAAAGAAAAAGAAGCAAAAAGAACGTTAAGCTGTTACAGAAATCCAATACCGCTCAAAATTCTCCCCATTCTCGGGGTCAAACACCGTATTCGCATACACCCCGCCATTGGCCAGAATGATTTTCCGGCTTCCCTCGTTGGTGTCCCGGCAGGTGATAAGCACCCGCTCCAGCCCCAGCGGCCTGCAATGGGGCAGACAGTCCCGGAGCATCCGGGTCCCGTAGCCCTTCCGCCGCTCCGATGGACGGACGGAGTAGCCGATGTGCCCGCCGAACTGCCGCAGGCGGTCGTTGAACCAGTGGCGGATTTGAATCATGCCCACCAGCCGCCCATCCGATTCCCGGATATATAAAAACTGTGTGCTTGGTACCCAGCCCTCGGGCGTGGTCTCCGGGCGGGACAACTGCTCCACTTGCCCCAACCACGCTGCCGCCTCCATGGTCCGCAGGGAGCCGCAGCCGTCCATGGAACCGGCCTGTGCCAGAAATTCCTGCCGGTAGGCGCTGATTTGGTCCAGGTATTTCGCCGACGGGCGGGTTAATTTGAGTTGTTCCATGTGGTTTCCCCCCAATGCTATTCTCGCTTCTTTTTCTTGACTCCCAATTCGCTTCTGTGTTCCTAACGCCTTGATTCTAGACTTTAGTGTATAATAATTCATTCATCCGAATTATACAGATTATGCTTCAACTCTGTGTGCAGTAATTATTGTATAGCTATATGCGTTCACAGTAATTTTGTAGTGACCTGTGAAAATATACCAGTTCTTTCCAATCCTTTCAAT